>JBCCYN010000191.1:0-6992 GCA_039189655.1 Pseudomonadota bacterium | reverse complement strand
CACCATCATTTCGAACAGATGGGGTGGACCGAGCCGCAGGTGGTGATCCGCTTTTGGATCATCGCCTTCGTTCTCGCTCTGGTGGGCCTGTCGACCCTAAAACTCAGATGATTGCGGTCACCCCCTTCGCCGGCAAACGCGCCGCCGTCTTTGGCCTCGGCGGATCGGGGCTGGCGACGGCCCGCGCGCTGGCGGCCGGAGGGGCGGACGTGGTTTGCGCGGACGACAACGCCGAAAAGCTTGCCTCGGCTGCAGACGCTGGCCTTGCCACCCTCGATCTGCACGACGCGGACTTTTCGACCTTCGATGCTCTGGTGCTCGCGCCGGGCGTCCCGCTCACCCATCCAAAGCCCCATTGGACGGTGACGCGCGCGAAGGACGCCGGCATAGAAATCATCGGCGACATAGAACTTTTCGACCGCGAGCGCCGGGCGCGGCTCCCCGGCATCAAACTCGTCGCCATCACCGGGACCAATGGAAAATCCACCACCACGGCGCTGCTGGGCCACATCCTTGGCGCGATGGGGGTCGACTGCCAGGTGGGTGGCAATATTGGAAAGCCGGCCCTGGACCTTGACCCCCGCGACGGCGTGGTGGTCCTGGAAGTGTCGTCGTTCCAGATCGACCTTGCGCCGGGTCTGCGGCCAGACGTGGGCGTTCTTCTCAACGTCAGCACCGATCACATCGATCGTCACGGGAGTTTTGAGGCCTACGCCGCCATCAAGACCTCGCTCCTCGATCATTCCGCCGCCGTGGTTCTGGGCCACGAGGACGAGACCGCCAACCTTTACGCCCGCCGCTTTACGCGCGTCATTTCCCCAAAACCCTCCGCTCACCAAAGAAGACCCGTCTACGGATTTTGCGCCGATCCGTTCCAGCCGAACGAGGGCCATCCGCGCCGGCCATCCTATTCCACCAAGGATGTGTTTTGGGACGCGGACTATAAAGGCGCCGTTGCCATTGCGAGCGATGTGGAGCGCCAACGCTTTGATAAGCCTCCCCACGTTCGAGACGTTCCCATCGGCTGGGGTATTTATGTGGAGCGCAGCGGCGTTGGTGAACGCATGGGCACACTCCCCGACGCGCCGGCGCTGCGCGGCATTCACAACATAAAGAACGCCGCTGCTGCCCTTGCCTGCTTGCTGCCCCTTGATCTCGACCCCGCCGATGCACTGGCGCACCTCGAATCTTTCCCGGGCCTGCCGCACCGGATGGAGGAGGTGGGCCGCGATGGTGCTCTCACCTTCGTCAACGATTCCAAAGCCACCAATGTGGGCTCGGCTGAAACGGCGCTCCGGGCCCTCAAAAATGTTTATTGGATCGCTGGCGGCCGCCCCAAACCTGGCGGTCTGAGTGGCTTCGAACCCGCTCGCTATGACATCCGCTCCGCCTATCTGATCGGCGAGGCGGAGGCGGATTTTTCTGCCGCCCTTTCCCCGTCCCTTCCGGCCTATCGCTGCGGCACCCTGGACAAAGCTTTTAGCGCTGCCCTTGCCGATGCCCGGGCTGCGGGAAGCGGCACGGTGCTCCTGTCGCCCGCGTGCGCGTCCTTCGATCAGTTCCGTTCCTTCGAGGAGCGCGGCGATGCGTTCCGCGATCTCGTCCATGCCAAGCTGGGGCTCGCCCATGGTTAGTCGCGCCGAAACGACAGCCTTTGCCCGCTGGTGGTGGACGGTGGACCGGGTGCTCTTGATCTCGCTCCTGGCGTTGATGGGTCTGGGGCTTGTCCTCTCCTTTGCCGCCTCGCCGCCGGTGGCTGAAAAGCTGGGCCTTGGCACCTACCACTTCGTCCTGCGCCACGCCTTTTATGCGGTTCCGGCGGCGCTCACGTTGGTGGCGTTCTCGTTCCTGTCGCCTCGGCAGGTTCGCCGGGTCGCGCTCATCGTTTTCGTGGCCGCCCTCGCCGGGATCATCTTGACGCTTTTCGCCGGCGTAGAAGTAAAAGGCTCGCGGCGCTGGCTTTCCTTGGCCGGGCTCACGGTGCAACCGGCGGAATTCATCAAGCCCGCGTTCGTGGTGTTGACGGCGTTCCTGTTCGCCGAAGGGGCGCGTCGACCGGACCTTCCGGGCCGGCTCTTGGCGGTCTTCCTCCTTGCCATGGTGGTCGCGCCGCTGGTGGCCCAGCCAGACTTTGGCCAGGCGATGCTCATTGCCATCACCTGGGGGGCGATGATTTTTTTGGCCGGGCTCCAATGGCGATGGGTGTTCGCCCTCGGTGCGGTCGGCTTCGGCGGGATCTTGTCTGCCTACCTTTACCTTCCCCACGTCACCAACCGGCTCAACGCCTTCCTCGATCCGGACGCAGACGCCAACTACCAGGTGAACCGCTCTATCGAATCTTTTGTGCGCGGTGGTTGGTTTGGCGAAGGGCCGGGGGAGGGGATCGTCAAACGGCGCCTTCCCGATAGCCACACCGACTTTGTCTTCGCGGTAACGGCGGAAGAGTTTGGCATCATCGCCTGTGGGCTTATTCTGGCGCTCTTCGCCGTCATCGTGCTGCGGGGGCTTTCCCACGCGTTTCGCGAAACGGACGCCTTCGTGCGTCTCGCCCTTGCGGGGCTAATCCTCCTCTTCGGCGGTCAAGCGTTCATCAATATGGCCGTGAACCTCCAACTGATGCCTGCCAAGGGAATGACGTTGCCGTTCATTTCCTATGGTGGCTCTTCGCTGATTGCGGTGGCCATGGGGATGGGGTTTGCCCTTGCCCTTGCCCGGCGGCGGCCAAAGCGGGTGCGCTTCACCGAGACGCGGGTGTTGCGGGAGGCGCTGGCGTGAACGTCGTTCTCTCGGCAGGCGGCACCGGCGGGCATTTGTTTCCCGCCGAGGCGCTCGCCGCCGTCCTCCATGCCCGGCGCTATAAGGTCCACCTCATCACCGACGGACGGGCAAAGCCCTTCCTCGACACCTTTCCGGCCGACAGCGTTCACCTGGTGGGCGCGGCAACCCTTGCCGGCCGCAATGCCTTGGCGGCGGCCAAAATGGCGGCCACCAACGGTGTTGGCCTGGTGCGAGCGCTGGCGATTTTAAAGCGCAAGAAGGCCGACGTGGCGGTGGGCTTTGGAGGCTATCCGACCCTTGCGCCCCTCACCGCGGCGCGGCTCTTGGGCGTGCCGTCCATCGTCCATGAGGCGAACGCGGTCATGGGGCGCGCAAACCACTTTTTGGCCGGACACGCGCACGTCGCCACGAGCTTTCCCGATGTGCGCGGCATTCCCGAAAAGGCCCTCACCGTGACGCGGGTGGGAATGCCCGTGCGCGAGGCGGTGATGGCGGCGGCAAAGCCCTTTGTGGGCCCTGCCGATGGACCCTTTCGCATCCTCGTGTTTGGCGGGAGCCAGGGGGCTCGAGCCTTTGCCGACATGGTGCCGCCGGCCCTCAAACTGCTGCCTGAAGAATTGCAGCGCCGGCTCGCCGTCACCCAGCAGGTGCGCCCCGAAGACATGGACCGCGTGCGCGGCGCCTACGAAGAAACGCCCATCGACGCCACGCTGGCGCCGTTCTTTCGCGATCTTCCGATGCACATGGCCGATGCCCACCTCGTTATCGCGCGCTCCGGCGCGTCCACCGTCATGGAGTTGGCGGTGATGGGCCGGCCCAGCCTTCTGGTGCCGCTTCCGGGCGCCATCGACCAGGATCAGGCGTTTAACGCCAGCGCCCTGGAAGCCATCGGCGGTGCCAAGCGTCTCGATCAGGCCGAATTGACCCCGCAAGTCCTTGCTGACGAAATCGCATCGCTCATGGGCGCGCCTGACGAGCTCACTGCCATGGCCGATGCGGCAAAAGGACTCGGTAGGCCCCGGGCGGCGGAAGAGCTGGCCGACTTTGCCGAGCGGGTGGGCGGTGCCATTGCGATCACCGATATCAGTGCGGAGGAGCGTCCGTGATCGCGCCCATGAAGATGACCGCCGCCATCGGCCCCGTACACTTTGTGGGGATCGGCGGGATCGGCATGTCGGGGATCGCGGAAGTTCTCCACAATCTCGGCTATACGGTTCAGGGGTCCGACCTTGCCGAAAGCGCCAACGTCAAACGCCTCCAAGACAAGGGAATCCCCGTCGCCATAGGCCACGCTGCCGCAAACATTGAGGGCGCCAGCGTCCTTGTGGTGTCGAGCGCCGTGAAGCGCGACAACCCTGAGCTGATGGCAGCCCGGGCGCGGCTCCTTCCCATTGTTCGCCGGGCGGAAATGCTTGGCGAATTGATGCGACTCAAGCAGGCGATCGCGGTGGGCGGCACCCACGGCAAGACCACCACCACGAGCCTCGTCGCCACACTCCTGGAGGCCGGCGGCCTCGACCCCACCGTCATCAATGGTGGCATCATCAACGCCTACGGCACTAACGCACGGCTCGGCGAGGGCGAGTGGCTGGTGGCCGAGGCGGACGAGAGCGACGGCACGTTCGTCAAACTCCCGGCCGACATTGCGATCGTCACCAACATCGACCCAGAGCACCTTGACCACTATGGCAGCTTCGATTTGGTGCGCGCGGCGTTCAAACAGTTCGTGGAGAATGTGCCCTTTTATGGGTTTGCGGTGATGTGCCTCGACCACGCAGAAGTGCAGGCGATGGTGGGGCGCATCGAGGACCGGCGCATCATCACCTATGGCGAAAACCCCCAGGCGGACGTGCGCTTCATGAATGTGCGGCCGGGGGCGCGAACCGTCTTTGATGTGCGCGTGACGGATCGTGTGTCGGGGGACGTACGGTTAATGGAGGGCCTGTCGCTTCCGATGCCCGGCATCCATAACGTGGCCAACGCCACGGCGGCGGTGGCGGTGGCAGATCGGCTTGGCATTGAGGAAGATGCGATCCGCCGCGGCCTTGATGCCTTCCGCGGCGTAAAACGGCGTTTCACCCATGTGGGCGATTGGAACGGCGTTGCCATTTACGATGACTATGGCCACCACCCGGTGGAAATCCGTGCCGTCCTTTCGGCAGCGCGCGAGGCGGCGCAGGGGCGGGTCATCGCCATCGTTCAGCCCCACCGTTACACCCGGCTGGAAAGCCTTTTTGATGAGTTCTGCCAGTGTTTTAATGATGCGGACACTGTGCTCGTCGCCGATGTGTTCGCCGCCGGTGAGGCGCCGATCCCCGGTGCCGACCGGGACGCTCTCGTGGCGGGCCTCGCAGGACGTGGCCACCGCGATGCCATTGCGCTGCCGGCCCGCGAAGAACTCGCTGCCATGGTCGCCGAACGGGCCCGGTCGGGCGATATGGTGATTTGCCTTGGGGCCGGCTCCATCACGCGCTGGGCTGAAAACCTTCCCGACGAACTGGCCGAGCTAAAGCCGTGACGTTTGAGGATATTACGGCGCGGCTCGGCGGGGTTACCCTCAAGGGAAAGCTTGAGGCAAACCGGCCCCTCGCCGGCTTTACTTGGTTTCGCGTCGGAGGCCCGGCGCAGCTTCTTTTCACCCCGGAGGACGAAGCGGATCTTTCGGCGTTCTTGAAGGCGTTGCCGAAGGAAATCCCGCTCACCGTTTTAGGCTTGGCGTCCAACACGCTGATACGAGACGGCGGCGTCGAAGGGGCCGTGATCCGCCTTTCGCCAAGGGGGTTTGGTAAGGCACAGGCGGACGGTACCCGGCTAAGGGTGGGCGCGGCGCTCGCCGATATGCGGGCAGCGCGGGCAGCGGCGGACGCATCCATCCAGGGGCTTGAGTTTTTGCGGGGTATTCCCGGGGCCATCGGCGGCGCGCTGCGCATGAACGCGGGCGCTTACGGCACCGAGACCAAAGACAGGCTCGTCTCAGCGCGCGCCATCGACCGGGACGGCAATGCTCACGTTCTAACGAACGCGGACTTTGGATTTTCCTACCGCCATTCATCCCTTCCGGCGGATTTCATCTTCACCGAAGCGACGTTCGAGGGCGAGCCGGGAGAGCGCGAAACGATCCTTGCTGCCATGGATGAAATCACCGAAAAACGCGAAGAGACCCAGCCCGTCCGATCGCGCACCGGTGGCTCTACTTTCAAGAATCCGCCTGGCGAAAAGGCCTGGCAGCTCATCGATGCCGCCGGGTGCCGCGGTTTGACCGTGGGTGGCGCGCAAATGTCAGTGCTGCACTGCAATTTCATGCTCAACCTGGGCGATGCCAGCGCCGACGATCTGGAGCGGCTCGGCGAAACCGTTCGGGGCAGGGTGCGTGCCAAGAGCGGCGTTGCGCTGGAATGGGAGATTAAGCGCATCGGTGTTCCCGCCGGCGAGGCGGTCCCGGAATTCATGGCCATGGACGCCGCATCGTGAGTGAGCGAAATACCCATGTGGCTGTGCTGATGGGCGGGCTCAGTGCGGAACGCCCCGTGAGCCTGATGACGGGCAATGCCTGCGCCGACGGTTTGGAAACCAGCGGATTTCGCGTCTCGCGGGTGGATGTTACCGCCGATCTTGCAATGCAACTGAAAGAGCTGGCGCCCGACGTCGCCTTCAATGCGCTGCACGGTCCCATGGGCGAGGACGGATCGGTGCAGGGCATCCTGGAATACATGAAAATTCCCTACACCCATTCGGGCGTTCTTGCGTCTGCGCTCGCCATGGATAAAGCCCGGGCCAAGCCGGTGATGGCCGCGGCAGGAATTCCTGTGGCCGAGCATGTGGTCTGCCATCGGCAGGAGGCCGCCCAGCGGCACGTTATGGACCCACCTTATGTGGCAAAGCCGGTGGCGGAGGGGTCATCCTTTGGGGTGCTGATCGTTCCTGAAGGCGCCAATAGACCGCCCGCTGAACTTGCCTCCGATGACTGGCCCTATGGCGATGAAATCATGGCCGAGCGCTATATCGCTGGGCGCGAGTTAACGTGCGCGTGTTTCAACGAAACGGTGTGGGATATCATCGAGATCGTGCCGGTCTCGGAAAGTTTTTATGGCTACGATGCCAAGTACGCGCCGGGGGGCTCTCGCCACATTCTGCCGGCCAGTCTTAAACCAAATATTTACCAGGACATTCAACAGTACACGCTGCTAGCCCATCGCGCCTTGGGGTGTCGTGGT
>JBCCYN010000190.1:0-7237 GCA_039189655.1 Pseudomonadota bacterium | reverse complement strand
TCGAACTTAGTATGCTTGTGGTTGTGAATGAAGTCGCGCGCCAAGACCTCCGGCGTCACGCTTTTGAAATCATGATTCTCCTTGCGATCATGTCCCTCGTGATTGGCCTGGCGGCTTCGCGCTTCCTCGACAGTTTTGGCCGCGCCAAATCCCAGGCTGCGGAAAAGCTGTGTGCCTTGGCGCTGGTGCTGTCGATGCAGTGAGCTTCGGCGGGGCTGACTTCCCGCAGCGCTTCGACCAGCGGGGCCATCGGCTACAGATCGTCTTGGGCGGACCGTAGACCGCCGGCACATCTCGCCACCGGCACCCGCTTTTTAAGACATGGATGATGCCAGGGATGACGCGCCGGTCGTCCACCGCCGCGCTCCCGGTTGGTTCTTCGGCAGGTGCGGCTCAATGGCCGCCCACTGCCTATCACTCAGCCAGAACTCGCCCGCCATCAGTACCTCCTGTCGATGGATACATCTTCACCGATGGCGGCAAGGAAATGGATAGGGCCGGATCCTAGTTGTCAGTCTGCGTGACGTACTGGGTGAGGGTCCACTCATCGGTACGCGGTTCGTAGGCCAAGCCATCTTTCATCCCCCAGGCGTTCACCTGATAGTGGACAGGAATGATGGCAGAATCCTCGATGGCCATCTCGGTAGCCTTGGCGAGGAGGGCCTGACGTTTTTCGTCGTCGACCGTGGCGAGGGCTTCGTCGATGACCGCGTCGATTTCGGGGTTCGAGTGACGGCCCCGGTTAGACGCACCGCCAGTACGGATCAATGAACGCAGCGGCGATGACGCTTCCCCGGATCCCGCACCCCAACCGGCGAGGATCAGTGAAAATTCCGGCGTTTCGTCGGGGCCGCCCCGCGACGCACGGCTGAAGAACACTGAGCGCGGCAAGGTCTCCACCGAGGCCTCGATCCCGATCCGGTTCAGCATCTGGGCGATGGCTTCCAAGATCCGCGCATCGTTGATGTAACGGTCGTTGGGCCCATGCATCGTGAGGGCAAAGCCGTCGCCGTAACCAGCTTGCTCCAACAGGAGTCTAGACGTTTCCGGGTCGTACTCGATGGGCGAGAGATTTTCCGAAACGCCAAAGAAGCCTTCCGGCAAGAGCTGACCGGCGGGGACGGACTGCCCCTCCATCACCCGATCGCGGATTGCTTCGCGGTGGATCGCCTTGGAAATGGCAAGCCGCACGCGCTCATCGAGCAGCGGGTTCTTAATGTCACCGCCGTCCTTACCACTCACGTGGGGAGAGTTTTCGCGGAACTGATCCATGTGGAGATAGATCACCCGGTTCGACGGCCCTTGGCTGATGGTGAGGTCATCGTTGCTGCGCAGCCGCTCAAGGTCGGTGGTGGGGACGTCGTTGATGAGATCCACGTCGCCCGCGAGCAGCGCCGCCACCCGCGCCGGGCCGGACTTGATGGGTTTCAGCACCGCTTTGTCGAAGGCCGGCGCACCACCCCAGTAGTCCTTGTTGGCTTCCAGGACGATGCGGTCGCCGGGCACGTATTCCACGAACTTCCACGGCCCCGTGCCGAAGGCGGCCGTCCCGTCGTTATACTCGTCGGTGGTCGCGCCGCAGCCCTTCTCGTCGGAGACGATGGAGATGGTCGACACATCGTTCGCCATCAGCGGGTAGGGCGCTTCGGTGGTGATGTGGATGGTAAAATCGTCGATCTTCTTGACCGTTTTGCCCTTTGTGTAGAGCTCGAACGAAGAGGGCGAGTTGGGAACGTTCGGCACCCGCTCGAACGTGCACACCACATCGTCGGCGGTGAACGGCGAGCCATCGTGGAAGGTCACGCCCTCGCGCAGCTTAAACTCCCAGGTGAGGTCATCGATGGGGCCCCACTCGGTGGCAAGGCCCGGGTTCAGCTCCTGGCGCGGCCCCTGATTGATGAGGTTGTCAAAGATCTGTTTGCCGATCTGACTGTTGGGGGTGAGGTTGTGAAAGTGCGGGTCGATGGACGTGGCTTCCGAGGCGAGCCCCACGGTAAGAGTGTTGGGCTCGGCAAGCTCCAGCGCCCCAGCGCTCGCGGTGGTGAAGAAGAGGGCAGCACCCGCTAGCAACGCGGCTTTGCCGTGGCGGCTTGATGTCATTGTCGAGGAACCTCCCATTGGTGGTGAGACGCAAGGCCGGCATCGCCCACGCGCTCCGTTCCCCGGATGCTAGAGCTTCTAAACTTTTCATGGAAGCACCGTTGCGCCCGCGGGTCAGCCCGGGGAGAATTGCGTCACCGCCCGACCCCAACCGCGCCGGAATAAAAGCGCCGGCCCGCCACAGTACGAACCCCCGCAGGCAACCATAATGACCGACCCAAATCCCCTTGCCGGACTGCCCCTGGAATATCCGGTGGAGCTCGTACCGCCGGACCTTTCCCCCTACCGGGCCGGCAATGAGGGGGTCGACTACGTGCAGACCTTTCGAGCCGAAGAGCCAGGTCCCCATGTGGCCCTTTGCGCGGTGGTGCACGGCAACGAGCCCTGCGGCGCCCTCGCCCTCGACCGGCTCCTGCGCGAGGAGGTTCGGCCCAAGCGCGGAACCCTCAGCTTTTTCTTCGCCAATCTTGACGCCTATAACGCCTTCGATGCCGAGCGGCCGATGGATTCGCGCTGGGCCGATGAGGATTTCAACCGGCTCTGGTCGGACGAGATCTTAGAGTCGTCCAGGCAAAGTCTTGAACTCACCCGCGCCCGCGCGCTGCGTCCTTTCGTGGGGACCATCGACCTTCTCCTCGACATTCACTCCATGCAGCACGTGACCGAGCCGCTCCTCATGGCCGGCCCTTCGCCAAAGGGCGTTGCCCTTGCCAAAGCCGTGGGGGCGCCGGAAACCATCGTCATCGACGAGGGCCATGCCGCCGGACCGCGATTGCGGGACTTTGCCCCGTTCATCGATCCGGCCTCGCCAAAGAACGCCGTCCTGGTGGAATGCGGCCAGCACTGGGAGACCGGCGCCGAGGTGTGGGCCTTTGAGACCGCCGTGCGCTTTTTGCGCGCCACCGGTGCCACGGACCACATCTACCCAGAAGTGTCCCCCGGCGAAACCAGCAGCCAAAAGGTGCTGCGCATCACAAAACGCGTCACCATCGCCTCAGAAAACTTTGCCTTCGTGGACGAGTTCCGCGGGATGGAAGTCATCCCTCAGGCCGGCACCGTCATTGCCAACGACGGTGACACCCCGATCACCACACCCCACGACGACTGCGTCCTTATCATGCCCACGCGGCGCACCTGGCCGGGTCAGACCGCCGTTCGCCTCGGCCGGTTCGAGCCGCACGATCCATCGGCGTAGGTCAAACCCACCAAAACGAAGCGCTCAGCCTTCCGCCGCCCGCGCCCGGTCGGTCAACGTCTTGAGCGCGCGGCGCAGCATGCCGCCGTTGGTCGCCGGCTCGTCGAATTCCACGCGCAAAACCTGCTCGCCGTTCGCCATGTCGATGCCCAGGGGATCGAGCCCGACAGCCCGCCACTCGCCCGGCGGACCATCGCCGAGCCTGGTCGCCATCAATTCCATGGCATCGGCGTGGTCCTCGTCCATATGCTCGCACCCGCCGGCGTCCATTTTCGCAATGGCGTCGGCCGCCTCGGTCTGCGCGAGAATTTGGCCGGGCTCCAGCGAGGTAATGCGCCCGAACCCCGCCACCAGATGGATCGCCTCGGGGTTGAGCCGCATAAACCTGAAGTCGCCAAAGTCGGCATAATCCGCAGCGTCCGGCTGCCGGCGTAAAAACCGCGCCTTGGCAAGATCCCGGTCCGACGCCTCGGCGATGGTCCCGTCCAAGGTCACGCGAGCCCGCGCGTTGGTGTCTCCGGCCTCAAAAGGCGCCACAAACAACAACGACGCCCGGTTGTCCCGCCGCAAATTCTTGGTGTGCACGGCAAGGTCTGAAATCAGCAAAACGGGCGAGCCGTCGCAAAAAGTCGCCACCGCCACATGGGAAACGTGCGGTTGTCCGTCCGCACCCAGCGAGCCCAACGCCGCCTCCCTGGCCTCGTGAACGAGGCCCCGGGCCCAGCGGGCGGCCGTGGCTGGCGTCCACATTTGCGCCATCAAATCACCCTCCATTGGGTGGCAATTTCACATTCAAGACGCCATTTTCGGGGCAGTCGCCACAATTCGCCCACAAAGGTGCCCCCTTGGTCGAAGCAGATGGGCCCTAGAGGCCTAACATGTATCGGGTGGACGTATGGCAACCATCGCCTTGGTCGACGACGACCGCAACATTTTGACCAGCGTGTCCATCGCGCTGGAGTCCGAAGGGTTCGAGGTCGACACCTATAATGACGGGGCGTCCGGACTAGAGGGCCTCAGCATGAGCCCACCGGACCTTGCTGTGCTCGACATAAAAATGCCGCGCATGGACGGGCTGGAACTGCTGCGCCGCCTGCGCCAGCAGACGGACCTGCCGGTGATCTTCCTCACCTCTAAGGATGACGAGATCGACGAGTTGTTCGGCCTCAAAATGGGCGCGGACGATTTCATCCGCAAACCCTTCTCCCAGCGCCTCCTGGTGGAGCGCATCAAGGCGGTGCTGCGCCGCGCCCAGGCCCGAGCTGCGGTGACCGAAGCTGAGCCCGACACCTCCCGCATCCTGGAACGGGGGTCGCTGGTGATGGATTCGGAGCGCCACACCTGCACCTGGAAGGACCGGCCGGTGGTGCTCACCGTTACGGAATTCCTGATTCTGCAGTCCCTGGCGCAACGCCCAGGCGTGGTAAAGAGCCGCAATGCGCTCATGGACGCCGCCTACGATGATCACGTCTACGTCGACGACCGAACCATCGACAGCCACATCAAGAGGTTGCGAAAGAAGTTTAAGGAAGTCGATGATAGCTTCGAGATGATCGAAACCCTCTACGGTGTGGGGTATCGGTTCAAGGACGAATAGGGCGGCCCTTCAGGCAGCGCGCACGGCCCGGCTCCGGCCCTCGCCAAAGCGCGCACACCTCAGGGGCGGGGGCCCGCGCTTGAGGTGGAGGGGGCGTGGTAGCGATCGAGGCCCGGTCCCAGGACGGCTTCAAAACCCCGCCGCCGGCAGTGTTCGCCGAGCGACGCGGGCGGTTTTTGCGCGCCTCGACGCTGGGCTTTTCCCGCCTTGCGCTGCAGCTGTCCATCATCACCATCGTCGGCCTCTTCATCATCCTTGCGGCGACGCTGCGGGTGAGCGACCTGCGCGGCGCGGCTGCGGACGCGGTGGCCCAGAGCCTTCTCGTCCAGTCCGACGCGCTGCTTTCGGCCATCTCCAACGCGTCTGTCGGTGAAGACAGCGAACATCCGGCCCTCCTTTATCGCGTCACGGAGGAGCTTCCCGAATCGAACAACGAAGAGCGCCCGCGCCCCCCCGCCGTAAGCACGCGGTTTGATCGCACCGCCTTTGAAACCGTGCTGCAGGACGTGCTGGAGGGTTCTCAAACCCGCCTGCGGGTGTTCGGTGCCGATGGGGCCCGGCTGGTGGATAGCACCATCGCCCTCAGCGAGCGGGAGAACGCCGATGGGCCGGAGAACGGTGCCCCGCCCCTCAATGCGGGCCTCGCGGCGGCGATCTGGCGCAACCTTGTGGGGAGCCTCGTCACGCCGCCGCTCCCGGCCGAACCCACCCCCGATGCACCGGCGGCGGAATTTCGGGAGGTGGCCGCCGCCCTTGGTGGGGTGAAGTCGGCGGAGCTGCGGGTGGACGACACCGGCAACATCATCGTTTCGGTGGCAACGCCGGTGTTTGCCGGGGAGGAAGTGGTCGCGGCGGTGAACCTTCGCAGCGAGGAGGGGGCGGTGACCACCGTCGCCCGCGCCCAAGAGATCGCCATCGTTCAGATCTTTCTCATCGCCGCGCTGGTGGCGGTTTTCATCTGTACGACCCTTGCGGCCATGATCACCCGGCCCATCCGGCGCCTTGCCGCCGACGCCGACCGCATCCGCAGGGGAGGGATCTCCACCCCCATGCCGGAGCTGCGCGACCGGGGTGAAGTGGGCGAGCTGTCGCGCGTCCTGCACGACATGACCGTTGCCCTTTATGCGCGCATCGATTCCATCGAGGCGTTCGCCGGTGAGGTGGCCCACGAGCTGAAAAACCCGCTCACCTCCCTGCGCAGCGCCGTGGAAACCCTGCCGCTCGCCCGCACCGACAAAGCCCGCGCCCAACTCCTTGATGTGATCCAGCATGACGTGCGCCGCATCGACCGTCTCATCTCCGACATTTCCGACGCCTCAAAACTCGACGCGGAGCTGAACCGCTACCGCTACGAACGGGTGGACCTCGTGGACATTTTGCAGCTGGTGGTGGACACCCAGGCGGAGATTGCCGCCGAGCGCAACCAGGCGGTGGATCTCGTCATTCGCGGCCCCGACGACCCTTACGCGTTCCAGGTCATCGGCAACGACAGCCGCCTGGGCCAGGTCTTTACCAACCTCATCGACAATGCGCGCTCCTTCACCCCCGAAGGCGGCCGCGTGGTCACCACCGTCCAACGCTTTCCCAACTTCATCGAGGTGGTGGTGGACGACGAGGGACCCGGCATTGCCGAAGACATGCTGGAGCGAATTTTCGAGCGTTTTTACACCGACCGCTCCGAACAAAGCTCCTTCGGCAACAATTCCGGGCTCGGGCTCGCCATTTCCAGACAGATCATCGAAGCCCACAACGGCGAGATTTTTGCTGAAAACCGTTACCGCACCACCCTGGGGCCGGAGCGCAATGTGGCCGGCGCGCGCTTTACAGTCCGCCTGCCGTCGGTGAACTGATCGCCCGTGGCCAAACCGCCCACGGTCCACGCCGGCGCCGTTGCCCTTGGGGAAGCGGGTGTTCTCATCCGCGGCGCGCCGGGCTCGGGAAAAACCACCCTGGCGCTTACCCTCGTGAGCCATTGGCAACGGTGCCAGCGCTTCGCCGCCCTCGTGGCCGACGACCGCACCGCGCTCACCGCCGCCCATGGCCGCATCATTGCCCGCCCGGCGCAAAACCTTGCCGGCCTTGCCGAACTCCACGGGATTGGCGTGCGGCCGGTCAACGCCATTGCCGCCATGCGGCTTTCCCTGGTGGTGGACCTTTTGGCGGAGCCGCCGAGGATGCCCGACCCCCAAAAAACCGTTACGGAATTTTTTGGATTGAACCTTCCCCGCGTAACGCTCCGGGAGCGGGCGGCAGAGACCGGCAAAATTCTCCTATGGGAGCTTCTCAACGCCGACGGGTTGACGTCGCCCTTGCGCGCGACACAACGTGGCCCTGACTGACGTACG
>JBCCYN010000189.1:0-7240 GCA_039189655.1 Pseudomonadota bacterium | reverse complement strand
TGCTCGAAAACCACTACCTGCCCGGTACACTCGAGGCTGCTGTCGGCGACTTCGTCGACCACTACAATCACCGCCGGGTCCACGAAAGCCTCGGCAACGCTACACCGGCTGACGCCTACCTCCGTCGAGCTCCAGCCATCCACGAAGAACGATGGAAAATCAAAGAACGCACCAGCCGCCAGTGCCGCTTACTCAAACTCCCATAAACCGCGTAACCTCAAACAGAAAGAGCCAAACCCTCCTTAGCGTCATGCCCTCCGATGTCCCAAGTTATCTGACAACGGACAATCTCAGTCGACAAGATTGGGCACAGTGCTGCGGCGGACTGGATTGCGCCAAACACCCGCTCGGGCGATCTTGCCTTCCTGCAATACACCTCTGGCACTACACGCGCACCGCGGGGCGTGATGATCACGCATCGAGCCGTGCTGGATAACATTTCACGCATCGTCGATTTGTTTGGCTTTGATCTGAACGCGGCGGGTGTCTATTGGCTCCCCCCTTATCACGACATGGGGCTAATCGGCGGCATTTTGGTGCCGCTTGCGGCGGGTTGCAGGGCAACCCTGATGTCACCTGCCGCCTTCCTGCAAAGACCCGCTCGCTGGTTGCAGGCCCTGAGCGATACGCAGGCAACAATGACCACGGCACCAAATTTTGCTTAGCAACTATGCGCTGATACCATCACAAACAAAGAACTATCGGGTCTGGACCTTTCAGCGCTACGTCACGCACTGTCGGGCGCGGAGCCGGTGCGCTCAGCGACCCTAGACAATTCTGCGGCGCGCTTCGCGCCAGCTGGGTTCCAACGCGATAGCTTCGTGCCGGTGTATGGAATGGCAGAGATGGATCTGCTTGTTTCTGGTGCGACGGGTCGGGCGCCGGTCCTGTCTCGGTTCGAGCGCACGTGTGGAGCGCCCGCCAGTGCGTCGGTCTCGTCGATCGACGCCGGCGCGCAAAAGACAGCCGAACAAACCCGGGACGTGGTGTCCTGCGGCAGCGTCATTAGTGGGCACACGGCTCGGATTGTCGATCCAACAACGCGTAGGAAGCTGCCAGATCGCGCCCCGGTTGAAATCTGGCTCCAAGGCCCGTCTGTTGCGGCCGGGTACTGGAACAATACTGAAGCGGGGTATGCGCGGGGAGCCGGTTCCGTCACGGCGGCTTACCGCCTGCGAGGCGACGGCAGGGTCGGCCTCGATGTAGCCCTGAAGCCCAGCGCCATTGCAACGCCGGGGCGCATTGGCGACGCGACCGGGAGTGCGCGCGTCCGGTTCGGCCTGTTCTTCTTCGGCAACGACACACCTCCCGCCGATTCAGATCGCTCACCACGCTACGAACTTCTCCTTGCCGCTGCGGAGCGTACCGATACGGCAGGGCTTGAGGCGATCTGGACCCCGGAGCGCCAGTTCGGCGTGTTCGGCGGCCGGTACCCGAGCCCCGTGGCAACGCCGCTAGCCATCGCGGTGCGCACGACACAAATTGCTATTCGTGCCGGCAGTCTTGTCCTGCCACTCCACCATCCGGTCCGCGTGGCCGAAGATTGGGCGGTCATCGACAATCTCTCCGGAGGGCGCGTCGGCGTTTCGTTCGCATCCGGCACGGCGAAGGCTATTTGATCAGGGCGCGGGCAGTGGTGCCGCGGGGTCAATGAGGCCGTCTTCGACAAGTGCACGCCAAAATGCTGCTGGGATCGGTTCTGTTACGCTCGCAACGTTCGCCCGCACGTGCTCGGCCTTCTCCGCACCCGGGATAATGGCAGCGACCTGAGGGTGCGCCAAAGGAAACTGAAGCGCCGCCGCAGGCAGTGAAACACCATGGGCGGTAGTGTGCTTCTCGATTCGCATAACCCTTTCGCGCACGTCGTCGGCCACCGGCGCGTAGGCGTAGGTCGCCCCTGGGATGGAGCCGCTTGCGAGGATGCCGGACGCAAACGGTGCACCGATGATCACCGAAGCTCCATGCATTTCACACAGCGGTAGCTCCTGCGCGAGCGCAGCCTGATCCAGCAAGGTGTAAGGCATCGAAAGCACAAAATAGTCGATCGGGAACCGCTCCAGAAAGCGCGGTATGAGACCAGCAAAGTTGATGCCCGCTCCAATGGCATCGATCGCACCCGATGCCTTGAGCTCGGCAAGTGCTGCAAATCCGCCCGCTTCTAGGGCAGCGAAACCGGCCTCTATCCCTTCTTCGGAACTCTGATGGCGCTGGTCCAGGTCGTGGATCGCAAGCGCGTCAACCCGAGGTAACCCGAGCCTGGCGAGACTGTCCTCGTAGGAACGCAAGATGCCACTGCGCGAGTAATCGAATTGTGGAATAAAGGAGAGGCCACCCGGCCATCTCTTGCGCCAACGCGTTGCCCCGAAATCCTCGCCGGGGCGCGGGGCACGGTAGACGCGGCCCACTTTAGTCGTGATGTTGAACGACCCCGCATCCCGGGTGCGCAAAAAGGTACCCAGACGGTGCTCGCTCTGTGTATTGCCGTACCAAGGTGCGGTGTCGAAGTAGCGAAGCCCTGCGTCCCAAGCCGCCGCGAGTACAGCCGCGGCCGACGCGTCATCTAGCAGTTGCGAGCCGCCAATGGGCCCGCAACCGAACCCCACCCTCGGAAGCTTCAGTGCGCTGCGGCCGATCTGTCGTCTTTCGTGCAGCGGATCCGCCATCAAGCGCCGACCCTTGCCAGATGGTGAATGATCGCATCTGTGGCGCCTTCACTGGAGGCATCGCCGCCAAGGTCCCTGGTGCGCGCGTCATGGGTCGCAAGCGCCGCAGAGACAGCCTGCCCAATACGCGCTCCCGCTTCGGAAAGGTCGATGCGCGTCTGACGCTCACCCAACCATTCTAACATCATGCCCGCCGAGAGGATCGTCGCCACAGGGTTCGCAACCCCCTTGCCGGCCAGGTCAGGCGCTGAGCCGTGAATACCTTGAAAGTAACCGTACTGGTCACCAAGCTCGGCCGACGGCGCCAGACCAAGTCCGCCAACAGTCGCAGCGCCGAGGTCTGACAAAATGTCGCCGCACAGGTTCTCCGTCACGATGACGTCGAAGCGCTCCGGGGATTGAACAAGGTAGGTGGCCATGGCGTCGACCATCACGCAGTCCACGTCAATTGCCGGGAACTCTTCTAGCGTCTCGCGCGCGACCCGGCGGAAGAATGCATAGCTGCGCAAGACGTTGGCCTTGTCGACGATCGTGATAGAAGGTTCGCGCCCACGCCGCTCAGCGCGAGCGAGCGCGATCTCAGCGGCCTTGCGCGTCACCCTTTCCACCCCTGCTCGGGTGATGATCACGGTGTCGGTGCTGACTTCGCCGCGCAGAATATTGCCTCCACCACGCGAAGCGTAGAAGCCTTCCGTGTTTTCGCGCACGATCACGTAGTCGATGGCCGGGTTACGTGCCAGGGTTGGCGCAAGCGCGCCATGGCTTCGGCTCGGGCGCACGTTGGCAAAGAGGTCGAGCAAAGCGCGCACTTGCATGGAGAAATCCTGGCCCACTTCGGTACCGTCAGAATAAAGAACTTCGCTCCGCCCTACCGCCCCGTGCAAGACCGCGTCGGCGGCCAGACATGCGTTCTGCGTGGCCGCTGGAAATGCCTCGCCGGTGCTTAAGTAACTTTCTGCACCGCCCTCGTGGCTCTTGACATCAAGCATGATGCCCTTTGTCGCCGCCTCCACCACGCGCAGGGCGCACCGGCAGACTTCAGGTCCGATGCCATCTCCGGGGACGACTGCAATGGAAACGGGCTTCATCGATATATGCTCGTTTATGTCAGTTGATATATCAGTGTATTTGCTAAAGTTGCCTTATGTGATTGTCAATGAAGACGCCCCGCATGATGGTCCAGCAATGAAAGTGGCGACCGACACATCCGCACCACCCCGCAAGGGCCCGGCACTGAAGAAGACGGACGTGGTCTCGCTGACCGATCGGGTGTACGCAGCACTGAAAGCGGATATCGTTTCCGGTCACTATCCACCGGGCGGCTTAATCGACGCCAACGATGTCGCGAGCACCATCGGCGTGAGCCGCACTCCCGTGCGTGAGGCCCTTCTGCGCCTTGCCAACGAGGGGGCGGTCGAAGTAAGCGCGCGGCGTGGCGTACGCGTCAAGCCACTCACGGCTGACGACCTGCAGAACCTTTATGAAGTGATTTCGGCGCTCGAGATCCAGGCGGTCACCCGCCTTGCTGTAAGGGAGCCGCAAAAGGCGGACCTTGCGCCATTGGTGGAGCAACTGGTGCGCATGCGCTTGGCGATCGAACTTGCAGATGGCGACGCATGGAACCTGGCAGACGAGGCGTTCCACCGTGCTCTGTTCGACCTGTGCGGCAATCCGCGGCTCCGTGAAGCGGGTCACAACTACCGCGACGCAGCGCAGCGGGCCCACTTCGTTGCCTTGCGCCTCGTGTCGCTTGAGCAAAAGGCCGACTCTGTTGCCGCGCACGCGCGCCTCATCGACGACATCACCACCGGCGACCCCGACATCGCCCGCAAGAGCCACGGCGCCCAGCGCGCCCGCGGCGGCGACCTGCTCGTTTCAGCGCTGCGGGAGCTTGGCCTGACCCAATTCTGAGCGGATCGAGGCAGGTAAGCTTGAAACGCATTCTTTGCTGATATATCAACAAATGTATCTAGCTATCGGGGAGGAACGAATGAAAATCCTTGCTGCCGCAGCCGCCCTTGCCGCCATCGCTGTTGCCGGCCAGGCAAACGCTGCAGACATCACTTTGAAATACGCACACCCCACCTCCACCAACAGTACCGGCGGGCGCATGGCCGAAGCGTTCAAGGATAAGCTTGAAGAGCTTTCCGGCGGCACGATGTCGGTGCAGATCTTCCCCGACGGACAACTTGGTAAACTTTCCGAAATGAATGAGCTGGTGGCTTCGGGCACCATCCAGATGTCGCACAATACCTGGGGCTCGCTTTCTGTCTTTGTGCCGGAAGCCGGCGCGCTAGACTCACCTTACATCTTTGAAAACCCGACGGAGAGGCAGACCATCCTGACCCATCCGGACTCCAAGATCGTGGATGTCCTGAATGAGGAGCTCAAGAACCGCGACACCGGCCTCTACATCGTCGCCCCCAATGGTGCGAGCGGGCGCCATGTCACCTGCAATCGAGCCATCTACTCACCTGAGGACCTTGAAGGCGTAAAATTCCGTGCGATACCCTTCCCAGTTTTCATCGCAACGGTAAAAGGAATGGGTGCAATTCCTGTACCGATCGAATACTCCGAACTCACCACTGCGCTCGCCACCGGTCTTGCGGATTGTCAAGAAAATCCGCTCACCAATATTTATAACGACAAACTCTATGAGAACCAAAGCCACATTATGATGACCAATCACATCATCTCGGGTGGTCCGGCGCTGGTGAACCGCGACTTCTTTGAAGGTCTCACCGAAAAGCAGCAAGGTTGGATCGTAGAGGCCGCCACCACAGCGGCGAATGCCGAGGTCGAACGTGGGGCCGAGGTGGAGGCGGAGTTGCGCGGCAAGCTGGAGGATATCGGTAAAATCTTCATCACTGCTGACGATGGCCTCAAAGTCGACGAGTTCGCCACGCAGGTTAGCGCGGAAATGCGCAACGAGTTCGGCGATCAGTACGACCGTATTTTGAACATGGTGTCGGAAGAGCGCGCCTCACTTCTCAACTAACGCTCTTTGACGTGGCAGGAACCAGGCGGCCCTTCCTGGGGTGGCCTGGCTGCCTTTTGTGCCGGCGCTAGCCACGCTGTAACGTACCAGCGGAGACATCATGGGCCCAGCGCTCCAGCGGTTCGCCATCCTCCTCGGCGTCATTCAAGGCTTCGCACTTGTGGGGATCGTCACCCTGATCTTGACGAGTGTCGTGCTGCGCAACGTCTTCAGCTTTGGCCTTGTTTGGGTGTTTGAGGCCGCTGGCTTCTTGATGGTGGTCCTGGTCTTCGTTGGTATCCCAAAGAATATCATACAGAAAAACGATATCAACGTGGATTTCTTTACGCTAATGCTACCACGAACGTTGCAATGGTTGCTGGCAGTCTTCGCAATGCTCATCGTCTTGAGCGTTCTGATCGTGTTCGCGTTTGAACTCTTCCCCCACCTCCAGCGGTTTGGCGGCCTTGCAACACCGACGCTGAAGATACCGCATTGGCTCTACTACGGCGCTGTGTTCGTCGGCCCTGTCATCGCACTCCCTATCGTGCTGTGGCAGCTTTATGAGCTTGTGTTCCGCGGAGCCAACGATGGGAGGCGTTGAGACCCTCATTCTGGTTCTCGCGCTGATTTTCCTCGGTGTGCCTGTGGCCTATGCCATGTTCGGTGCGTCGCTTTTGTGGGGCCTAGTGAACGGTTTGCCCATTGGCTCGATGATCATGCGGGCCGCAAACTCGGTGGATTCAGCAACGCTTCTCGCCATCCCGGCCTTCATCTTTGCGTCCACCCTCATGAACCATGGCGGGATTACCGGGCGGATCTTCGAGTTCATCAAGAAAAGCCGTATCGGGACCGTGAAGGGCGGCTTGGCCCAGGTCAACGTTGTCGCGAGCTTGATCTTCTCAGGGATGAGCGGCGCTGCACTTGCCGACATCGGCGGGCTCGGCAAGGTGGAGATCAAAGCCATGCGCGATGGCGGATACACCACCGAGGATGCCGCCGCGATCACGATGGCGTCGTCCATCATCGGGCCGATCTTCCCACCTTCGATCCCGCTTCTTTTGTATGCCGTGGTAGCGCAAGTCTCCGGGCTACAAATGTTGATGGCCGGTATCGTTCCCGGCATCGTCGTCACGCTGCTTCTGTGCATCCAAGTGGCCTTTATTGCCCGGCGAAACGACTGGCCCACCACACTCTCTCAGCTCAGCTGGCGTGCGCGCTTTCGTGTGTTCATACGCGCGTTTCCAGCCCTGATGATGCCGGTTCTACTCGTTGTCGGCCTCCTCACAGGATGGTACAGCCCCATCGAGCTCGCCTGCCTCACGGTCGCCTACGCGTTCTTCTTGAGCGCCGTCCTCTACCGTGAACTTACCTGGCGGCAACTCTTGGCAACGATCGCCGAAACCATAGCCAGCTCGAGTTCTATTTTGCTGATTGCAGCCTCAGCGTCCTTGTTTGCTTGGGTTATCACCTTTGAGGGTGTTGCGGGCTTGGTTTCCGACACCATGGTTGGCGTAACGGACAACCGCTACGTGCTTCTTCTCATCGTTGTCGTCGTCCTCCTGATCTGGGGAATGGTGCTCGACATGCTGGCCGCACT
>JBCCYN010000188.1:0-7274 GCA_039189655.1 Pseudomonadota bacterium | reverse complement strand
GAAACGAACGAGAGGGTCGGCGCCTCGGGCGCCGGCCGCTCAGCGGACCGACCCGCAGCGTCTACGACGGCGCGTCCCAAAATTCCCAAAAGTTTCGTCCGCCTTGCCGCCGCCCTCGGCTCCATCGTGGTCACAATGCTGGGGCTCTTATTCGTCACGTTCCTCATCGGGCGTGTGATGCCCATCGACCCGGTGATTTCCATTGTCGGCGAGCGCGCAAGCCCGGAAACCTACCAGGCGACCTTCGAGGCCCTCGGCTTGGATCAGCCGCTCCTCATCCAGTTCCTTTACTACCTCGGCGATGTGCTGCGCGGCGATTTCGGCCAGTCCTTACTGACGGCCCGGCCCGTGGCCCTCGACATTGCGCGGGTGTTTCCCGCAACGCTGGAGCTCGCGACGCTCGGCACCCTTTTTGGCGTTCTGCTTGGCGTTCCCCTCGGCGTGATTGCCGCCGTCTACCGGGGCTCCATCCTCGACCAGATTGCGCGGGTGGTGGCCCTTGTGGGGTACTCGATGCCCATTTTCTGGCTCGGCCTCATGGGCCTGCTCGTCTTCTACGGCATCTTAGGTTGGGTCGGCGGGCCCGGCCGCGTCGGCATTTTCTACATGGATCTCGTGCCGCCGGTGACCGGGATGATCCTGGTGGACAGCGCCATTGCCGGCAACTGGGACGTGTTTTGGAACGCGGTGAGCCACATTATCTTACCGGCGTCGCTGCTCGGCTACTATTCGCTCGCTTACATCTCGCGGATGACGCGATCCTTCATGCTGGAGCAGCTATCGGCCGAGTACATCACCACCGCGCGGGTCAAGGGCGTGCCGGAGCGGCTCGTCATCTGGCGCCATGCATTCCGAAACATTCGCGTCCAGCTCATCACGGTCATTGCCCTTTCCTACGCAGCGCTTCTGGAGGGCTCCGTGCTCACGGAGGTGATCTTCTCCTGGCCCGGTATCGGCAGCTACATCACCAATGCGCTCCTTTCCGCGGATATGAACGCCGTGCTGGGCGGAACCGTTGTGGTGGGTTTCGTCTTCATCGGCCTCAATATTTTCTCCGACCTCCTCTACCGCTACTTTGACCCGCGGGCACGCTGACCCGATGGCTGATGCGGCAGAAAAATCTTCAGGGGATGCAGCGTCCCGCAGCGCATTGCGGCAGTGGCTTCTCACCGACACACCCACGTCGCGACGCCACGCCCGGGCCGCGGCCCTTTACCAGGGCTGGCTGAAATTCCGCTCAAACACGCTGGCGATGATCGGTCTTGGCATCATGATCGCCCTCGTCCTGATTGCGGCCTTCGCACCGCTCCTGGCGCCTTACGATCCCTTTGCTCAGGACCTTTCCAACCGCCTCCTACCACCGGGCACCACCGGTCATATTCTGGGCACGGACAGTCTTGGCCGGGACATCCTTTCAAGGCTGATCTACGGCTCACGCATCACCCTTTACATCGTCGCGCTCGTGGCGCTCATCGCCCCTGTCGCGGGCCTCATGATCGGCACCATCGCGGGATTTGCGGGCGGATTTATCGACGCGGCGCTTATGCGCATCACCGATATTTTCCTCGCCTTTCCGCGGCTCGTCCTGGCACTCGCCTTCGTGGCGGCCCTTGGCGCGGGGATCGAGAACGCCATCATCGCCATCTCGCTCACCGCTTGGCCGCCCTACGCGCGCATCGCCCGCGCCGAAACGCTCACCATCCGCAATTCCGACTACATCGCAGCGGTCCGCCTCCAGGGCGCCGGCCCCATCCGCATCATCACCGGGCACATTTGGCCGCTGTGCATTTCCTCGCTGATTGTCCGGGTGACGCTCGACATGGCGGGCATCATTCTGGCGGCCGCTGGGCTCGGTTTTCTGGGCCTTGGGGCACAACCACCGTCGCCCGAGTGGGGCGCGATGATTTCCGAAGGGCGCCGGTTCATTCTTGACCACTGGTGGGTAGCGACCATGCCTGGCCTCGCGATTTTCACCGTCAGCCTAGCCTTCAACCTACTGGGTGATGGCCTGCGCGACGTGCTCGACCCGAAGGATGCCCAAGAGTGAGCCTTCTGGAAGTGGAAAATCTGGAGGTCACTTTCCCCACGCGGGACGGCGGCCTTTTCCATGCGGTTCGCGGGGTTTCGTTCACCCTTGGCGACGAGCGGCTTGGGATTGTCGGAGAGTCGGGGTCGGGCAAATCCATGACGGGCCGGGCAATCTTGCGGCTCATCAGGCCCCCCGGACGGCTGACCGCAACGCGCATTGCCCTTGCCGGCGAAGACCTTTTGAAGAAGAGCGAAATCGAAATGCGCGCCATCCGAGGTCGGCGCATCTCCATGGTCATGCAGGACCCAAAGTTTTCACTCAATCCGGTGATGACCGTGGGTGAGCAGATCATGGAAGCCTACCAGCTCCACGCGCGGGCCAGCAGTCGCGAGGCACGCCGCCGGGCGCTTGAAATGCTCAACGCCGTCCAGATTCGGGACCCTGAGCGGGTGTTTCGGGCCTATCCCCACGAGGTCTCGGGCGGCATGGGGCAACGCGTCATGATCGCCATGATGCTCATTCCGGACCCCGATATTCTCATTGCCGACGAACCGACCTCGGCCCTTGATGTGTCGGTACAGACAGAAGTGTTGCGCATCATGGACCGACTGGTGAAGGAGCGCGGCATGGGGCTCATCTTCATCAGCCACGACCTCAATCTGGTGGCGTCCTTTTGCGATCGCGTGCTCATCATGTACGCCGGACGCGTGGTGGAAACGCTGCCCGCGGCCCGGCTTCACGACGCCAAACACCCCTATACGAAGGGCCTCCTGAACTCGCTACCGCGGCTCGACGCGCCCAAGGACAAGCTCGAGGTGCTCAGCCGCGACCCTGCATGGGCACATCCGCCGCCGAGTTCCGCTCCATGACCGAAGAACTGCAGCCGGCCATCAAGGTGGACGACCTCAGCGTTTGGTTCGGTGAAGGCACCGACCGGGTCGACGCCGTCAAAAATGCATCCTTTGAGGTTCCCACCGGCGGAAGCTTCGGGCTGGTGGGAGAGTCTGGGTCCGGCAAGTCGACCATTTTGAGGGCGATCACCGGGTTGGCGAGCACTTGGACCGGCCGGATAGAGACAACGGGACGGCCGTTGGGCCCAAAACGCGACAAGGTGTTTTACCGCACCGTCCAAATGGTCTTTCAGGACCCTTATGCCTCACTCCACCCGCGCCACTCGGTGGATCAGGTGCTCGACGAAACGCTGCGCCTCCACGGCATTGCCGGCACGAACGAGCGGATCCCCGAACTCTTGGACGCCGTCGGGCTGGGGCCGTCCTTCCGCTTCCGCTATCCGCACCAGCTTTCCGGCGGCCAACGGCAACGGGTTGCCATTGCAAGGGCGCTGGCGCCATCGCCAAAAATACTCCTTCTGGACGAGCCCACTTCGGCGCTCGACGTCTCGGTCCAGGCGGAAATTCTCAATCTCCTCAGCGATCTGCGGGCAAAGAACAATCTCAGCTATCTGATGGTTTCCCACGATCTCGCCGTCGTCGGTCACATGTGCGAGGCGGTGGCGGTGATGCAGAACGGCGAGATCGTGGAGACCATGGAGATCGCTGCCCTTCGGGCCCTGGAGGCCAGCGAAGCCTACACACAACGGCTTCTGGACGCCTCGCTGGGTTATCGCGCCGCCGATTGACCGAGCCTTCCCCGCCATCGGGAAGCGAGCGCCATCCCATCCATCACGCGGCTCACCTCGTCGCCGCGAGGTTCGCGATCGGAGGCCTTGCGACTCCGCGCGCGAGACGACCAAGATACCGGTGCAACCTTGGGCAACTCGACCCACGGGCTCACGAACCGGGAAGGAACGCCATGCAAACCGAAGCCTATAACAGTGCCCCCCGGGGCATGGTGCCCAACAGCCGCTTTCCTCTCCTCCTGCACCGCGACGCCGTCCCAGGCGGAGAGGACGCTGTGCGCGGCCGGTTTCGCGAAAACGGTTGGCTGAACAACTGGCGCTATCCGGGCATCTACACCTACGGCCACTTCCACTCCACCACCCATGAGTGCCTCGGCTGCGCCAGCGGGTGGATGGACATCGTTATCTTCGGCGATGGTGGCGAGCGCGTGCGCGTCAGTGTCGGCGACGTGGTGGTGATGCCCGCGGGCGTCAGCCACGCCATGGTCGCCAATTCCGATGACGTGTTGATGGTGGGCGGCTACCCCGACGGGCGCGACTGGGACAACATCCAGGACGCCCATCTCACCGAAGATCTGAGACGCGCGGCGGCAAAACGCATCATGATGCTCCCCATCCCCGACCGCGACCCGGTGACCGGCCAAAAACTCCACCAATGGCTGGAGGCTCCGTCGTCGGTAGACGCCGGGCTCAACGACTTCCGCGATGCCCTCGACGACAGCTGACCGTCGTCTTTTGCACCAAGGCGAAGCCGTTGAAGTTTAGCGCAGCAGCTCAGCGGGCGCGGAAAGGAATGCGCACCAAAAGAGTTTCTCCTTCGACGTCGGGCGGAAGGCGGGGATAAGGCGCAGTCTGCGCCGCGGCGAGAGCAGCGTTGTCGAGGCCAGGCACGCCAGAGCTTTCGACGAGTTTTGCCGACTGCACTGTACCGCCTCGGCGGATTACGACATCAACCAAGGCCATGCCGGACGCGTTGACGCCGTTCATGGCTCTGAAAAAGCCGGGCGCTACCGCTGATCGCACCGCTTCCGTATAGGCAACTTGAGCGGCTTCACCCCGACCAAGGGCCATGCCGCCATCGCTAAAAGCATCCATCGCCAAGGCTGCTTGGAGGGCTTCCTGGAGCGTCGGTGTGGTATCTTCGATAGCTTCTTCGGTCGCTTCGGCTTCTTCCTCAGTCGGCTCGTTCTCAGCGTGTCTGTTCGGGTTCGGTATCGGGCGGGGGATTTCTTCGGTTGGCGTTTGCTCTTCCTTCGGGGCCTCGGTCGGTGAGGTTTCCTCCAGAAGAGAATTCGGCGCTGTCGTCGCGGACCGTTCGACTGCTTCCTGCGAAAGCGCCGCAATCTCTGTCGGCACTTCGCTCACGTCTTCCGACTGCGTTGCCGGATCGCCGGACCTATCCGCCGAATCAGATTGACGCTCTGGGCTCTGCACACCCGAAGCTTCCCGCGCAACGGCATCGGCGTCTTTCACCTCCGCCTCTTCGGTCTCCGTCTCCCGTGGTTCAGATGCCTCTTGCTCCGCCTCCTCCGACTGTTCCTCACTATTTGGAGTGGCGTCGACGGGCTCTTCGCGCGCCGTCTCGTCTGTTACCTGCGATGCTGTTTCTTCCTCGTTTCTCTCTTCGCCAGACTCGGGCGGCGGTCCTGTTACGTTTTCCGTAGCGTCCTCGTCGACGTTGGCGTCCGGTGCGGCGCTGGGCTCGCCTGATGGGTTCCCCCCATAAAGGCTTGTCGGTGCGCCGAGATTTTGAAAAATGGGAGCTATCGGCGCGTTGCGCGCTTGCTCGGTGAGGATCCCGTTCGCCATTGCGCCTTGTGCATGCGCCGCATCGCTTTCCGTAGGTTTTTGCGGTTCTGAAGCCGTTTCTTCGTCCGCTTCGGCTGAGGATGGCGAGCGGGCCTCCTGGGTGGCGGCGGCTTCCTGTGCTTGTTCAGCGGCTGTCGCCGCACTCTCCGCAGTCGCCTGCTGTTGGGCGTCCGCTTGCTCGGTCTCGTCAGCGGTTTCCGTTTGCTGAGCTGCCGCGCTAGCGGGTTTTTCCGATATTTCCGCGGCGGCTTCTTCGGCGGTACTCGACGCACTGTCGGTGAGCATTCGCTGAACTTCATTCTCAGAAAAATTCGGCGATTGCTCCGGGAGTTGAAGCACCAGCTCCACCGGGATTGCTTCCACCACGTTGGGCTCGAACGCCTCGACTTCGTTGTCCCAAACCACCGCTAAGAGGATGCCGAGGTGGAGGAACAGCGATACCCCGATGGCGTTGGTGAGACCGGCACCCTTGCCAGCAGCAAGCCCTGCGAGGTGACCGGCGCGATCAGCGCTTTCGACGCTCACGGCGCGGGCATGGGGAAGCGTCTGGTCGGACGACACCGCCTGACCGGATCGCAAACGCGCCAAAGGGCCGACCCTCATCACCTAAACTGCCCCGACTTCGAACAGACCCGCGCAGCCGCCGGCGCACCTGAAGTTTTTGCGCCGACGAGGCGCACGTAGCCACAACTCTTCATAGATGGCGCCCCGCACCCGGCCCGTCACCACGTCCTAGCTACGCGAATCCGCTCGGTGTGTCTGCCGCGCCACGCGACGGGTTGCCGGGTTAGCGCGGCTGGCCCCATCGCCGGGCCGCCGCGCCTGATCAAGCCGATGGCTAGCTGAGCCCCAGCGCATGCTTGACCGCCGCCATATCCGCCCCTTGGCCCGCAAAATCATCAAAGGAGGTCTCGGTCACCTTTATGATGTGGTCGGCGATGAACTTTGCCCCCTCGCGGGCGCCGTCCTCGCCATTCTTGATGGCGCACTCCCACTCGATGACTGCCCACCCGTCATAACCGTGGACGGCAAGCTGGGAGAAGATGGAGCGAAAATCCACATCGCCATCGCCCAGGGAACGAAAACGCCCAGCGCGGTCCGGCCAAGCGGCGAAACCCGAGTAGACCCCCTGCTTGGGCGTGGAGCGCAGCTCAGCGTCCTTCACATGGAAGGCGCGAATGCGCTCGTGGTAGACGTCGATAAATCCCACATAATCAAGGTTTTGCAGCCGGAAGTGGGACGGGTCGTAGTTGATGGCTGCCCTTGGATGGTTGTCCACCTTGTCGAGGAAGCGCTCGAAGGTGGTGCCGTCGAAAAGGTCCTCGCCGGGATGTAGCTCATAACAGCAATCGATGCCGTTTTCTTCGTGAAGGTCTAGAAGCGGCCGCCAGCGTCGCGCGAGCTCCGAAAAAGCTTCGTCGATGAGGCCGGCAGGGCGCGGTGGCCACGGATAGAAGTAGGGCCAAGCAAGGGCACCGGGGAAGGTCACGTGGGAGCCGAGCCCCATGCGCTTGCTGGCAACGATGCTCGCCTTCACCTGCGCCACCGCCCACTCCTGGCGCGCCTTGGGATTGCCGCGCACGTGCGGCGCCGCGAAGGCGTCAAAACCTTCGTCGTAGGCCGGATTGACGGCCACAAGCTGGCCCTGGAGGTGGGAGGCGAGCTCAGTAATGGCGACCCCGGCGTCGGCTGCGGTGCCCTTCAGTTCGTCGCAGTAATCCTGGCTTTGCGCGGCCTTTTCCACGTCGATGAGGCGCGTATCCCAGGTGGGGATCTGGACGCCCTTGTAGCCGATGG
>JBCCYN010000187.1:0-7605 GCA_039189655.1 Pseudomonadota bacterium | reverse complement strand
TGCGGAAGGTTCTAGGGCGCGTCCCTGTTCGCTGAGGAGAGCTGTTCGCAGCCGCTCCGCCAAGGGAGAGCCGCCCGGTTCTCGGGTGAGGACCACCTCAATCCCCTTGGCACGCAGGCGCTGGGCAAGGGTGCGGGCCTGGGTGGATTTTCCTGCCCCGTCGCCGCCTTCCAGTGAAATGAACTTGCCTCGCGAGGCCATCAACGCCCTCCCCTTCGAGCGCGCAGCGATGGCATAGATTTTCGCCCGTGCCCAGCAAGGCCGGCGACTTGAAAGTTCAATTGAGGAAAACTTGCGGGCGCGATGACCTGGCCGCGCCGCCGCGCTTTGACCAAACCTACTGGGCGACTTCGCCCTCACCGCCAAGGGTTTCGCGTTTCACCCGGCTCACCCCGGAATTATCGCTCGACGCAAACATGTCGAAGGCGTCGAGAAGCCGCCCATCGTCGGCTTCGTCCGCGGTCTCAGGAAGTGGTTGCGCTTGGATGGGCGCAGGTTCGGCCTCTGCGTTGAGAGCAATTACCGCGTCGATGGCACCGGATGGCTTTTCTGTCTCCGCATAGGCCGTGGCGGTGACGGGTTCCACCGGCGACCGCCGTTCGGTGTAGCGGCGGGCAACACCCGGCAGATGGGATTTTTTCGGCGCGTCGGCCTGGTCTTCCGGCGCTGGCGCTGCAGCAAGACGCACCTTCACGTCTTCAGCACCCTCTTCCTCGTCATTCTTGCGACCGAGGCCGAAGGGCAGGTAGTCCCGCACACCCCGTGACTTTTCAGCCGGCTTTTCCTTCGATTTTTTGCCAAAGCTGCGCGCTGCCACGAGGGTTTCCTCGTCGCTGCCATCAACGGGCGCCGGGCCCAGATATTCGACGCGAACCTTCGCGTGACCGGCGCGGCGGAAGCCCAAATCGTCCGCCGCCGCCTTGGACACATCGATGATCCGACCCCGCTTGAACGGCCCACGGTCGTTGATGCGCAAGACCGCTGATTTCCCGGTGCGCTCGACGGTCACACGCACATAGGACGGAAGCGGCAACGTCGGATGAGCCGCCGTCAGAGCGTTCTGGTTGAAGCGCTCGCCGTTTGCCGTGCGCCGGCCGTGGAATTTTGGGCCATACCAGGAGGCAAGGCCGGTCTTGTCGTAATCTTCGTCTTCCTTGGGATGATACCAGCGCCCGCCCACCTTGTAGGGCTTGCCGATCATCTGCCGGCCTTCGGCCTTCTCGTCCGTGTCCGCAACGCTGAGGGCCGGCTCCAGCGCGGCGATGGTTCCGTTGCAGGCAGCAAGCCCCAGGGCGCAACAAAGCGCAAGCGGCGTAGCGAAGCGGTGTGCGATTGCAATCACGGCGATCGACCTCTCCGGGGCACTGAACAAAGTCCGCAACGCGGACACGACAAGTTCACCCTAGGGCTTCAGGCCGCGGCCCACCACAAACTTCGAACGTCTCCACCAACACAAACTTAACAGGCTGACAATTTTGCAACACCAGTAAGGGCAACCTGAAATGTTTGATGGGTCTGCAAAAATACGCGCAAACAAAGCAATTATTCCGAAACTATTTTGTAGGTCACGCCTCTGTTGTTGCCTTGGAGCGCGCGCCCCGTGGGGTTTTGCCTGAAAGAACCTCTAGAAATACATCTGTATCGATGTTGCCGCCGCATAGGATGACTGCGCACCTCTTGCCTTTCATCGCTGCCTTCTCGGTCATTAGACCGGCAAGGGGAACCGCACCAGCCCCTTCGGCAACGTTGTGGGTGGTGCGGAAGATGAGCCGTATGGCCTCGGCAATGGCGTCCTCGCTCACAGTGATCACCCGAGCCGCACCCTTGCTGTAGAGGGCGAACGCTTCGGCGACCGGCGTGCGTACCGCAACGCCGTCGGCGAAGGTGTCCGGCGCATCACCCTCCATGGGCCGACCCGCATCGAAGGATCTTTTGGCGTAGTCGGCCCGCTCAGCGACGACGCCAACGATCTCAGTCTTGAGACCCAGCGCATCGCGGGCGGAAATCAGCCCGCAAATTCCGGAGCCACAGCCGATGGGGACATAGACTGTGTCGATGTCGGAAACGGCGCGAAAGAGCTCCAGCGCATAGGTGGCGACCCCCGACACCAGGGCGTCATGGTAGTTCGGCACAAAGAAGAGGTTTTCGGCGAGCGCCGCCCTGTGCGCCTCCTCGCGCGCTTCGTCAAAGTCGGCACCAATTTCCACCAGCTCGGCACCGAAGGCGGCCATCGCGGCGTTTTTCTCCGAAGAATTGCCGAAGGGCACGTAGATCTTCGCCCGCATCCCCGCCCGGGTGGCCGCCAGCGCTTGTCCTTGTCCATGGTTGCCGCGGGTGGCGGTGACGATCCCTCCAACGTCGGGGTGGGTGCGTCTCAGCCAATCCATGAAGGTAATGCTGCCACGGATCTTGAATGCCCCGGTGGGCGTGTGGTTCTCGTGCTTGACGAAGACTTCCGTGCCCACCGCCTCACGGAGCAGCGGCCAAGCGTATTGGGGCGTTGGCCGCATCCAGGCGTAGACCAGCTGGGCGGCGTCCTCGATGGTTTTGAGGTCCATGGCGTCTTTCCCCAGGTGTGCCAGCGTCAAAGGGCGTGGCGGGCGAGGTGGTCGTAGAAGGGGCGAGCTTGGTCGGCAAGGCGGCGGGCGTGCTCCGTTGCGGGGCGTGAGCCGGTGCGCAGCCGTCCTAACCCGGTCGAGGTGTTGACGGCCTCGTACCAATGATCACCCCACACGCCATCTTCTTTCTTCGGTCCTGGCGCCCAGGAGAGCATGGCCGGATCGTAGGTGATCGCGAGGGCCTCGCAAAGCATCTTCAAGGCTTCCGCCGGGTCCGCCGATATCCGTGCCGCGTCGATAACCGGCGGCGTACGACCGAGCCGCTCGGCCTCCATCTCGAAGAGTTGGCTTTGGCGCTCGTAGCCAAGGTCTGCGAGGGTCGACCCCTCCCGCTTTGCCTCATAGCTCGCCGCCACATGGTCCGGGTCGCGGATCAAGAACGCGGACCGAACGGCGCTCGTCCACGACAAATCAAAGCCGTCGACCATGTGGTGCGTCATGTGTTTTTGGTAAAACAGCGCCTTGCCGCCGGGCGCTGGACCGGCACAGCCTGCGGCCACAATTTCCGGGTCGGTCTCGTGGCTGGCGATGATTTCTTCGCGCATGGGGTGATCGATCCCCGTTGCCAGAAGGTAGGCTGCATAAAAGGGCTCGTCCCAAACCGCGCAATCGGCCCGGGCCGAGAAAGCCCGCATCATGGCCGTGGAGAGATTACGCGGCCCGGACCACATGGCGATCCGGACGGTCACGCGGGCTTTGAGGTCATGGCATCGGCGAGCTCTGCCCCCGCCCCGCCGCCGGCCCCTTCAATGCCGCCTGCCCGCACCGCACCGAGCGCAGCCCGGCGCTTCACGTCCTCATCGTCCGTGCCGGCCACCCGCACCGTCACTTCCCGGTGGGCGAAGTGGATGTCGTTCTGCTCAAAAAGCTCCCGCAGCTTAGCAAAGACGTTCCGGCGCAAGATGAATTGGTCGCCGGGCTTGGTCTTGAATTTTACCCGCATGATCATGGCGGAGTCGTCCATTTGGACAACACCTTGGCTCTTGGGCGGTTCGAGGAACAGATGACCGTACTCTGGATCGTCCGCCATCTCCTGCCCCAGCTTCTTGATGAGCTTGCGCACCTTCTCCACGTCGGTGTCGTAGGTGAGGCGTATGGGCAGCTTCATGATCACCCAATCGCGCGAATAGTTGGTGAGCTGCTTGATCTCACCGAAGGGAAGCGTGTGCAGCGCGCCCTCGTGGTGACGCAACTGGAACGAGCGCACCGAGATCTTCTCCACCATCCCTGTGACGGCGCCCACCTCCACGTATTCGCCTTTGCGAAAAGCGTCATCGAGCAGGAAGAACGCCCCGGAAAAGACGTCGCGAATGAGCGCTTGGGCGCCAAATCCGATGGCCAGCCCCACCACCCCGGCACCAGCGAACAACGGCGCCACATCCACCCCCAGGCTCGCTAAGCCAAACATCAACACAATGGACGCGATCACGAAGCAGATCACGTTGCGCACAATGGGAAGGAGCGTTGCAAGGCGCGAACCACCGGGGCCGAAGCCCTCCCCTTCGGCGTCGCCAGCACCGTCTGGCTCCTCCTCTGCGAGGCGCAGCGCCACGAAAAGCTTGACCGCCCGCCAGATCGACCACGCGATGAGAAGAACGAACGCAAAGCCGAAGACGTTGTAGGCAATGCCGCCGTATTCATCGCTGAAAAGCCGCCACACCGCCGCGAGCGTCACGAAACCCACGAACACTGCCACCCGCAAAACGACCTCGGAGAACAGCGTCGCCCAGGCTTCGTTGCGAACGGAGCTGCGCAGCTGTCGCTCCTGAAAGATCGTGAGAATCCCCACAACGCCCATGGTCACGATGAGGGCAAGGAAGGGCGACAGCACCGGTCCGAAGGCAAGCCGCCCCTTCTCCACAACGCCAAACACCGTGAGCGCCCAGGCGCCGATGAGGTAGGCGGCCACAATGGCGGGCCAGGCGACGGCCAGGAAACGGCGGAACTTTGCCGGCCGGGCATCCTTTGGCCGGAAGGCTGCCGACAACTCTTTGCGGTGCACCGCACACACGATGGCAAACAGGAGGACGCTCGCCGTGGGCGCGATGAGTAGGAGGAGCTGATGGCTCAGTTGCAAGAGCGGGAAGTTGGCAAGCCAGTAGCAAAGAAACGCGACCACATTGGCGATCACGCCCGTTGCCATCAGCTGAAGGTAGAGCGAGCGCGCTAGGTTGTCGTCGAACGGAAGGGGACGCTTCTCCCCGCGCCCAGGCGCCATGATCGCCAAGAGAACGCCTCGGACGATCATGAATATCGCCACCGAGCTGACCGCCATGGTCGCTGTGACCCGCTCGGGCGAGAGTTCCGGGTGAATGATGAGCGCAGTCAGCGCCCCCACCGCGAAAAACGCGATCGCCGCCGCTGAATAGCGGGCAAGCACTGAAAGATCGCGGGCGATCATGCTCGCTTGGGTATCGGGGACCCTCGTCCAGATGTCGCCGCCGATCCGCCGGGCTACCCGGTGGACGAACCAGTAGGCGAGAGCCCCGAAAAACCAGGAAATCACCATGAGGAGCGCGGCCCACCACAGCCAGGTCAGCGAGCCGTCACCCGCGGCCCGAAGGGCGCCTGCAATCTGTCCGGGCAACATTGGTGCGTTGGCGATGATCTCGCCCACCTGCTCGCGCACGCTGGCGATTCGCTCCTCCAGGGAGGGCCCGGCAGCTGCAGCCACGTCGCCGCCGTTCGCGCCCTGGGGGACCACAATTACCGTGTTGCCACTGCTTTCGAGGGCCTCTAGGGCCGATTGGACCGCTCCCCCATTGTCGGCGCCAGCAGACGGCAGCATTGCCTGCCCATGGGCGGCGCCCGCCAGGAGGATCAACACGGTGGTCGCAAAGGCACGCAATAGGGTCATCGACAAATGTCTCCTTGACCTATTCTCGAACCCGAAATACCCGCGCAAGGTCAAGTGCACGCCACGGTCCTCCCAGCGCCGGCGGTGTGTCCAGTGCGGCGCAGGCCCCCCAAGATTGATGCCGAAAGGGAAGCCAAGGTGACAACACACGAGGTCGAGATCACCCCTGAACTGGTGGCGCGGCACGGGCTGAGCGAAGAGGAATACGGCCGTTTTTGCGAGCTGATCGGCCGCACACCGACGCTCACGGAGCTCGGCATCGTCTCGGCCATGTGGAACGAGCACTGCTCCTACAAATCCTCAAAACCGTGGCTTAAAACGCTCCCCACAGACGGGCCGGATGTGATTCACGGCCCTGGCGAGAACGCTGGCGTCGTCAGCCTCGACGATGATCTTGCGGTGGTTTTCAAGATGGAGAGCCACAACCACCCCTCCTACATCGAGCCCTATCAGGGCGCGGCAACGGGCGTCGGAGGCATCTTGCGCGACGTGTTCACCATGGGTGCGCGGCCCGTGGCTACCCTCAACGCCCTGCGCTTCGGTGCCCCAGAACACCCGCGCACGCGCCATCTCCTGGCGGGCGTCGTTGGCGGCATTGCCGGGTATGGCAACGCATTCGGCGTCCCCACCGTGGGCGGCGAGACCGAGTTCGACGCCGCCTACAACGGCAACTGCCTCGTCAACGCCATGGCGGTGGGGATAGCCCGCAAGGACGGTATTTTCCTTTCTGAAGCGAAGGGCGTGGGAAGACCCATCGTCTATCTCGGCTCCAAAACCGGCCGCGACGGCATCCACGGCGCCACCATGGCCTCCGCCACCTTTGAGACCGACGACGACACCGAACGCTCCACCGTCCAGGTGGGCGATCCGTTCTCCGGAAAGCGGCTTCTGGAAGCGTGCCTGGAGCTGATGGCCACCGGTGCTGTCATTGCCATCCAGGACATGGGGGCAGCCGGCCTCACCTCCTCCGCGGTGGAGATGGGGGCCAAGGGCAATCTGGGCATCCACCTCAACCTTGACGCGGTGCCCTGCCGCGAAGACGGCATGAGCGCCTACGAGATGATGCTCTCGGAAAGCCAGGAGCGCATGCTGATGGTCCTCGACCCCTCACGCTGGGAGGACGCGCAAGCCATTTTCGCCAAGTGGGAGCTCGACAGCGCCATCGTCGGCGAAACCACGGACGACTTGCGTTTCCGCGTCACCCACCACGGCCGCGAAGAGGCAAACCTTCCCATCAAGGATCTGGGCGACGAGGCGCCGGTCTATGAGCGGCCCTACACCGTTCCCCCCGCGCCAGCCCCCCTCAGCCCCACCGACCTTGAGCCACCGGCGGATTTGGGCGCAGCGGTTCTGGCCATGGTGGCAAGCGCCAACGGCTCCAGCCGGCGCTGGGTTTATGAGCAATACGACCACATCATCTCCGGCAACGTGGCAACAGGACCGGGCGGTGACGCGGCGGTGGTGCGCATCGGCGACGGCCCCCTTGCCATTGCCCTCACCGTAGATGTGACCCCGCGTTACGTGTTCGCCGATCCGGTGGAGGGCGGAAAACAGGCAGTGGCCGAGGCCTGGCGCAACCTCACCGCCGTCGGCGCCAAACCTCTCGCCCTCACCGACAATCTCAATTTCGGCTCGCCCCAGCGCCCGGAGATCATGGCCCAGTTCGTGGGCGCCATCCAGGGGATCGGCGAAGCGGCCCGGGCGCTTTCCTTCCCTGTCGTGTCCGGCAACGTCTCCCTTTATAACGAGACCGACGGTGCCGCGATCCTCCCCACCCCAGCCATTGGCGGCGTCGGCAAACTCGACATTTCCCAGCGGGTTGGCCTCGCGTGGAACGATGGCGATTCGCTCTTCATCCTGGGCGGCCACGGGGAGCACCTGGGCGCGTCGCTCTACCTTCAGACCGTGCTTGGCCGCAGCGCCGGCCCCCCTCCCCCGGTCGACCTCCCTCGGGAAAAGACCCATGGCGACTTTGTGCGCACCGCCATCCAGGCGGGCCTTGTCAGCGCCTGCCACGACATTTCCTCCGGAGGCCTTGCCATGGCGGCGGTGGAAATGGCTCTGGCGGCGGGCGTCGGCGCCCAACTGGACGTCCCCCTTCGCCCGCACATACTGTTATTTGCCGAGGAT
>JBCCYN010000186.1:0-7708 GCA_039189655.1 Pseudomonadota bacterium | reverse complement strand
TGATGACAGGGCGAAGACATGCCGGCCAAGCAAGTAATTTGGAGCAACAACCTAATTGGCTGATCCCGGCGTCGTCTCGTCCGTCGCTGGCTGCTCGGCTTCATCAGACAGTTCTGCCGGGGCGGGTTCGCTAAAGAAACCACCATAGTAGCCCCCCGCAAGGACGATCAGCGCGAGAATTGCGACAGTGATAACAACGTTGATGGGGCGCATGGCTCGTTTCCTCCGGTCGATCGGTGCCTAGGTTGTCCGCCGAACTCTGTTTGTGACCGCCGTCCAATGGACGCCTCTTTTCGTTTCGACTTGCGGCGGTTGTCTCGGAAAATCCGCGCTGTGTCCAGGGTTTGGAAATGGCTTGACCGTCGTGACTTGACCCGCATCCAGCGAAGAGGTCTGCGCCCGCGCTGGATTTGGACGCCGCGGGGCGGGCAGGGGCCTGGGCAGCCATGGAACGTACCGAATGCAGGCGCTGTGCATGAGCGGCGATACCGCTCGGCCTTGCGTTACTGCACCGAGAGCTCGAAGTCGGCGGCGGTCAGTAGGGTCTGAAGCTCGATGTCCCCCTCATCGGCGATAAAGCCGAAATCCACAGTGGCACCGGGTGCGATCTTGCCGTTGAAGTCGGCATTGCGCAGCGTAATGCGGCTGCCTTCGTCTGCGACCAAAACCGCACTCCACAGTTCGGTAAGATCGAACGGCAAGTCTAGCGCGATTTGCCAACCATCGACCGGTGATGCGGAAATGTTCTTGAGAACCACGTTGAAGAGGGCGCCGCTCCCCCAGTCATCTTCCACCACGATGTCGATGGTGAGCCGGGTGTCCGAACCGTCCGCGGCCGCAGAGATCTCGGCCGCTGCGCGCGGGTCGGCAGCGATGGTCGCGGTCGCCCGCGTCGTGCGCAATTGCGCGCCGCGGGCGGATTGGAGTTCTAACGTATAGTCCTGCGAACCATCGGGTCCGGTTTCAGGCTCCAGGAGTACTTCCAGAACAGCCTCCCGGGAGCTTGGCGGAATTATCAAGATCCCTTGAACCTCATCCTGCGGCTCCGCGCCCAATCGGAAAGACTTGAACGCAATCTCCACCTCGCCTCGGGCGGGCTCGGACAGCACCACCTTGAAATAGGCTGCATTCGCCCGCTCGCTCACCACAGTGCTTGCAACGTCCACAAAGGGCAGGCTCCCGCCCAACGCTGCGTCGTCGTCTTCAATGACCGCAATGGCCGACGCGCTGGCGCCGCTTGCCCCGTTGAGGGTGAGGTAGAAGAACTCGTCCCCTTCCGCCTGTGCGTCCGGCAATATGGGTACGGTGACGGTCTTGATCTGCTCGCCGGGCGAAAAGACTAGAGTTCCCGCCGTGGGGCTAAAGTCTTCCCCCGCACTGGCGGTCCCGTTCTGTGTGGCGAACTTGAGGATTAAATCGTCGCCAGCCGGCGCGCCAAGATCGACGGTAAAGGTGGCTTCTATCGCGTCTTCTGTGCTCGCAACTGGCGGGCGGGTTTGCGCCAGGAACGGTTCCAGCAGCAAAGTCACCCCCTCCCGGACTGTTGTCCAATCGTCGTTGAGGACACCGCCAGTATCGCCGGAATTGGGATTGAGGGACCACCACATCCAAGGAATATCGAGGTCGCGCAAGTAAGCTGAAAGCGCATCCGCCCAGGCTCGATCGAGCGGTGTTTCTAGCCTCGAGCCCCATTCGCCGATCAGCACCGGAGCGATGCCGTCCTCGACGATAAAGCCCCAGTTCTCGCGAAACTTCGCCACGAGATCGCTGCCGTCAAAGAACCAGTCCTGGGGAAAAACCGACGCTGGATAGTCATGGGCGGAGTAGACCAGCCGGTTCGGAAGCGCCAACTCGACCGGTCGGTCACGAACGCCCTGAAGGTTGCCGCCCCACCAGTAGGTGGCACCGTCATAGTCAGATGTGCCCTCCACGACGATCAGCCAATCCGGCGCAATGGAAAGCACCGCATTGCCGATGCGCTCGGCGGCCGCCGCCCAATCGGACGCGCTGCCGTCGCCCCAAGTGGCGTTGTGGGGCTCGTTGATGAGGTCCGCGCCGATTACGGCCGGCGCGCCCTTATAGCGGTCGGCCATGGCTTGCCATTCGGCAATGACATTCGCCTCGGTACGCCCTTCACCAAACCAAAGCCCATTGTCGTTAGGTCCGCTGCCAGGGTTACCGCGGTGGTAGTCGAGGAGCACACGAAGGCCGATGGTGTCGGCATAGCCGACGACAAGATCCAGGATCTCAAGACCGTTGAGGCCCTTAAGATCAGGATTGAGCGCAAAGTCTATGCCGCTCGGCGTGCCGCCGTCGGTTGCCACGAGCTCGCCGGAGAAGGGGATCCTCAGCGTGTTGAAGCCGAGCCCTCGCACCTCGTCCATAATCTCGCGCCAGTTACGCGCCCAAAGGCCGTGGGCGACGAAAATCTCGGTCTCGAACCCAAACCAGTTGACGCCGTTGATTTCGGCGCGCTGACCGGCGGCATCGACAATCTCAGTACCCCGCACGGAGAACGGGCCCGGGGCAAAACTAAACTTCCGCCAGGCGTCGTCAGTCCCGGCTGGCTCGGCAACAGTTTCGCCCTCGACGAATAGCCCGGCGGGTTCTTCTGACTTGGGTGTGACGTAGCGCAGCGATTGGGTCTGCAGCCGTTCGGCACCTGGCCCAAGACGCGCGCCGAACGGCACCGCCATGGCCGGCGCGTCATCGGGCGGCTCAGGGCCGATGGATGGGGTTTGGGCTTCTTCCGGCGGCGCAGGGGAGGGGATGGGTGGCGGTGGCCCTTCCGCAGTTTCGATACCACCGACCGGTTCGGCCCGCACGGCCGCCGGAGCAAAGCGCACGTCCCCGCTCACCTCTACACCCAGCTCGACGCTTTGACCCGGATCGACCCGGGCATTGTAATCGAGGGGGCCGAGCGCGTAGCGCGTGCCGTCTTGGCTCACAATGCGCGCGTTCCAGATGTTGATGATCTCGCCGCCGAAGTCGGCTTCCAGTTCCCAACCATCGATGGCGGTTCGCGCTTGAAACCGCATGTCGACAATGCCGCCGCCGTCCCACACATCGCGCACCTCGCCTTCGAGCCGAGCTTGGGCAACGGTGATGTCGGCCATGGAAGTTCCTGTGGTGCGTCCGGTGCATGGTGTGCGGGGGCTCCGGCCCAACTCACAACCAAGGGGATCGAGCTGCATGGTTTTGACGCCACCGAGGGTGGTGCGCAAGGAGGCTGGCTTGATTGCCGCAGCGCTGCCGTTTTGCCCTAACCAGACCGGGCCCACAGCCCGGCCGCTTGCCGCCGGGCGGTCGTTGACGTATCAGGCGGCCTGCGGCGACGTGGCGGAGTGGTTACGCAGCGGACTGCAAATCCGTGTACGCCGGTTCGATTCCGGCCGTCGCCTCCAGCAGTGTCGTGCCGCCCCAAGGCCGGCGGAGGAATGTTCATGGGTGAGGAAAGTGCGGTCCTGCGCGCGCGCATGGTGAACAACCAGCTGCGTACCTTCGACGTGACCGACTACCGTATCCAGGACGCCATGCTAGCCGTTCCTCGCGAACGATACGTGCCGCCCGAGCAGCGCGCCATCGCCTACTCGGACGACGCTATCCCCATCGCGTTCGACAGTTTCGGCCGTCCGACGCGAACCATGACGCGCCCGGCTCTTCTTGGTCGCCTCCTCCAACTGGTTCAGGTGGGGGAGGAGGATGTGGTGCTCCTGGTGGGCGCTGGACTGGGATACACCGCTGCGGTCATCGGGTGCCTTGCAAGCTCGGTGATTGCGCTGGAGTGCGAAGAGGACCTTGCCAATAAAGCCACAGCGAACCTTGAACGCAGCGAAGTGACCAATGTCTCGGTGGTCACAGGCGGACTGCCTGAGGGCTACCCCACCGAAGCACCCTTCGACATCGTCTTTTGCGATGGGGCCATCGAAGTTGAGCCGTCTAGCCTCCTGTCGCAGCTGAAGGAGGGTGGGCGCCTGATCACGGTGGAGGGTGCGGGATTGTCGGGACGAGCCAAACTTTTCACGAGATCCGCATCGGGTGTTTCGTCGCGCTATGGGTTTAACGCAGCCGCCGGCGCCCTCCCAGGGTTTGCGCCTGAGCCGACCTTCCAGTTCTAACCGCCCAATCCCGGCGCGTTGCTGCACGGAAGAGGCGGGTTGCCGCACTGAAAAAATGTGCAGCATTTGCCGTAAATTTTTTCAAACTTGCTGGTTTCGTTGCGCAAATGCCTCAACGATGGGCCTCTCGCGTGCCTGTGGCAGCGCGATGGCCGACAAACGCTTCCGGCGTGCCGCTGCTTGGTCGTAAGGGATATCCAGGTAGACGGGTCGAGGGTGCACCGTGCAACGGTTTTTCACTGCAATTGCAGCCGCTGGCGTGTTTGTTTGCGCTTCCGGTGTGCCCGTTGCGTACGCGCAGACCCTGAAAGACACCTTTGCCGCGGCCTACAGCAACAACCCGTCGCTCAACCTTGCCCGATCGCAACTGCGCGAAGTGGACGAGAACATTGCCCTTGCCCGGTCCGGCAACCGTCCCAACCTTTTTGGTACGATCAGGCAATCCTGGGAGACCACACGCACGATCGCCCTTCGGTCGACAGGTGTGCGTTCAGCACCGACCCAGGCAGTAATCACCCTCTCGCAGCCGCTCTTTCAGGGATTCCGCACCCGCAACTCCATCCGCGGCGCCACCGCGGCGGTGCGCGCCCAGCGATATTCGCTCTCAAACAGCGAACAGAACGTACTGCTCGACACCGCCACCGCGTTTTACGATGTCATCGAGGATCGCCAGATCGTGGCGCTTCGGCGCAACGACGTGTCGTTCCTCGGCGCCCAGGTGCGCGCGGCCCGCGACCGCTTTGAGGTGGGCGAAGGCACCCGTACCGACATCAGCCAGGCCGAGGCGCGCCAAGCGCGCGCGGAATCGGCGCTCAACTTCGAGATTGCAAACCTTCAGGCCAGCGAGGCCACCTTTCGGCAACAGACTGGGCTCGACCCGAAGCGACTGGTGGACAATCTGACGGAAGAGCGCTTTCTCCCGGCTTCGCTCGACTCGGCCATTACCATCGGACAGAACGGCCACCCCGCCATCGTCGCCACGCTCTACGATGTGGACAGCGCAGCGTTCAATGTCGCGAACCTTGAAGGCCAGTTCCTCCCCAGCCTTGATCTGGTGGGCGAAGCTCAGACCACCATCAATAACGGTGGGGGTATCGCGCAGCGGGATTCGGCGACGGTACGCCTCAACTTATCCGTTCCCATCTACCAGGGAGGCCGCGTCTCGGCCGAAGTGAGGCGGGCTAAGGAAGAGCTGGGATCGGCAAGGATCCAGGTGGACGTGATCCGAGACACGATCCGCCAGTTCACGGTGGAATCGTGGGCGCGCTACCGGGCGGCGTTGCGTACCATCATCACCTCTCGGACAGAGGTTTTTGCGGCCCAGCTGGCGCTTCAGGGCGTGATCGAAGAACAGCGGGTCGGTCAGCGTACCACCCTTGACGTGCTTGATGCCCAAAGCGAGCTCATCGCCGCGCAAATCACGCTGGTGCAGTCAGAGCGGGAGCGGGATGTCACCGCCTACACGCTGATTTCCGCGATCGGCCAGCTCAATGCGTCGAGGCTGGGGCTCGCGGTGGCCATCTACCAGCCCGAAGAGCATTTGGAAGCCGTGAAGGATAAGTGGTTCGGCTTCCGTACCCCAGACGGTCGATAGAGCAACGCACCGAGGCTTTCCGGCCTGACTGAATGCCAGTCCGGCCAGGATGATCGAAGAGCATTTTAAGACCGAGTCCCAACGACGCGGTTTACGAGATCATGGCGAGAGAACGCGCAGGTAAAGCACAGATCTTACCTCCTTGCGTCAAAGTCCACGGTCGAGGCCTTTTGGCGCTTTGAACCGACGCTGTGACTCGAAGGCGGGCCGGCGGCCGGTGCGCTGCGTGTTTGCGCCGAAGCGAAGGACTGCGACGCACCACCGTCGTTGCTGCGTGCGGTCCTTCCCAAGCTGGTATCGCTCACCCAAGAAGGCGTTGGAGCGCATGCGCCAGCCAACGGTCGCGCCAAGGTGAGCGCGTCTCTCGATAGCCGTCGGATTGTGCGAGACGACGCACTCTCGTGTCCGGACCGATGACACGGGCTCCTACCGCTCGATCAAACCGCACTTTCCGTGAGCGCCCTCATGAATCCCGCCGCCCTTGCCGCGCACGCAGGTCCGTCGGGCTTGTATATGAAGGGTTCCGCCGATACCCAGCCCCCATAGGAGTGTCGTGAAAGAGCCGCGAAGATCGGCTGAAACCGGAGCGCCCCTTCGCCCGGACCGCGCCGGTTAGGGTCGTTCACGTGGACATGCGCGATAACGTTTTGGGGCAGGTAGATGTCTAAGGCTTCCGCCACATCGATGTCTTCGCTCGCAGTGGCGCAGGTGTCGATCATAGCGGTAAGGCCGGGAGAGCTCACTCGCTCCACCACCTGGACCGCCTGGGCGGGCGTGTTGATGAAGCTCGCCTCGGCCCGCGCCAGCGGTTCAATGCAATAAAGCACCCCGGCGTCGGCGGCGGCGCGCCCTGCTTCAGCGAAGAAATCGAGCGCTCGTTCGGCTGCCGCCGCGGCTCCGTTTTCGGGTAACTGCCGCTGCTGCGGCGAGCCGTGGACCAACACACCCGCGCCGACCTCCGCGGCAAAACCCACCAACCGTTGCATTAGCGATTGGGTCCGAGACCGAACGGCGGGATCATCCGTTGTGATGGAAAGGCCGTCCGGCGCTGCAAGGAGCCAGTGGAGTGAGCAGCACGCCAGTCCCTCCGCCGCAAGGGCACTTCGAATCTGACCGGCTTCCCGGGTGCCAAGTGTGGTCGGGTCCTGGGCAAGGGTAAACGGCGCCAGCTCAAGTCCGTCAAAGCCCACCGCAGCAGCGAACGCGCACTGACGCTCGAACGTAAGCTCTCGAATTACCTCGTTGCAGAGCGCAAGTTTCACCGCTGGCCCCTCACTGTGTTTTGTTACGCAGGCTTTGGCCTAACATAGGGAGGAGGGCCATGCGTATGGCGTGCAAGGAGAACTCACATCCCGTCCTTCGATACCGCCAAGATCGGGCCGACCCCCCGCATTTTCGTTGAGCACGGCGGGAGCGGCGAGTCCGTCGTGTTGCTTCATGGGATTGGTGGAAACCGGCGTAATTGGCGTGACAATCTTCCCGCTTTCTCAGAGCATTTCCATGCAGCCGCGTGGGACGCGCGCGGCTATGGCGATAGCGACGACTACGACGGCCCACTCGCCTTCGATGACTTCCGAGAAGACCTGCGGCGGGTGCTTGACCATTTCGGCGCCCCCAAAGCTCACCTCGTCGGCCTTTCCATGGGAGGGCGCATTGCCCTTTCGTTCAACGCCGCCCACCCGGAGCGCGTCGCTTCCCTGGTCCTTTGCGATACCCATCTTGGCTTCAAACGGTTCACGAAGAAGCAGCGAGATCGCTTCGTGGCGCTGCGCAAAGACCCCCTCGTGGCCGGAAAAGCGCCGGCGGACATCGCTCCGGAGGTGGCCAAAACCTTGATAGGCGACATGGCGCACCAGACCGCCTACGACCAAATCGTGGATTCAATGTCGCGGCTCCACAAGGAAAGCTACATCAAGGCCATTGAGGCATCAGTGGACCTTGACCAAGCCGAACTGGCGTACGCGGTGAGGGTTCCCACACTGGTTCTTGCGGGGGC
>JBCCYN010000185.1:0-7784 GCA_039189655.1 Pseudomonadota bacterium | reverse complement strand
TGGTGAGGGCGCGGATCTCGTCGCGGGTGACGCAGCCGTCGTGCTCAAGGTCGGCCGCCACCACGGGCGTGCGGCGCTGGGCATCGATGGCGAGGACGTTGAGGGGCGCGAACGGGCCCGAAAGAGTGGCGGAGGTGGCGTCCGTGCGGCGGGCGTCGGCACCGCCAAGATTTTCAAGGACGGCGACCGGACTTTCACCGTAGCCCGATGCGGTGGCCGCAGCGGCGATGGCGGCGGGGGCATCCCCGTCCCGGGTGAGCACGATGAGACGTTTTGCGGGTGCAAGATGGCGCCGGATGTCGTCTGGGGCGCTGTTGTGGAGGGAGATGGCCGTGGCGGTTTCCAGCGGCCAGCGCAGTTCTGCCGCCGCGAGGGCGAAGGCGCTGGGGGCCGGGTGCACCGCCACCTCCGGCGCCGGCAGGTGGCGCAGTAAGGTGGCGCCGACGCCGTGGTGAAGCGGATCGCCGGAAGCAAGGACTGTGGTGGGACGGCCCCGGCGGGTCAGCAGGTCGGCAATCCCGTCCCCAAAGGGTTTTGGCCAGGGGCGACGGCGCTCGGGACCGACACCGGCCGCCTCTAGGAGCCGGTCGGAGCCGAAGATGGCTTCGGCGTTGAGGGCGTTTTGGGGCGCGGTGGGGGCAAGGTCACCGCTCGGAAGGCACCCTACCACCGTGAGCCAGGGGGCCTTTGCCGGCTGTGCCATCAATGGGTCCGTGGCGTGCTGGCGGCGGCGATGGCGTTGAGGGCAGCGCCTGCCATGGGACTGCCGCCGCGCCGGCCTTTGAGGGTTACGAACGGGATAGTTGGATTAAGCGCCACAAGGGCCGCTTTGGATTCGGCCGCGCCCACAAATCCCACCGGGAAGGCGAGGATGGCCGCCGGCGTCACCCCCTCTCGCAGGAGCGCGAGGAGCTCAAAGAGCGCCGTCGGGGCGTTACCGATGACGACAATCCCGCCATCGATTTCTTCGCGCGCCCGGCGAATGGCGATGGCCGAGCGGGTGGTGCCGGCGGCCTGCGCTTGCCCGGGCGTCTCGGGGTCGTTGAGGCGGCAGACGATGCGCTCTTGGGGCACGTAAAGGCGCGAGATGGCGTGGTGGGTCATCTCGCTGTCGACGACCACCGCAGAGCCCGCCGCGAGTGCGTCCCTCGCCGCAGCCATGACGTCTCCGCTCACCACGAAGTCGCCCAAAATGGCGGTGTCACCCACGGCGTGGGCCACCCGTTCGGCAATGGGCGCGGCGATGCCGAAGCGATCAAGGTCCGCTTCATCCCGAATGATCTGGAAGGATTTTTGGGTGATCGCCTGGGGGTCGCGCTCGTAGTGGACGTCGCCCTGGGTGACGACGCTCACTGGTCCCAAGGGGTGCGCCTCGTGGGGATAGGGGGTGTGGTGGTGGCCGTGATCGTGGTGATGGTGATGCCCGTGGGCGGCGGGCTCGTGGTGATGGTGGTGGGCGTGGGAGTGTCCGTCGCCATGGGAGTGCGTGTGGCCGTGGTCGCCGTGGCCGTGGTGGTGGTCGTCGGCGCGCAGCACCCGGCAGGCGCCCGAGCAGAACGCTTTGCAAAGGTCGCAGGTCTCCACCGTCGACCCGGGTGCGGCGGCCCCCATTCCTTCCACGTGGTGGTGATGGCTTTCCTGGGGCGCGCCCACCTCCGTCTCGAAGCCAAGCACCTGGGTGCGGTATTTGCACACACCGCAGTTCATCACCGCCTTGCCGTCGAGAATCTCCGTCACCCGCTCTTCGAAGGTGTCGATGACCGCGGGGTGATCGCCCAAGTAAGGCGCTTTCGCGAAGGTGATCTTTGGGTGCCTGGCGGCCGCCTCGTCGGTAAAACCGTAGATCCGGTCGATAAGAATCCCGGAGAACAGAAAATACGGGAAGACGATCACCCGGGAAAAACCAAGGGTGACAACCTTCTCCAGGCAGGGTGCTACGAGGGGGAAGGTGACGCCGGAGTAGGCGGTTTCGCACCAGCCGAAGCCAAACCCCTCCCACAGGAGGCGGGCCACCTTGGCAACGTTGCCGTTGGCGTCCGGATCGGACGCGCCGCGCCCCACCACCACCAGGCAGGTGTCCGTGGCGGGGGCATGGCCGTGCTCTTCGTTGAGGGCATCGACGGCGCCCTGAACCCGGTCCGCCGCGGCGCGCAGCATTCTGGCGTCCACCCCCAGCTCGCGGCCGTACTCGATGGAGACGCCGTGCTTGGTGGCGTAGGTGTTGAGGACGCTCGGAATGTCATTCTTGGCGTGGGAGGCGGCAAACAGCATGCCCGGCACCGCAAGGATGCGCCTGGCGCCACGGTCGCGCAGCTCGTCGAGGCCGTCGCGGATGACAGGGTTGGCGAACTCCAGGTAGCCGTAGGCCACAGGTGAGCCGGCAAAACGCGTTTTCAGCGCTTCAGCCAGCTTTGCGAACTCGGTGACGGCGGAGGCGGAGCGCGAGCCGTGGCCGCACACCATGACGCCTATGGAGGGATCAAGCCTGGGCTGCATCCCTCAGGCGCCAGGGAACGGAAAAAGACCTTGGGATCTCGTCGGTGTCTTTGCGCGCATAACCCCCCCCTTCGGGCAACTCAGGCAGCGCGACAAAACCGCTTGCGGCCCCCCAGAGCCGCCGCGACAGCCACGGCATTGGCCCCCGATTTGGGTCGGCCGCACCGCGATCGCTTTCAGCCCCTCAAGGGACGCTGCGCTGCGACTCGGCTAGCAGTCCGGATACCTCGGCGCAAGGGAAGGATGAATTTTGGACCCTGCGTCCCTATGTGTAAAAAGGCGCTCGTTGTCAGTGGTCTGGGTGCGTCTGGCCCGAACGATCGCCCCGGCTCCGCCCTGGGGGATGGCGGGTTGCCCGGAAGTCGGATCGGTGGAGAGGCCTCAGGTGCAGTTCATCTGTCGTGCTTTTCAGTCCGTCCGCACCAACTCTGACAAGCTGAGACAAAAGTCGTCGCAAGAACGCCGACACAGGAGCGATTGATGAAGAAGACAGTGGGCCTTGCCGCCGCCATGATCATCGTGGCGGCTCCCGTTCTGGCCGAAGAAGCCCCCATCGCGAACATTACCGGCGAGTGGACGGGAAAAGGTTTCGTGCAAAAGGGCGAGGACAGCCGAAAGATCAACGTCAATTGTAAAATCGACGGCGAGCAGACTGGCGATGAGATCGAGTTCGGCGGCGACTGTCGGGCGATGCTGGTCATGAAGCGCGAGATCGGCGCCCAGCTGACCCGCGAGGGCGATATCTACACCGGCACATACAAGGGCTCGGAGCTTGGCATTGCCGACCTGGAAGGATCCTTCGAGAACCCTGATGAGCTGGTTCTGCAGATGCGCTTTCCGCGCAAGGTCAATGGCGACGATTTGGCGAGGATGACTATCCAGACGATGAATGAGGACGAGTTTAGGATCACGACGGTCGACATGACCGAAGCGGGCAACGAGTTCACCACGTCCGAAATTACCTTCCAGCGTGAGGAAAGCGTCGCCGAACGCTAAAACGCTTTAGCTGTCGTTTCCAAGACGGTTGTTTACGTCGGCGCGGCTGCTGGGCAATCTGCCAAAACTCTCCCGCCTTGGTCCCATCGTCCCGCGCAGGGCCTGATGCCTCAAGGGACGCTTCGCTCTTTGCCCTTGACCCATCAGGCCCCGCGCGGGCCAAAAAACGTGTCGGCTCCGGAAGAACGTCGCTTTTTGGCGTCCCACCAAAAGGACTAGCCGGGATGGGTGGCGCAACGGTGGGAGTTCCTGCCGCTCGCTAGGGCCCGTTTCAGCACCATTGAATCATGATGCGGGTCGAGGCGCGCGGCGAACGAGGAAATTTTAGCAGGTCATGCGATCGTGTGACCTGCTCTAGCGTGAACAACGGTGATGGCTTTTACACCTAGCGCTCGTCTTCGTCGTCACCGGCAGGGCGCACCACGTCCGACACTTCGCCGTCGTCGTCATCGTCGTCATCGATGAGCGCGTCATCGGACGTGTCCACGTCCACATCCACGTCGAGATCGTCGCCGCCGTCGATGTTGTCACCGTCCGCGTCGTCGTCATCGTTGGCTTCGTCTTCTTCGGCTTCCTCGAGGGAAACCAGTTCCACACCCTCGTCTTCCGCCTCGACCTCATCTTTTTCATCGTCGGCCGGTTCGGCGCGTGCCGCCACGATGCCGGTGGCAAAGGCGGCATTGCACTGGGGGCACAAAATGGGGTCGCGGTTGAGGTCGTAGTATTTTGCACCGCAGTTGGGGCATAGACGTTTGGTGCCGAGTTCGGGTCTGGGCACAGCGTGCTCCGGTCTCACAAAGGGTTTGGCTTGGGGCGGGCTCGCATTGCATACGCCATGGGCGTTGTAAAGCGGCTGTTTCAAAGGGCGCTGGCGGAAATCGGTTCAGCGTTGGTCGAGGGGCGATATGATTGCGACATTGCGGGCTGCTACGGCGCATCCCAGCGGACCACTTCGGGGCGAGGTTCGGCTACCGGGCGACAAGTCCATTTCCCATAGGGCGCTGATGTTTGCCGCCCTGGCCGTGGGTCGATCCAAGATCACCGGGTTGCTCCGGGGCGAGGACGTAATGGCAACGGCCGCTGCCATGCGGGCCCTTGGTGCAAGGGTCGTGGACGACGGGGACACCGTGGCTGTGGATGGGGCCGGTCTTGGTCTTCTGGCCGAACCAGAGGCGCCCCTTGATTTCGGTAATGCCGGCACGGGGGTGCGCCTTGCCATGGGCCTTGTGGCCGGTCATCCCATCGCGGCGACCTTCCTGGGCGACGCATCGCTCACCAAGCGGCCCATGGGGCGGGTGCTCAATCCGCTCAGGGAGATGGGCGCCCTCGTCGTGGCGCGGGAGGGCGACCGGCTGCCCGTCTCCGTACGCGGCCCGGACGCACTGATTCCCATAAAATATCGTTTGCCGGTGGCCTCGGCCCAGGTGAAGTCTGCCGTCCTGCTCGCCGGTTTGAACGCGCCCGGGGAAACCACCGTGGTGGAGCCCGTCCCCACCCGCGACCACACCGAGCGCATGCTGAAAGCCTTTGGGGCCGATCTCACCATAACGACGTCGCCGGAGGGGCGGCACATCACGGTGGCGGGCCAAAAACCCCTCACCCCCTGCGATGTGACTGTGCCGGCGGACCCCAGCTCGGCGGCCTTTACCCTAGTGGCGGCGCTCATTGTGCCGGAGTCGGACGTCACCTTGCGCGATGTGCTCCTCAACCCCTCGCGCATAGGCCTCATGGAAACGTTGACCGAAATGGGGGGCCAATTGGAGATTTCGAACCGGCGCGATGCAGGCGGCGAGGAGATCGGCGACATCCGCGTTAAGGCGAGCGCGCTTAAGGGTGTAAACGTTCCGGCGGAGCGGGCGCCCTCCATGATCGACGAGTATCCTGTGCTTGCCATGGCCGCGGCCTTCGCCGAGGGCGAGACACGGATGGCAGGGGTGGGCGAAATGCGGGTCAAGGAATGCGACCGCCTCGCCGCCGTGGCTGAAGGGCTCGCGGCCAACGGTGTTGATCACGAAGAGGGCAAGGACTTTTTGGTGGTGCGCGGCCGCACCGGCGCCGTGGGCGGAGGGACGGTGAAAACCCACCTCGACCACCGCATCGCCATGAGTTTTCTCGTCCTCGGCCTCGGGGCGGACCGGCCCGTGCAGGTGGACGATCATGGGGTCATCGCCACGAGCTTTCCGAACTTTTTGCCGCTGATGACGGGTCTTGGGGCGCAGATCGCGGCCGAGGCGGCGTGATTATCGCCGTCGATGGCCCGGCTGCGTCGGGCAAGGGAACCCTCGCCAAGGGGATCGCCCGCCGCTACGGCCTGCGCCACCTAGACACCGGCCGCACCTATCGCGCCGTGGCCCTTGCCCTGCGCGAGGGCGGTTTCGACTACGCGGACGCAAAAGCGGCCATCCGATTGGCGGGGGAGATCGATTTCGACGCCATCGATGAGGACGCCATCAACAGCGCTGAGATTGGTGACGGTGCATCGAAGGTCGCCGTTCTTCCAGACGTGCGCGCAGTACTGGTGGCGCGCCAGAGAGCGTTTGCCACGGAGGCGCAGGCGGGGGCGGTGCTTGATGGGCGCGACATTGGCACGGTGGTTTGCCCGGATGCGCACCTGAAATTTTATGTGGTCGCCACGCCAGAGGAGCGGGCGCGCCGGCGGGCGTTGGAACTTTATGGGAGCGCTGAAGGGGAACCCTACGAGGCGCTGTTGGCCATGCTGCGGGAGCGCGACGCCAGGGACACCAACCGCGCCACGAGCCCCCTTCGCCCCGCAGCGGACGCCCACATCCTCGACACCACGAAACTCACCATCGAAGAGGCCTTTGCGGCCGCCACCGCCCTTGTGGAAAACGCGCGCAAACTGTAAGGGTGCCCTGCCAAAACGTTGGCCGGCCTTGCCGATCCCGCGTTTTGCACGTTCCAGCCCCGCCATGCTGACTTCGGTCCGGCCATCGGGTGCTGAGGATTAGTTCAACCGTGCGGGTCAATTTTTCGACATGGTTTCATGTCGTTGAAACGCGCGTCACACGCATCGAAACCGGCGTCGCGGCAAGCCGGGAATGGGTGCGTTTGGTCAACACAAACCCATGCCGCGGGCGCTGAGGCGCCACTTCGGAGAACGAATGTCTTTATCAACCCCAACCCGTGAAGATTTCGCGGCCCTCCTGGAGGCGTCGCTCAACCAGACCGAAATGGTCGAAGGCTCCGTGGTCAAAGGGACCGTGGTGGGCTTTGAAAAGGACCTTGCCGTCATCGATGTCGGCCTCAAGGTCGAGGGGCGCGTTCCCCTCAAAGAGTTCGGCGGTCGGCCGGGCGAAGAAAACATTTCCATCGGCGATGAGGTGGAGGTCTACCTGGAGCGCGTGGAGAACGCGCTGGGTGAGGCCGTCCTGTCGCGCGAAAAGGCAAGGCGCGAGGAAAGCTGGATCCGCCTGGAGGCCGCGTTCGAAAAGAACGAGAAGGTCACCGGCAAGATTTTTAACCAGGTGAAGGGTGGCTTCACGGTGGACCTTGACGGCGCCGTCGCCTTCCTGCCGCGCAGCCAGGTGGACATCCGCCCGGTGCGCGACGTCACCCCGCTGATGAACACGCCACAGCCCTTCCAGATCCTGAAAATGGACAAGCGCCGCGGCAACATCGTCGTCTCGCGCCGGGTGGTTCTGGAAGAAACCCGGGCCGAGCAACGCCACGAGATCGTCCAGTCGCTGGAAGAAGGTCAGATCATTGAGGGTGTGGTCAAAAACATCACCGACTACGGTGCCTTCGTGGATCTGGGTGGCATCGACGGCCTTCTCCACGTCACCGATATGGCCTGGCGCCGGGTCAACCACCCGACGGAAATTCTGTCCATCGGCCAGTCGGTCAAGGTGCAGGTGATCCGCGTCAACCAAGAGACCCACCGCATCTCGCTGGGCATGAAGCAGCTCCAGTCCGACCCGTGGGAAGGCATCGACGCCAAGTATCCCATCGACGCCCGCTTCACCGGCCGGGTGACCAACATCACCGACTACGGCGCCTTCGTGGAGCTGGAGCCGGGCATTGAAGGCCTCATCCACGTCTCAGAAATGAGCTGGACGAAGAAGAACGTTCACCCAGGCAAGATCGTCGCCACCAGCCAAGAGGTGACGGTGATGATCCTTGAGGTGGACGCCTCCAAGCGGCGCATCTCGCTCGGCCTCAAGCAGGTGATGGACAACCCGTGGGAAGCGTTCCTCGAGCAGTACCCGCCCGGCACCACCGTGGAAGGCGAGGTCAAGAACAAGACCGAGTTCGGCCTTTTTGTGGGCCTTGAG
>JBCCYN010000184.1:0-8146 GCA_039189655.1 Pseudomonadota bacterium | reverse complement strand
CCCGTTCGAGCCGCGCACCCTCAGCAAGGGTGCGCTTGAGCGCTGCGTCCTGCTCGTCAGCGGCGAGATCGTTGAAGTAGGCGTCATCTATTTCGACAGGGCCTTTTACGACAGGCTCGCCCCAGAAGACCAAGCGGTGTTCGACGACGCGGCCCGAAAAGCAGCCGCCTACTTCAACGATCTCGCCGCTGACGAGCAGGACGCAGCGCTCAAGCGCACCCTTGCTGAGGGTGCGCGGCTCGAACGGGTGAGCCGGGCGCCTTGGAGGGATGCGTTGGGTGGGTTTGCCCAAGATTTCGTTGGTAAGCTGGCGGACGACACGGCACAAAACCTGCTGGACGCCATCGAGACGGCACGAACGGAGGGCGGGGCGTGAACCAACGCATCTTCGACGGCCACAACGACGTTTTATTGCGGTTGTGGCGCCGCGATCGCACGGGCATGGGCTTCCTGCGCGATGGTAGCGATGGGCATATCGATCTTCACCGGGCGCGCCGGGGCGGGATGCGCGGCGGGCTTTTCGCCACCTTCGTCGCCGAGCCAAGCCAGCAAGAGCGCGGCAGCAACCCGAGCGCCGGTGTGGATGCGCCGGACGTTGCCGCCCAGCGCCAGGAGCGTGCCCTTGCGGTAACCCTTTCCCAACTTGCCATCGCACTTCGGATCGAGCGGCGGGCCAATGGGGCGGTGCGGATCTGCAAGAGCGCCAGCGAAATCGGGTCAACCATTTCGGACGGCGCTTTCGCCATGGTTCTGCACATGGAAGGCGCTGAGGCTGTGGGGCGCGACCTTGACGAGCTGGACGTTCTTTATGCCGCCGGTGTGCGCTCGCTGGGCATTGTGTGGAGCCGCCCCACCATTTTTGGGTACGGCGTTCCGTTTCGCTTTCCCTCCACGCCTGACATTGGTGACGGGCTGACTGAGCGGGGCATCGCGCTGGTCAAAACCTGCAACGAGCTGGGCATCATGGTGGATTGCAGCCACCTCAACGAACGCGGTTTTTGGGATGTGGCGCGCCACTCCAAGGCGCCGCTGGTGGCCACCCACTCCAATGCCCATGCGGTCTGCCCCGTGTCGCGCAACTTGACGGATGCGCAGATGGACGCGATCCGCGACAGCGAAGGAGTCGTTGGTTTAAACTTTGCGACTTTTTTCCTACGAGAAGATGGGCGACGGACGGCGGCCACCCCCCTTGATGTCATGACGCGACACCTTGACCACATGCTCAACAAGCTCGGCCCGGGCGGCGTGGCCCTCGGCTCGGATTTTGACGGCGCCCTTGTCCCCGCCGCCATCGGCGATGCTGCGGGCCTTCCTCACCTCGTCGCTGCTATGGCCGCGGCCGGGTATAGCGACGACCTAATCGACGCCATTTGCTACCGAAATTGGCTGGGCGTTCTGTCGCGCACCCTCAAATAGGTCCGCCCGACCGCTCCACTGAAGCGAGCGTTTGATCCGACTAGGAGGCCGCGGCGAGGTGCGCAGCGTCCTCACGAATGCGCTTCACCATAGAGGCGAGGCCGTTGGACCGTTGGGGTGTGAGGTGGTCGTCGAGTTGCAACTTACGCAGGTATTTATTCACATCCATGGCGGGAACTTCACCGACCGGACGCGCCCCATAGTAGGAAAACAGGATCGCCATCAGGCCGCGGACGATCATTGCGTCGCTTTGCCCGGCAAGCACCAAGCGTCCCTCCCGTTCCGCGGTAGTAATCCACACCTGGGAAACACAACCTTCCACCTTCGTGGCGTCGGTCTTGAGGGCATCTGGAAAGTCCGGCAACTCGCGGCCGAGCTCGATGACATAGCGATAGCGCTCTTCCCAGTCGTCGATGAGTTCGAACGCCTCTTCAATTTCCTGCGGATCGGTCATGGATTCCCCCACCGGCAGGCAAATAAGTTGCGCGACGGCCAAATCAATTCCCGTGCAATCCAGCACGAAGATCAAAACGGCACAAGATTCAGTATGTTGGAGCCTGTTGGCCATTCGTCGCAACGGCCTGCATCACCTGGGTGGTGGCACCACGGACGTCGCGCCACCCGCTAACCCGAGGGCGAAAACAAAAGATCAAAGGGCGCGCAGCACACCCGCCATCGCGAGTTGAAGGGCGCGGCGCGCGACAAAATCCCAATTCGAACGGGAAAACCTATAGGGCCTCAAGTTTTTGCGGGGCTGGTATGCGCCAGGGTCAGATCAGGCGGTCGGGCGATAGCCTTCCACACCCCAGTGAACCAGCGGCGCAGAAACCCCTTTGGCGCGCCGGGCAATCCCGTAGTGCGAGGCCAACCTGTCGAGGGCCAACCGAAGCACCACTTTGCCGCTCCGCAACGGCCAGCCGAAGCGTTTTTCGGCCGCCTCCAACCCGCATTCCTCGCAGCAAACCGCCACCAGAATTTCCGCAAGGCCTGGGCCCACGGCATTGAGCGCGCCTTCTACCCGTTTGCGGGCCGCGCACGCTGCCTCCGATGCGCTCAGCCGATCGCGCCGAGCGGAGGAACGAACGCCGGAGGCATCCCAACTTTGGGTGACGCGGTCGCGATGGTGGCCGCGTTCATGGTCCTGGAAAAGGCGCATTCCGGCGGCGAGCTGGGTTTCATCCACCAAAGGCTTGCCGTTCTTGCCCTTACGCAAGGCGAGCCAGGAAAGGGGGTTTTCGGCAGCATTTACCGAGGCGCTCAGCTCTTCGTCGCCATCTTTAATGCGGCGGACGGTGCGCACGCGATGTTGCTCGCCAAAAGGCTCCTCGCTGGCGCTCGCTAGCGCGCGGCGAAGATAGGCGCGACCTTCTTTACTGCGCCGCACATGGTCGCTGAAGCGTAAAAGAAGGCCCTCGCTCACCATCGCGGAGACGATGATGTGAGAAACCTGGAGCTCAGAGCCGCCGGCGGCCAGCGTAAGCCCGCCGTCTTCATCCAAGCGTGCGTGGCGCTCACCGATTGCTCGCAGAGCGCGAACCATATCCCGCCGCACTAGGCCGACTCCGGCACGAGTTTTCTACAACCTTCAATTGCGCATAGCCATTGATGCAGGGCGTTTTCCACTTGCTGGACGATGGCGTCCACCTCCGGCTCGTCCCGGCGATCCTCCACCACGCGGCAGGCGTGGGCGGCGGTAGTGCGGTCACGGCTGAACACGGCCCCGGCTTCGGTCAAAGACCATCCGAACGTGACGTGAGCACAATACATCGAAATCTGACGCGCAAAGGCCACAGGTGCGGTACGCCTTGTTTTTGCACCGAGTTCATCCACTGGTAAGTCCAGCGCAGCTGCAACAGTGACCTCGATCATCCGCCGCACAGTCCGCCGATCCACCACCTTTTGGGGGCCCGGCAACGGTGCCGCATCGAGCGTCGTAATCTCTCCCAGTTGCATCATTTGGCCTTTCCCTCGGCGGCACAACCACGATCAAGCACACGCACAATTTAAAGTTAGAAAGGAAAGCGGGGATAAGTTGACCGAACGCGTCATTAAAGTTTGAATTTATAAACCATAGGTAATCCCTGCACCGTGAACCCTGCGAGAAATTTATCCTCGGGGGTAAGTGGAAAATTTACCCTTTAGACGATCGAGGAAGAGGAGTGACCTTGTGGTTACTAAATCGCGCATCGGCTGGGGTTCTGGATTGTCGCTCGGCCGCAAAGGGGTGGGGGAGGCCGAATTTGGGGGCGTGGACACGCTTGCAGATCGCCCGAGCACCCTGGAGGCGGCGAAGCAACATCTTGCAAAACTTCGCAGAAAGCTAAGGCGGGAGCGGACTATGGGGCGTCGCGGGCATTTTGCCTACGACCTCGCCCGGCATTTGGCGTTAACGCAAATGGTGAAGCAGGCTCAAGCGCTTGGCCAGGATAACACGCCTGGCTGCAACGGCGTGGGCGGGGCTCCGGAAGACATGATTTCCAATCACGGGACGAGGGAGGCACCGCGCAAGAAGGACGCCTGAGAGGAATATTATCCCCGGTAGAGCGTCCACCCAATGCGGTGCACGGGCCGCTGCCCAAAAATGGGCAGCGGCTTCATCCCACGCGTACAACTCTGTGGGGCGTGGCCAGAGCACTTAAAAGGCTTGGCAATTGGCGTCGGCAAGGCCGCACGGTCCCGCGAACACCCCTAAAACGAGAAAGCCGATCGTACGAACGAAGGTTCGTACAACCGGCTCAGGGACGTTACGGGTCTAAAGGCCGAAGCCTACTCAACCCACAATCAGTGTTTTTTCGCCGATAGTTCGAAAACAACGCAACCGCTGCGTCGAACCGCCCGAGCGGCGAAACCGGACCCAGCGCAAATATTGCGCCGCGCCCGATTTGCGCGAAGGACTTAGCTCGAAGAGCGACCCCGGCCGCTCGGCTTCTTGCGCTGCTGGCCAAGACCCATGCGCTTGGCAAGCTCGGAGCGTGCTGCGGCGTAGTTGGGGGCCACCATCGGATAGTCCGAAGGCAGGTTCCAGCGGTCCCGATACTCTTCGGGGGAGAGGTTGTAGTGGGTGCGAAGGTGGCGCTTCAGCGACTTGAACTTCTTGCCGTCCTCCAGGCAGATCAAATAGTCGGGCGTAATCGACTTCTTGATCGACACCGCAGGCTTCAAAGGCTCGGGCTCAGGCTCGGGCTCAGCGCCGTTCGTCTTTTGCAGTGCTGCATAGACTTCCGAGATCAGGTTCGGAAGGTCATGGGATGAGACTGAATTGTTGCTCACATATGCCGAAACAATTTCGGCCGCCAAATCGATAAGATTCGAATCAGGCGCGGAATCTGTCATTGGGTCACTCATTCTTGGGATTGAGCAGTGTCTGCGACGGTTAACGCTTTTACACTGCGGTTTGTCCTTACGTTGTCGTATCTATTCCACCTTCATTGCATGTGCAAGATCGGTAGAGGTTGTTTTTGACAGTCTTCTTAAAGTGATGAGAGTTACCCAAACGTTCAGCCGCAACCACATAGGCGCGATTGCCGCCATTGACATCATTGGTAACGGACTTAGCAAGCCGATTCCAAGATTCCGGCCATCGGCTAAGACCATTTGAACCTTGGTTCAGCGAATCCACCCACTTAAAAGGTGGATTAAAGTGGATATCCCTCAAAAATCAGAGTGTCGGTGCGCGTTTAGTTGCTCGGTTCGCCAGCTGAAATCCGTCACCGAACATCCCGGCTTAAGTGCACGGTCAATGGTGTTGGGCACGAAACTTGATGGGGCAGGTCGTTCCTCAGCGTAAAATTGATGTTCCTGTGATGGTTCCCGGGCTCTGCAGCGGATTGGGCAACCACTGCGAATGGATGCAGCAAGAACCGGCGCACGCCCTACGGCAAAAGATCATCCCATTTCAAGTACAATGATCTCCGCCCCCATGGGCACCTGGTCGCCCGGGGCCGCGCGCACGTCCTTGACCGTGCCTTCGGACGCCGCTTTCACCACATGCTCCATCTTCATCGCTTCCATGGCGAAGAGACGGTCGCCCGCCGCCACGGGCGCACCGGGTTCCACGTAAATGGCAACGATGCGGCCATGCATCGGGGCAAGGGCCTGGCCGGCAGTGTCGTCTTCAGCCACCCGCGCCAGCTGATCGACCACTTCGACCCGCACCGCACGCCCTGCTTCAAGGGCAAAGGCCGCCCCATCGACGTCCACGACCTCGCCGGCGTTAGCCCGACCAAGAACGCCATCCACAACCACGGTCTGACCTTCGAAGGTGGGGGTGACGCGGGCAATGCGCTCCCTGCCGTCCACGGCGAGCGCCACGGATTGGGAGGCATCTCCTGTGAGGCGAAATCCGTCGAGCACGTCCCAGGGATCGCGCCAGGCTGAGGCCGGTGGCGGCGTCTCTTTCTCCAACAGGTAAGCCGCCGCATCCGCGATGGCTTGGGCGCCCACCGACCCTGCCGTCAGCGTCTCGATTTCGCGCTCCACAAGCCCCGTGTCGTGGCGTCCTGCCAGGACATCGGGGTGGGAGGCCAGCTGGCGCAAAAACGCAAGGTTTGTGCGCGGTCCAATGGCAACAGTACCTGCCAGGGTATCGCCAAGCGCCTGAAACGCGGCCGCGCGATCGGGTCCGCTCGCGATAATTTTAGCGATCATGGGATCGTAGTAAGGGCTTACCGTATCGCCGGCCTCAACGCCCGTGTCGATGCGCACGTCACTGGGAAAACTGAGGGCGACGATTTCACCGGACGATGGCAAAAACCCGTTGTCGGGATCCTCTGCATAAAGGCGCGCTTCCACCGCGTGCCCCCTGGGCTGGAGCGGCTCGCCGGGCGGTAGCGCCTCACCGGCCGCCACCCTTAGTTGCCACTCCACAAGGTCAAAACCCATCACCGCTTCGGTGACAGGATGCTCCACCTGGAGGCGCGTGTTCATTTCCATGAAGTAAAAGTTGTCGGTGCCCAGCGCCTCACCCCCTTCAAGGATGAACTCCACCGTTCCCGCCCCCACGTAGTCCACCGCCCGGGCGGCGGTCACCGCCGCCTCACCCATGGCCGCCCGCAGCGCCGGCGTCATTCCGGGGGCGGGCGCCTCCTCGATGACCTTTTGGTGGCGCCGTTGCAGCGAGCAATCCCGCTCGTGGAGGGAAACGGTCCGCCCGTCCCGATCGGCAAACACTTGAACTTCGATGTGACGCGGCCGGGGAATAAATTTTTCCACGAGCACACGCTCGTCGCCGAAAGCCGCCTGCGCCTCGCGTTTGGCTGCCGCCAGGGCATCGTCAAACTCAAGAACCTTGTCCACGCGGCGCATCCCTTTGCCGCCGCCGCCGGCCACGGCCTTGATGAGCACCGGATAGCCAATCTCATAGGCTTTCCGCTTTAAAAACTCGCCGTCCTGGCTTTCGCCGTGATAGCCGGGCACCACAGGAACGCCGGCCCGTTCCATGATGGTCTTGGCCTGCGCCTTTGAACCCATCGCCGCTATGGCAGTTGCTGGGGGACCCACGAAGAGGAGCCCAGCCGCCTCGCATTTTTGCGCAAACGGCGCATTCTCGGACAAAAACCCGTAGCCCGGATGGATTGCTTCGGCGCCCGCCTCCCGGGCGGCGTGGATAATGCGGTCGGGGTCGAGGTAGGAGCGTGCAGGATCGGCCGGGCCCACGAGCACTGCCGCATCGGCCGTTTTGACGTGCAGGGCATTGGCGTCAGCCTCGGAATAGACCGCAACGGTGTCGATCTCCATCCGCCGGGCCGTCTTCATGATGCGCACCGCTATTTCGCCGCGGTTTGCGATCAAGAGCCTTGAAAACACGTCACAACTCCCGCCGGCGTTGGGACCATAGCGGCCACCATGGGCGGCGTTTTTCCATGTGGCGCACCGCCGGCAGCTGGCGCACGGAAGCGACAATGCGATCGATGGCGGCCGCCTCCTCGCGCGTACCCTTGTGTCGCAGCCACTCGTTGGACTCCAGCACTTTTCGCGCGCCAGCCCCATGCACATCGTCCCAACGGTTGCCCCAAACGGCGGCGGCAAAGGCATCAAGATCGTCGCGGGATGCCTTTTCGATGCGATGACTCAAGTTTGCATCAAGACCTTGAAAACGGCCGCCAAACCCTTCCGCCTGGGCAACACTTAGAAGATGGCGTCTCACTTGGCGGGCGGCTTTTCGGGGCTGCTTGGCAATGGGGTAGGGGGCCAGGCGACGGGCGGCTTCCACGGTGCGCGGGTCGAACGCCTCGTTGAGCCTAGGCGCCGCGCTGTCCCCATGGCAGCTGAGCCCCATGGCACGAAGGGTGCGCCGAACCACCGGCTCCCCATCGCTTGACCGGAGGGGAATGGCCGAGAACGCCATATCAGACGCCGCGATCCAGGGGCCGAAACTTCGCGTCCACAGAGCAGCGCCGCTCTTGAGGGCGCGCTTGACGTAGGGCTCAAAACCGTCGCCGTGCAAAAATTGGATGGTTTCGAAGGCGTAGCGGGAGTTGAGCCAGCCCGCAGGGTCGCGGACGATGGCGACGGTTTTGATCGAGGCATCGCCCCAACCGGCTTCCCGCAAAAGCGCGCGAAGAATCCCAGGGTCGGCCCTATAAAGGGTTTCACCGCTGAGAACGACACCTTCGGCGCTCGGCAGGTTCGACCGGAGCACTTCAGCCACCCTTTCAAACGCCGCCCGATCACCAAAAAGCGCGAATCGCAAATCGCGCTGGTCTTTGGCCCCGCCCCCTCCCATTTGGGG
>JBCCYN010000183.1:0-8176 GCA_039189655.1 Pseudomonadota bacterium | reverse complement strand
CGCCATAGGCGCTCGATGAGGATGTTGTCGAGGAAGCGGCCTTTGCCGTCCATCGAGATCTTGATCCCGGCCTGCTGGAGGCGTCTCGTCCAGGCCCAGGATGTGAACTGGCTACCCTGGTCCGTATTCATGATCGACGGCGGGTCGAAGCGGCCTAGGGCCTCGTCGAGGGCCTCCACGCAGGGGCCGGCCTCCATCGTGTTGCTGAGGCGTCAGGCGAGTACCTTGCGGCTTGCCCAGTCCATGATGGCCACGAGATCGAGGAAGCCGCGCGCCATCGGAATATACGTCATGTCAGCGCACCAGACCTGGCCCGGCTGGTCGATTGTCCGGCCGCGCAGCAGGTAGGGCCATACCTTGTGGGCCTTCGCCGGCATGCTCGTGTTCGGCTTTTGGTAGATCGGCATCAAACCCATGAGCCGCATCAGACGCCGGACGCGCTTTGGGTTTACCATTTCACCTTCGCTGCGCAGATGCCACGTCATCTGCCGCACCCCATAGAACGGCGTCTGGAGAAACTGCTCGTCGATCCGGCGCATCAGCGAAAGGTTCTCGGCCGTCTCCCCGCGGGGCGTGTGGTAGAACGTCGAGCGCGGGATCGACAGGAGCCGGCACTGGGCCGTGACCGACAGCGCGGGATGGTCCTTCTCCAAAATCCTCCGCCTCACGTCCCGCTCCAGGGCTTGAGCTTTCGCGACAAGAAATCGTTCGTTACCGTCAACTCTCCGATCTTGGCGTGGAACTCGCGTAGCTTCTCTTCGTCCACGGCCGGCATGCTCCCTTTGCGGCCGCGCTCGAACACGTCCGATGCACCCTCCAGCAATTGTCGCTTCCATTGATGGATCATCGTCGGGTGGACGCCGAAACGGGCTGCAAGCTCCGCCACCGTCTCCTCCCCCCTTCAACGCCTCCAGCGCCACCTTTGCCTTCAACGCCGCCTTGTGCTGATGCCGCGTCGTCATCACCAAGTTGAACAACTCCGCTGCCAGGAGACCGTCGAAACCTCCGCTCCGCGATCATCTCAACCCCGAGGGCTGTTTCAGTGACCACCACTCCATGCGGAACATAGATCTCACCCACTTGCATCATCACAACCCCGGCTGGACTTGTCCGCAAGAGGTCCTTGAGCTCGTCAATGCTGTCACGGCTGTCGTCGATAGTGCCGCAAACGGGCCAATGTCGGACGGAAATCGTCGCGTAAGCTTGGTGCATTCGGAGAGGCTGCGGTGCGCGGTCGAAAGCGACGTCCAAATGGGCCTGTCCAAAAAGGGAAGCGAGAACACCACTAGGATAGTTCCCTATCATTTATTGCGATCCACTTCGTGGCCCGAGGGGCGGCGCGACCAAGTCGGCAGGAAGGATAGCGCGTTCTCAACATTTACCGGAATGATGGGTGGATCGAGGCTGGCAAGATTAGCATGCAGCGAACCATCATCAAACGCAGATAATACTTCAGTCGCGTCGCCCACCCGCCTGCCGCCCACGAATACCTGCGGGACGGTCCGAACGCCGACCTTGGCAAACACTGCGCGCAGGATTTTCCCGCCGCGTCCTCCGCGGCGAAACTCCGCCGTGTCGACATCAATGGAACGGAACGGAATTCCCGCTTCCTGGAAAAGCCGGCGGACGGACCAGCAGAATTCGCACCATTCAAAGCCGAACATCACCACGGGCTGAGAAGTGCTTGCGAGCACCTCTTTGACAAAAGCTTCTGCCTCCGCACCGGGAGCTTCCGACGGCTGACCGGACTTCCGACTTCTTGAACGTTGGGAATTCGGGATTGACGCCAGAATTTCCTGCTCGTCTTCGGTCATCTCCCGCGGAATATCTGCAAAAAGGGCGTTGAGAGATAGCGCTCTCCAGTGTCAGGAATCATAGCTAGGATATTTGCGCCTTCCGGTGCATTTTTGGCAATACTCAACGCCGCGGCGAGCGTTCCACCACCACTGATCCCACAAAATATCCCTTCCTTGGTCGCTAGCTCCTGCGCCACCCGCAGCGCGTCCTGCCCTCGGACCGGTTCGAAGTGGTCAATCATTCCAAATGCGTCACCGGCGAGTTTCGGGACGAAGTCTGGTGACCAACCTTGGATCGGGTCCGCCCGCGCGTCGGGGTGACTGCGGGAGGGTGCACCGTCCCGACGGCGTTTTTGCGAAATAGTACTATTCAGGATCTGTGAGTTTTCTGGCTCTGCCACGACGATCTTCGTCCGCGGGCTTTCAGTCCTAAGCACCTCGGCAACGCCTTTTAGCGTACCGCCGGTTCCGAAACCTGTGACCCAATAGTTTAGCCCATCAGCCCCAAAGTCGTCGAGGATCTCACAAGCTGTCGTTAGGGAGTGGGCGTATGCATTCGCGTCGTTCTCGAATTGACGGCAGAAGAACCAGTTGTGACGTTCCGCAAGGCGTTCTGCAGTGATGAACGTGCCCGTTCCGCGTTCCGCCGCCGCGGTCAACACCACCTTCGCGCCGAGGAAACGCATGAGTTGGCGGCGCTCAATACTAAAACTCTCAGGCATGACGATGACGAGGGGGTAACCGCGCTGGGCGCAGACCATGGCAAGTCCGATCCCGGTGTTGCCGGACGTCGCCTCAATCACCGTTTGACCTGGCTTAAGGGCGCCGCTGCGCTCGGCTGTCTCGATCATGGCAAGGGCGATGCGGTCCTTTACCGAACCCATCGGGTTGAATGCCTCGAGTTTTCCGTAGATTTTGACATGCGCTGGGGCAAGCCGATTGATCCGCACAACAGGTGTCCGTCCAATTGTGTGGACGATCGATGGGTACAGCCGAGAGTTCTGAACTGCTCCCAACGTGCTCGGATGAGCCGAATGGTCAACTACTTGCTTGATACTCCCCTTTTCCCGTGACCACGAGATCCAGATCGCCAAAGAAAACCGAGATGATTTGGAACCACAGCCACGGGTTAGGCCGCGAGGCGAGATCTTAGGCCTGCAACGAGATGCTCAGCTATGTCGTGGGCATCCGGACCCGCGCCGGAAATCAACGCCGAACGCCGTCTGCGCTGAAACGGTAAACCCAAGACATAAAGGCCTGGCGCGGACGTTACTACGCCACCGTGGTGATCAAGTTGACCTCGATGCTTATCAAATACTGGAAGGCGTAACCATGAATAGTCGGGTCGGTAACCCGTCGCCCAGACGATGGTCCGAATTTCTCCTGAATTCAGATCTAACTTTAGCCGAGGATCCTGTGGAACTGGCGTGGGTTTCAGAGCTTCCGCGGGGGGAAAAACAGCCGACGGCAAATTACTTGCGGCCCAATCATCGATGCGGCGACAAAGACGAGATAGCTTCAGGTCGGCCACCATGCACACATGCGCAATGCCGCCAGAGAACAAGAGCACGTCGTCACGTACGCCCGTGAGCCGCCCCACAACCTCAACCCCGCGATCTTGTAGCGCGCCAATGTCAACCTTTTGGGGCCAGCCCGTCAGTTGGGGTGACGGTGTTTGGCGTACCCGCAGCAAGTCGTCCACTTCGTCAAACCGCTCGTCTAGCGACCCGATCGCTTCCAACCACCATTCGATGTCACGGCCACGGTAGGAGCGCGGCAAGCGTAGATGGTTGCCGGTAGCGAGGATGACTTGTCGATCTGACGCCTGGAGTTCAGTGGCAATCTGTACGCCCGAAGCCGACGCACCTACCACAAGGACGCCACCCTCCGGCAACTTTTCTGGTCGTTGGTAGTTGGACGCCGTCAATTGAAGAAGGTTGTCCTGAAGCGTCTTGGCGATGGGAGGTACGAGCGGGCTCGCACATGCACCAGTGGCAACCACGAGCGCTTCACAGACAAACTCGCCACGGTTTGTCGCAAGCTCGAAACCTCGTTCGTGGACCTGTGCGGCAAAGACCTCACAACCTTCCTGGGCCGGTGCACTGATCAACCCCGCGTACCGGTCAAGCCGCTCGGCAAACGCACTTGCCAGAAGAAAACCATCTGGATCCGGATCTGGATCGGCTACCGCCGGCAAACCATTGGCCCAATTAGGGGTTTGCAGGCGCAGGCTTTTCCATCGGCGGTCGCGCCAGGATTGACCAATCCGGCCTCGCTCGAGCAGGCAATGATCAATATTGCGTACTGTGAGTTCACGGCTCATGGCAAGTCCTGCCTGCCCAGCTCCTACTATAATGGTGGTTGAGAAATGCTTCACCACAGTAATACCTTTCGACGTGACAGTGTTCATTGACACGGAGTGATCGGTAAGTTGAGTGGGTGGATCGCAGGTGCGCTGGTGTCGATGGATGACCCACTCAGTGCAAGGGCGAACGACGTGCGTGCGAACGACCAGCTCTTAGTTTTTCGCCGACCAAGCATTAAACTGGCTGAATACGAATGCGAAGGTGATTCGCCTCAGTATTTGAGATACACACGGCACCTCTTGCGTACCTGCGAAATATACCTAACAACCTCGCTTTGTTCGTCTGCTCAGACCAAACCTTCGATGATGCAAATCGAACACAACCTGCTCTTTCGTCAGCCCAACATCTTTCAAGATACGGACATCAGCGTGTAGGAGTTTGGCATACTCTTGACGATATTTTGCCTTTGCGCGCGCCGTAGTCCAGCGCGCAATAAAGAACTTCCAAAGCGTGCCCACGACGTCTCGGTAAAGAGTGGGTGTTACATTAACTAACATGTGACTATCTTTCTTGGCGAAGGACGCCCGCTATCGGGAAACGTTCACTTTTACGTTTGTTGGATTGGTGATGATGTCGAAAACCGCCGACCGCTTCTGAGATTGAGCAACGAGACCTTCAACTTCCTCGTGCGTCGCGTCCGCATCGATCTTGAATGACACACGGATTGCGCTGAAACCGTTGCGTACGCTCCCATCAATGCCAAGGATACCCTGTAGGTCCATGTCACCCTCCACCTTCGCCACGACGGAGTGAAGCTGGATACCGCGCCTTTGCGCCACGCTGGCGATGCCACCGGTCAGGCAAGAGGCGAGTGCTGACAAGACAATTTCGACTGGCGTTGCCGCTTCATCGGGCGCTGCAAATACTTCAGGGTGATCAGCTTCGATCGCAAACGTCCTGCTTCGTTCTTGGTGAGCACCAAGACCGTGGAAGCTCGATATCGTTGAGCGGCTGTGAACACCTTCCAGCCATTCGCATCGTGCACTCCAGGTAAACTGAGCGCCTGCTGGCATTGCTGTAAGGGCTTCCCGCGCCTTCAAAATCGCACTGACATCGACGCCGTTCTCGGCGGATTTGGTGGGGTTTTGAATGGTCATGGATATCTCCTTTGATTTATGGAACAGCCGGCGCCGACTAGTGAATCCGGATCTCAATACTGTCTCGTTGCTTTACAAGGACAGCTATCGCTTACCTAGGTGCCACGCAGGTGCGACACCTGAAGGACGTCTGAAGCTTTCCTGAAAAAGTTCCCCGCAGATCAAAAACCGCCGGTTTGGCGTAGACCTGCTCAGGCGGTCTCAGCGACGAGGCAGGCACCAGCGATCGCGTCCACATGATTGTGGTTGGTGCCGCAACAGCCTCCAAAGACGCGCAAATTGGGAAGTCGCGTTAATAGATTAGCATAATCTTCGGCAAGCTCAGTAGCGCTACCGTCGTCAAGCTCTTCGGCCTCGTCGAGCTCGGCGTGACTGAGGCGCGAAGCGTTGGCGCGAAGGCCAGCGATACGAAGTGACCAGTACGCCCCCGGCTCGATAACATCGCGAAAATGATCAGGATGGGCGCAATTGATCATGTAGTAGGCAGGCCGTCGAGAAATGACGGAATCAACCTCCAATATCGCATCTGACAATTGTTGCCCGGATGGCAGCCGGCCGTCCGTTTCCACTGTGAACGACAGCGCAAGCGGAAGATTGCGCCGGGCGCAGGCCTGAGCGATGCCAGCGGCCTCACCCGCATGAGTCATTGTGATTGCGCTCACCATGTCCACACCAGCCGCGTCAAAGCTTGCGACCTGCGGATAGTGGTAGTCCTCGGCTTCGCCCGCTGTCATGACGGTTTCTGCCACATAACCATCGCCGCGCGGGCCGATGTTCCCGCTAATCACGAACGGCTGGTCCAGCTCAAATTCTTTGCGCAGTTCAAAAAGCAGCGCTACCGCGTTGCGATTGGCTTCGTCCAGGTCGGTCCTGGTATAACCCAGTTTTTGGCCCCAGTCCGCGCTTGCGCGCCATGTGGCACTGTCGAGAACGAAGCCGGTTTGCCGTGCCCGCGCGACCTCACAGTACCGCTCATAGTAGCGGTATAGAGCTCTACGCCCTTCCTTATCACCCAGGAGCGTAAACGCCGCAAAATACGGTAGTTGTAGCCCTTCATCGAAAATGAGTGTCGTCTCAATACCACCATCAGTCAGAAGACGAACATTATTTAGCTGTGGCAAACAATCACGATACTTCCCATGCCCCACGGCGCCGCTCCTTTAATGAACATGCACCTTTAGTATGTGAAGCCGCGGTTTGACGTAATGACCGAACAACTTGGGAAGCTGACCGAACCAACGATTTTGTTGGCGAAACCGTGGTCTGTTTAGCCACGCAATGGACGCGACGGTATCCTAGAGCGCGCTTCGGCAACGTGGAATCATGTTACGGCTCGGACCGCGCTGCGAAACAGGAACTTAGAGCAGGTCATGCGATCGCTGGATCGTGTAAACTGATCTAGTCTAAGCTGTGCTCGCGCCACTGCGCCGGCGTTCGTCCGGCAACGCGTTTGAAGGCGCGCGAGAACGCCTCCGGTGCGTGGTATCCCACACGATAGGCGATCTCTGTCGTCGATAGGTTCGTCTCGCGCAAAAGTGCTTGCGATGAGGCGATGCGCTGATCGAGTACGTACTGCCGTGGACCGACGCCAAGGGTGGCCGTAAACCGTTCCACAAATGCCGAGCGCGAAAGCCCAGCGGCCTCGGCCATGCTGGTCACCGAGACCTGCCGTCCCAATTCCCCATGAACGAGCGCGAGCGCCTTCGCAATTCTTGGGTCTGCCATTCCAGCGAGCCATCCGGTCGGCCGCGGTGTTTGTTCAAGATGCGCTCGAAGAGCCTCGATGAGGAGGATTTCCGACAACCGCGCCGTGACGCCGGCTGCCGCAACTCGGCCGGCGGACAGCTCCCTCGCAGCGAACGCAATAGACGCTTCGATCCAGTTCAACGTTGCGACGGTTTCGATGCTGATCACGAGAAGGCTGGGCAGCGTGTTGAACAGCGGCACCGGTCCCGCCCGCGCGGCCATGAAACCGCAGAGGATTTTGGTGCATGCGCCGCCGCCGCCATGGCGGATGCGCACAAGACCGTCGTCGCCCGGCGCCAGCAAAAGATCGTCTCCGGATACGGGTGTCTCGCCAGATTCGCTCGCAAGAATATGAAGCGCGTTGGATGGCAATAGGACCACGTCGCCGGCACGGGCCAGATGGTGCGTACGGTATCCTGAAGAACGGTCCAGTGACACAATCGCCTGCCCGTCAGTGACCACGTGGTAGGCAAGCACTTGGCGCGGCACAGGCATGAAGGGGCGGCAGTCTTCCTCCGTAACATGGGCGGTGATGGCCCAAGGGGCGGAGAGTTCGGCATCCAAAAACACACCGCCTGTGAGATCGAGCGATCGAACCACATCGCTGAGCGAATCGTTGGACGTAGGACCGGTTAACATGTTGGCTGCGCTTCTTGGTTGGCTAGAATAGATGGTCCTTCGGGCACGTCGACGACTGCGCTCTGAAAGGTACAAGCTGCATTTCCAGATTGTGGCCAAACTTTGCCAGTCGACACGTGCTAGTCTCCATCGTTGGTCGCAGCAGGCAAACGGTCTCTAGCCATTGGCCGGGGCGTAAACATACCCCGGACCCGCAGCGTTGTCGTGCGCCGCAGACCGGGACCGGTCTAGTTGAGAGCACCGACAATTCGCCGATATCGCGGCTCGCGCGTGAGCGGACCCATCAGGGGCTCTGACCCGATTCCCGTGCCGTCTCGCCAGCCGTTGTCGACCAGTTCCTCTACGAGATCGAGGGCGACTTCAATGTCACCCAGTAGGAGCCGGCCAAGAAGGCTGTGGTAACCGAGCGTGTTTCGACCGTCGTCCTGCACTTCAATGGCGGTGCGGGCGGATTTCATGTCACCCATCATCGCGAGCGTTGGCCCATACGCCTGGTTGGCGCGCGGACTTCTTGGGTCTTCGTTTAGGGCGG
>JBCCYN010000182.1:0-8213 GCA_039189655.1 Pseudomonadota bacterium | reverse complement strand
CGTCGAACCCACAGCGACCCTCGACCTCAGCCGCGACCTAAGCCATGACAGCCGCATAGAGAACCTCGAGGCCAACGGCCAAACACACCTTACAACAATGACCTTCACGGCCGGTTAAGCGGCGCACGAGGTACCCTGCGCCACCCTTGCGATCCACAACGGCACTGTTCCAGACACCCAGCTCACCCGCCTCCTCAGCTTGCAACACCGGTGGATGGAAGAACTTGGCGCCTTCACCCCCGCCTTGGGCGAAGATGGCCGATCCTCCCATGACAACGTTTTTCTATGCACTGAGCGCACCTCGGCCGCAGGCGAACGCACAGCGAATGCTGCTTGCCGCGCGCTGGGCCATCACCGTCACACCTGGACATCACCCAGTTCAAACACCGTCCAAACCGGGGCGGCCTCAATCCCCCTAGCGACCTTCGCCCACGATGATACAGTCGTGTGCCGTTGCGAAGGGGTCACCATGGGACGCATCAAGGGCGAGATCGAAGCTGGCGCCGATGGGCCGAACCGCGTGAAAGCAGTTACCCGTTGCGGCATGGGCCCCTGCCAGGGTCGCATCTGCAGCAATCCGCTCACCCGCATCATCAGCGAAATGACCGGCAGTCACCCCGATAACGTCGGCGCCTTTCGTATCCGCCCGCCGCTGACGCCAATTCTCCTCGGCGAGTACGCAACCCTCCATGAAGGCCCCCCATGAAGACCGATGTGGCGATCATCGGCGCCGGCATCATCGGCCTCTGGTCAGCGGTCGAGCTTGCACGCAGCGGCCGTACAGTCCTCGTACTGGAGCGCGAGACCACCGGCGGCCACGCATCACCGGCAACGGCCGGAGGCGTCCGCAGCCTCAATCGCGACCCGGCTGAAATCCCCCTTGCGCGCGCTGCACTCCCCCTTTGGGAGGGCGCAGCGGAGCAACTTGGTGAAGACGTCGGTTTCCGCGCAGCAGGCCAGATCCGGGTCGCCGAGTCCGATGAAGCGATGGCCAAGCTGGAAGCCCGCGCCGCACTGACAAAATCCCTCGGCTACAATCACGAAGAACTCATCGGCGCCAACACCCTGCGCGCCATGGAGCCCGAACTCTCCCCCCACTTCAGGGGCGCCATCACGGTGCGCGACGATGGGTACGCCGATCCCGCCCGCACGATGGGCGCCCTCCACCGCGCCGCCGTGAGCGCCGGCGTCGAAATCAAAAGCGGCGTTGAAGTGAGCGCTGTCGTCCTGGGCGCTCCGTTGACGCTTGAGACCTCCGACGGCGCCGTAGAGGCCGCTGCCGTCGTCAATGCGGCGGGCGCATGGGGCGCAGAAGTTGCCGAGAGCGTCAACGAAACGGTCCCGCTCACGCCCACCGCACTCCAAATGACGATGACTGTCCCGGTCCCCAAATTCGTCACCTCGGTGATGGGCACGGAAGGGCGCAAGCTCTCCCTCAAGCAGCCCCCATCGGGTCATGTGGTGATCGGCGGCGGCTACGAGGGCTCGATCGAACGCGATCGGATGGCGCTCCCGAACACCGCAGGGATCGATGAGAACTTTGCCAACGCCGTCAGTCTTTTCCCGCACCTTGCCCCCATACCCATCGCCCGCAACTGGGCCGGCATCGAGGGCATGGTCGCCGATGGCCTCCCGGTGGTGTCACCAAGCCAAACGACGCCTGGCCTTATCCATGCGTTTGGTTTTTCTGGGCACGGCTATGCGCTCTCTCCGGTGATCGGCCGGGTGATCTGCGAAATCGTCAACGAAATGGAACCGTCTGTGCCTATCGCCGCCTTTGACATCGAGCGCTTCGCTCAGCTGCAAGCGGAACGCCTTAGTGCTTGATCCGGTGGGACGTGTCGCGATGGTCTCGGGTGCGAACCGAGGCATCGGCCTTGCGATCACCCAAAACCTTCTCACAAAGGGCTACTTCGTCAGCGCGGGCGCCCGCCGCCCTGAAACGCTGCCCAGCCACAAAAATATGTTGCCTGCCCGTTTCGATGCGCAGGACCGCGAAACCTATGCCGCCTGGGTTGACGCCACAGTGGACCGCTTCGGCCGCTTGGACGCCCTCATCAACAACGCCGGCACCTCCAACACGTTTGCCATTGAAGAGGGCGACGAAGCCGATTTCGACGCCCTCATCACCACAAACCTCAAAAATCCTCTCTTCATGACGCGCCTCGCGCTGCCCCACCTGCGAGCATCTGGCTCCGGCCGCATCGTCAACGTCGCCTCACTTTCCGGAAAGCGCGTGCGCAACGAAAACGTTGCTTATGCAATCACCAAACACGGCGTCATCGCGCTTACCCACGCAACCCGTCGCATCGGATGGGATCACGGGGTGCGCGCAACCGTCGTCTGCCCCAGCTTCGTTGCCACCGATCTCACCGCCGACGCCACCAAAGTCACCCGCGCGGAAATGATCGACGCTGCAGACCTTGCGGAACTGATCGCCACCGCGATCGCACTCCCCAACAACGCCGCCATGGCCGAAATGGTCGTAAATTGCCGCCTGGAAGATTTATTCTAACGGCAGAAATGGAGCCGAGGAGGACAATGATGACTAAGAGAGCAATTGCACTAGGCCTCGCCGCTGCGCTCAGCGCAGGAACGGCCCTTGCACAACAAACCACTCTCAACGTCGGTATGGCGAGCGCTGACGTCGGCACCCTGGATCCCCACTTTGCCACCACGACACCGGACAAAGGCCTCCTCCATTGGATGTTCAACGGGCTCGTGCGCATTACGCCGGGCCAAGCAAGCCCCGCCTCCATCGAGCCCGATATCGCGGAAAGCTGGACCACCTCCGACGATGGGCTCGTGTGGACTTTCGCGCTGCGTGACGATGTCCAATGCCATGGCGACTATGGCGGGCTTGATGCCGAGGACGTGGTCTATTCGCTGGAGCGCGCGGCGAATTCCGATACCTCAGGCTTCGCCAAAGATTTTGCCGCAATCTCATCCATTGAGGCCACAGGCGACTACGAAGTCACCATCACCCTTTCAGAGAGCATCCCGAGCCTTCTCGGTCTTCTCGTCGCCTACCATGGTGGCAACATCGTCTGTAAGGACGCCGTGGAGGCCCTTGGAGAGGAATTCAAGACCGCCCCGGTCGGGACCGGCCCCTTCATGTTCGAAGAGTACCAGCCGCAGCAATACGTCAAGCTGGTCGCGAATCCCGAGTATTTCCGCGGCGAACCCAAGATCAAAGAAGTGTTTTATCGCTATATCCCGTCCGATGCGTCCAGGGATCTTGCCTTCCAGTCCGGTGAGATCGACATGATATACGGCCGCCAGGATCAAACCTGGGTGGAGCGCATCAGAGAAACGCCAAACACCAACGTGGTTGTGATGACACCGGGTGAGATGTCGGTCATCCACCTCAACAAGACCATGCCGCCGCTGGACGACATCAACGTCCGCCGTGCCGTCGCCCACGCCATTGACCGCAACGCCATGACCGAATTCCGTGGCAGCGACGTGACGCTCCCCGCCATCTCCCCGGTACCCGAAGGCTACCTCGGCTTTACTGACGATGTTCCCACCTACGAGTTCTCTGTGGACCGCGCCAAGGAACTTTTGGCGGAGGCTGGCCACCCGGACGGCGTCACCATTAAGGCGATCCACACCACGCTGCCCGGCATGCTCACGACCATGGAAGTGGTGCAAGAACTCCTACGTCAGGCTGGTATAACGCTCGAAATCGAGACAGTGGAGCACGCCACCTTCCACAGCCAGATCCGTGATGATCTCAGCCAAGTAACCCACTACTCCGCCGCCCGCTTCCCGGTCGCGGATGTCTATCTCACGCAGTTCTTCCATTCCGACAGTATCGTCGGTACGCCCACCGCCGTCACCAACTTCTCCCATTGCAGTGTTGCCGACGATGACATCACCGCCGCCCGCTCGGAGACCGACCTCGATAAGCAAAACGAACTATGGGCGAGCGCACAGCAAAAAATCATGGAAGACGTTTGCGCCATTCCCATCTACCAGAACCTTCAGCTCTGGGCGTGGAACGACAACCTCGATCTCGGCTACGAAATCGTGGGGTCACTGAACCTTTCCCCGGCGCTCACCGAAGCCGCCTTCTTCAAAGAATAAGATGGGCGCGGCGGCCGACCCGCCGCGCACTGCTTCGGCGTGACATCCTTCATCATCAAACGCCTGGCTTTCGCGGTGGTGACGCTCTTTGGAGTGCTCACCATCGTGTTCTTCATTGTTCGGGTTCTCCCTGGCGATCCCGCCCTCGTAATCCTGGGCGATCAGGCAAGCCAGGAGGCCATCCAAGCGCTGCGCGACCGCCTTGGCCTCAACGCCCCTCTCTACGTCCAGTATTTCGCATTTCTCGGTGACGTCATCGCAGGCGACTGGGGGACCTCACTCGTCTCAGGTCGCCCAGTCATCGAAGAAATCCTAAAAGTCCTACCTGCCACCGTCGAGCTCACGGTCGTATCCCTAGTGCTTGGCGCCGTCGTCGGTATCCCCCTCGGTGTCTGGTCTGCCGTCCGCCGCAACAAGCTGACCGACTACGTCATTCGCGTCGCCTCACTCCTCGGTCTTTCCCTCCCGGCCTTCGTGTCGGCGATCCTCCTCCTCATCGCGTTCGCCATCCAACTACGCTGGTTCCCGGTGATCAGCTCCGGCCAAGGCGAAACCTTCGGCGAGCGCATGCGTGACCTTGCGCTGCCCGCCATCAACCTTGGCCTCATCATGGCCGCTTACATCACCCGCGTTTCCCGCTCAGCAATGCTGGAAGTCTTGAATCAAGACTACGTGCGCACCGCAGAGGCGAAGGGCCTCGCCTTCGGCATCATCATCTGGCGCCACTGCCTGCGCAACGCTCTTATCCCGGTGGTTACCGTGGTCGGCCTTTATCTCGGCATTCTCATCGGCAACTCCGTGCTCACCGAGATCGTCTTCAACCGCCCGGGGCTCGGCAAGCTGATCGTTGGCGCCCTCAACCAACGAGACTATACGATGCTCCAGGGGATGATGGTGATCTACACACTCATCGTGGTTCTGGTGAACCTCATTACCGACCTTGTCTACGGCGTCATCGATCCGCGGATCCAGTACAAGTGAGCGTCGCTGCCCCTCGCCGCGCCTATTGGCGCCGCTCCCTCGTTGCCACCAGCGAAGGCCTCTTCAAAGCCTTCAACACGAACAAGACCTCCTGGGTCGGCCTCGGCCTCTTCCTCCTGGTCTGCCTACTCGCCGTTCTCGCTCCAGTCATCGCCCCTTACGATCCCATCGACCAGAGCATTTTTAACCGCCTCAAGCCCCCCTCAGTGGAGCACTGGTTCGGCACCGACTTCTTTGGCCGCGACACGCTTTCGCGCATCCTTTACGGCGCGCAAATATCCCTCACCATCGGCCTCCTTTCCATCGGCATCGCAATGGTCGTCGGGTCCTTCATCGGCATGGTCGCCGGCTATTTTGGTGGCACGCTCGATGTCATCGTCATGCAGATCATGGACGTCCTCTTGGCCTTTCCGGCCCTGATTCTCGGCCTCATCATCGTTGCTGTGCTCGGCCCGTCGGTGGCGAACCTCGTAATCGCCATCGCGTTGACCGCAATTCCACCATTTGCCCGAATCGCCAGGGCCCCCACCATCGCCGTTAAAGAACGCGAATACGTGGAGGCGGGCCGCGCCCTCGGTTACTCGGACGCTCGGCTCCTCTTCTTGCACATCTTGCCGAATATTCTCCCCGAAATCCTGGTCATGGGCTCCCTATGGCTTGCCACTGCCATCCGCGTGGAAGCCTCGCTAGCCTTTATCGGGCTGGGCGTTTCGCCGCCCACTCCCACCTGGGGCGGAATGATCCGAGAGGGTTTCGAGAACATTCTGGATTCCTTCTGGCTGGCTGTCTTTCCGTCCATTGCCATTCTACTGGTCGTGTTCTCGCTAAATCTTCTGGGCGACGGCCTTCGGGACGCGGTCGACCCACGGCTCAAGGGCGAAGAGTGAGCGCGCTCTCCGTCGAAAACCTTGCGGTCTCTTTTCGCAGCGAAGGCAAATGGCTCGAAGTCCTCCATGGCGTGACCTTCTCCATCGGCGAAGGCGAAACCGTCGCCGTCGTTGGCGAGTCAGGCTCCGGCAAATCAGTGACCGCGCTCGCCATCATGCGCCTTCTGCAAAGGGGCGTCTCAAAGGTCTCCGGCAAGGTTTATCTTGGTGATCGGGAGCTCACCGCACTTGCGGACGGAGAAATGCGCGATGTGCGCGGCCGCGACATGGGCATGATCTTTCAAGAACCCATGACGAGCCTTAATCCCGTCCTCACCGCCGGCTTTCAGGTCACCGAGGCGCTTCGCAGACACCGCGGCATGGACAAATCTGCCGCGCGGGCGGAGGCGTTGCGCCTGTTTGACCTCGTTCGCATCCCCGATGCAGCCAGTCGGTTCGACCAGCACCCGCACACCTTCTCCGGCGGGCAGCGCCAGCGCGTCATGATCGCAATGGCCATCGCCTGCCAGCCCCAATTACTCATCGCCGACGAACCCACCACCGCCCTAGACGTGACCATCCAGGCTCAAATTCTCGCCCTAATCGCCGAACTCCAACGCGAGACCGGAATGGCGGTGATGTTCATCACCCACGACATGGGCGTCGTCGCAGAAATCGCCGACCGGGTCGTCGTGATGTTCGAAGGTGAAAAGGTGGAGGAGGGAAAAGCCCATGACGTCTTCGCCAGCCCGACCCGTACCTATACCAAAGAGCTTCTCGCCTCGGTCCCCGCCCTCGGCTCCCTAGGAAACACCAAAACCCCCCGCTGCTTCCCCGATGTAAAGGGCGGCAGCGCTGTGGAGCCGCCCGACGAGGTGGACAACCGCGGCGACGTTGCTCTCACGGTGGAAAATCTCGTCACCCGTTTCAACGTTCGGGGTGGGCTTCTTGGCCGTCCCGTCGGCCGGGTTCATGCGGTGGAGGATGTCTCTTTCAAGGTACGCCGGGGCGAAACCCTCGCACTGGTGGGCGAATCGGGATGTGGAAAGTCTACCACTGGGCGCTCACTTCTTCGCCTTGTGGAGCCAATGCGCGGCAAGATCGCCTTCGAAGGCACAGATATAATGGCCGCGTCACCGTCGCAGTTGCGCGCCATCCGCCGCCGTATGCAGATGATTTTTCAGGACCCTTACGGCTCTCTGAACCCCCGTAAAACCGTCGGCGCGGCGATCTCCGAACCCATGCGAGTCCATGGCCTTGCCGGCGCAGACGAGGCGGAAGAACGGGTCGCCGTACTCTTGGAAAGGGTTGGCCTTACCCCTGACCATGCGCTGCGCTTTCCCCACGAGTTCTCCGGAGGCCAGCGCCAGCGGGTGTGTATCGCACGGGGCCTTGCCCTCGACGCTTCCCTCATCGTTGCCGACGAGTCGGTCTCAGCGCTGGACGCTACCGTGAAGGCGCAGGTGGTGAACCTGATGCTTGGCCTCCAGCGCGATTTCAGTCTCACCTATATATTCATCAGCCACGACATCGCAGTGGTAGAACGGATTAGCCACCGCGTAGCCGTGATGCTTCTGGGCCAAATCGTCGAGATTGGTCCTCGCGCGGCGGTTCTTGCGAACCCTAGGCATCCCTATACGCGTAAACTGATTGCGGCCGTTCCCATTGCCGATCCGATCCAGCGCAGCACCGATCGCTCCCTCATCACCGACGAGATTGCCAAAACCGTGCGCCCACTCGGCTACGAGCCCTCCGAACGCGCCATGCACGAGGTGGCGCCCGATCACTTCGTCATGGAACACTAGGTTCAGGATCCATTGATATCCAAGTGTCGGCGTAATTCACGGCCCGAAACCGAGGGGTGAACATATCTGATCTGTTTTGGCTAACGGACGCGCAGATGGCGCGTCTTGAGCCCTTCTTCCCGAAGCCCCATGGCAAGCCACGCGACGATGACCGGCGCGTGTTGAGCGGGATTATCTTCATCAATCGCAATGGCTTAAGGTGGCGTGATGCACCTGCGGCCTATGGCCCGCACAAGACGCTCTACAACCGTTGGAAACGACGGAGCGATAAGGGCGTCGTTGCCCGGATGATGGCGGGTCTGGCAGCCCGGCACGGCGAACAGAAGACCGTGAAATACGACAAGAGGCGCTACAAACGCCGTAACCGGATCGAGATCATGTTCGGCAGGCTCAAGGATCGACGGCGCGTGGCAACTCGATACGACAGATGCCCCAAGGTCTTCCTTTCAGCCATCGCCCTCGCAGCAACCGT
>JBCCYN010000181.1:0-8214 GCA_039189655.1 Pseudomonadota bacterium | reverse complement strand
GTGCTGTGGACGCTTACCGCCGTCTCCCTGATCACGCTCAGCCTCCCACATTTCGCCGTACCACCGCAGCGAAAACCCATCGGGCGGAAAGGCGATGATATCTCCAGCCGTGAAGGACGCGCCGATGACGATGAGGGTGGGAAGGCTGAGCGTGATCAGGGAGACGGCGGTAAGCGTCCACAGCACAAGCCATTTTGAGATGCCCATGGCGCTCCCAGCCGCGAGTCCAGGTTCGTCGGCTTCGCGCTTGCGGTGGGACCACACCCCAACCCGCAGCGCTCGGCCGATGGGGCTTTGATAACGGCCCGTCATCGCCTTGCCCAGCCGCCCCGACGTGGGTGGGCTCTTCCCGTCTTGGGGGCAGCGCACGCCCGCACCGAAACAAGGCCCCGCGCGCACCTATCTTCTTCGCAACAATGGCCGATTTTGGTTGCGGCAATGCCCGTCCATGCACACTTCAATTGTGTACCCTTTGCGGTATGATTGGAGATCAAGGTGCAAGACTACGATACGAAAACAAGTTATTATTTAGATCATTGCGAAAAACGACTGGTTAGCAACGGCGGTTATATTTACGAGACTCACACCCTGTTGCAAAAAATCGGAAGTGTTCGTGGTAAATCCGTGATGGATCTTTGCTGCGGTAACGGGCGTTTTGGTTGGACACTGATTGAAAACGGTGCGCGCTCGGTGGTCGGTGTCGATATTTCGGACGCGATGCTTGCCAGTGCCCTTCAAAAGCGCGAGCAGCTGCCGCCGCAGGACCAGGAGCGCGTGAGCTTTTACCGCGCGGACCTGGGCAATTCGGATCTGGAGCTCGAACCGGTGGATTTGGTCACGGGCCTTTACGTCCTGCACTACGCCGACAGCCCGGCGGCCCTGAGGCGTATGGGCGAGTTCATCCGCAGGCACATGAAGCCGGGTGGACACTGCGCCATCGTTACTCTGAACCCTGAGCTAAGGCCCGACCCCAACCTCAGGAAGGCGCAATCGGAGATGGGGGTCTACATCGATCTGACCGACGGACCCGAAACGACGATGCGCATCGGCGACTTCTCCTGCCGCCTGTGGCGCTGGCCGCGTGAGGTGATCGAAGAGGCGCTTGCAGAGGCGGGTCTGTGCGAGTTTACCTGGACCGGCCGTGACGTGCCCGCTGATCGCCCGGACCTTGCGGAGAAGTACAAGTACTCGATCCGGCACCCGCACAACGTGGTCCTTACGGCGAGGCGGGCGGATGATCTTGGCATGGTCGAGGTGACGCCGCAGCGCGAGCTTGAGGCCGCTTAGTCCCCCGCGGTGCAAGCAGCGCGCTCAGGAGGCTTGGGCGTGGCGCTAAAAGCCCCATGTTGATGGGGAACGCGCCAATGCCCAGCCTCTTTAGGTCTGGCCTTGGCCTCTCGAAAAATGATGGGAGCGAGCATGAGCAGTGCAAGGTCATTGCTGGACCAGTTCTTGGGCCAGGTGAGCGGGGCGCAGGGTTCCGCAGTGGGCGGTGCTTCTGACGGTGGGTCCCAAGGGGCAGGGGCTGGCGGGGGGCTCGATTTGCAGGGGCTGCTCCAAGGTAAGGGCGGCCTCATCACCGGCGCGGCGGTGGGCGGCCTGGCGGGCCTTCTCCTGGGCGGCAAGAAAACACCCCGAAAAATCGCCGGTAACGTTCTAAAGGTTGGCGGCATCGCACTGGTGGGCGGCCTTGCCTACAAAGCCTATCGCGATTGGCAGGCCACAAAGTCGGCTCCCGCCCCGGCGGCCCCATCGGCCGAACCGGTTGCTCTTCCCTCACCGGAGGGCACGCCGTTTTTGCCCGCCGCATCCGACGCCCAGGAGGAGCTGAGCACCACCCTCATCCGCGCGATGATCGCCGCCGCGAAGGCGGACGGACATGTCAACGATGAGGAGCGCCAGCGCATCGGCGCGCAGCTGGAGGGGCTGGAGCTGGACGCCTCGGACCGGGCCTTCATCGCGGCGGAACTAGAAAAGCCGCTCGATGTGGCCTCGGTGGCAAAAAGCGCCACCACGCCCGAGCTGGCGGCGGAGATCTATGCTGCGTCCCTCCTCGCCGTGGATCCGGAAGGACCGGCCGAGAAGGGTTACCTCGCAATGCTGGCCGCCCGGCTCCAGCTCGACCCCGACCTTGTCGCTCACCTCCACGCCAACGCTGACCAGGTGGCTCGCTGACCGGGGCAAGTCTTTGAACGCCGCCGCCTGATCTGATCACATCAGACCGGTGCTCGATCTCGTTATGTGTGCATCATCATCTTGTTTATTCTTCCACTGCGGTCGGAAGAATTTTTAGATGGTGGTGCAGCGCAGGTGGCCACGCATCTCCGTCACCTGATCGAGGGTGAGCACGTAGGGCGGCACCCTCGTCCCCGTACCCATGACGTTGTTGACGCTCGGGTGATGGTCTTCCTTGTCGAAGCCCGATAGGGGCGTCAGCAGCGCATGGCCCACCTCGTGCGCCAAGGTGGTGTCCTGCTGGTCCTTGGAAAGCCGGCAGACCGCGCCTTTGCCGTTGGAGGTGGTGAGGCCGTAGACGGTGTCGGGATCGAAGAGCTCGACAGAATAAACAAGAACATCGCTGGTTTTCACTGGAAAGAACGGCGCAAGGACACTTCGCGGCGGGTCATCGATGACATCCGAGCCCGAGGTTGATTGCTTTTCCAGCCATTCCTTCTTGCTGCTGTCCAAGAAGAGCGGAAGCGCCGAGGCGATATCGAACAAGATACCGTACTGGGCGTAGGCGTCCCGCGCGATCTTCACGTAGTGGGTGGGGTCCTTGTCGGGCATGAAGACCACGCGCAGGTGAATGCTGATCTTGTGGGTGAAGCCGCCGATAGCCCGGTCGAGCTTGCCCATGGTGTGCTGACCCACAACGCCGTCATCGGCGACCGCCGGCCCACCCAGCAACGAAGCCTGGAATTTTTTGACCACAGCGCGGGTTTCGTCGCCAAAGTCCCCGTCTGGGCTCAGCCCCTTCTTTCCTTTCGACTTGGGCATCGGGAAACCCAGGTCGATGAGGGCGAACTGCATGAGGTGGACGCCAACGCCCTTGGAACCCTTCTTCAGCCAGGGGCTGTTCGCAAAGGCGGACTTGAGCTGCGCATTTTCCTTAAATCGCGGTGATGTCAACGGCATAGCAAGAACCTTCGTGGAACAATGCAATAGTATTAGTGCAGTAAACGTGTAGTTTATCCCTTGAAATGGGTTCTGTCAGCCGTGATGCCAGGGCTAAATTTCGCTTCGCGTTCTCAGCCTCGACGAAAACCGAGCGTTCCGGTCCCTGTAAAAACGAAGATGAGAGCCACAATCGCACTGCCCACGGCGGTTAATAGGATCGCGAGCGCTGCACCTAGTCCGGCATTCGATATCTGAAAGAACGCATCGTATATGGCACTGGCGAAGAAATCTTGAGTTCCGCCTCCAAGTATTTCCGGCATGGCGAAGTCGGTGAGCGTCAAGGTGAATACAACCACCGACGCGCCGATGAGGCCCGGGCGTGCAAGGGGCAAGAGCACGTGGAGGAAGGTGGCGGGCCAGGGCGCGCCAAGACCTTCGGAGGCGCGTTCGATGTCGTCCGGGATTGCGGTGAGGGCCGGGATAATGAGGAGGACGGCGAAGGGAAGCATGTACTGGACGAGGCCGAAAAGGACCGTTCCGTAGGTGAAGAGGAGGTCCTGGGGCGGCAGTCCCAGTCCCACAAGCGCCGAGTTCAAAACCCCTTCGCGGCCCAAAATGATGAGCCAACCGTAGGCGCGAACCACCTGGCCGATGAAGAACGGCAAGAAGAGCGCCACGAGCAGGAGTTTTCGCACCGTTGGGCTCTGGGTGCGCACCAGGATGTAGGCGTAGGGAAAGCCGAGAATGAGGGTGACAAGGGTCACGATGGCGGCGCCGCCCAGGGTCCTTGCCAGCACCAGCCAGGTGACTTCGCGGCTGAAAATGGTGGCGTAGTTCGCCGTGGTGTACTCGGGTTTGAGGCGGTAGGTGGCGATGTCGAGCTCGTGGAGGGAGAGTTCGAGCATCCACCCAAGGCCGATGAGAAGGAGCCCCGTCACCAGGAGTGCCGGCGCAAGGAGGAGCCAGCGCACGGGGGACCGTGTGGGCCCGCCGTTTTCTGGTGCGGTCACCTCAGTCCTTTGATCGGGCACGGTGGGCGAGCCTGGATAGGGTGGCAGCGCAGGTCGCGCCCCGCTGGGCAATGCCGGCCAGGAGCCGCACCCCTGCACGCAGCATCGCACCCACGATGAAGCCCGTGCCCGCCACCATCGCCACTTCGGCGAGGGCGAGCGCTGTGCTTTGCGCGGTGAGATCGGGCGGAAAGCCGGCGACCCAGCCGGAAAGCACCGCAAGATCGAGGGCAAGAAACCCCGCCGCCGCCACGACGGCGACGGCAAAGCGATCAAGGACGCCCGCCACGAGGCTCAAGATGCCAAGGAGCACGGCGTCTAACCAGCTAGCGGGCGCAGGTCAGCATGACTGGCTAACCCTGAAAGATCTCTGAGAACTTTGCGAACCAAATGGGCTGGTTCTCCACCAAGATGGGTGTGGGCACGGAGACGAGGGCGGCAAAGTCCTCCGGTGTGGTGGGGTAGGAGGGATCGCCTTTGAGATCCGCCGGCGGCTCGATGCCCGGATAGACCGGCGGCAGACCCAGCGCGCCGCACCACTTTTCCTGAACGTCCTTGGAGAGCGCAGTGTTGATGAATTCTTTCGCCCAGTACTCTTCGTTTGCCGGCAGACCTTTGGGAATCCAAAAGCCGTCGGTGTCCACCTTGCAGCCCTCCTTCGGGACGGTCCACTCCACGTTGATCCCGGACTTGCGGGCGGCGCGGGCGTTCACCGAGATGGTGCAGGCAAGGTCGATCTCGCCGTTCTGGAACCAGCTCGTGAAGTCTGGGTCTTCGCCCAGCAGCGGGCCGTTTTCCTTCAGCTTACGATAGAACTCGTAGCCGGGCTCCATGTTGGCAGGGATGTCGTCGAAGGTGCCGCCGCCGGCCATCACCGCGATGGGATTGAAACCGATGCCATCGTCGTAAAGGGCAATGCGGCCTTTGAATTTGGGGTCGAGCATGACCGTCCAGGATTCGGGGGCGCCGTCGGGAAAAGCCTCGGGCCGGTAGGCGCACACGTAAACGTAGGCGTAGGTGTTCACGAGGGGGTAGCCCTCCAGCCCCACCGGCTTTGCAAGGGGCAGCAGGCCTTCAAGGTTGGGAAGGTCCGAAAGGTCCACCGTCACTTCGCGCAGGGCCGAGATTGTTGCGTTGGTGGAGGTGTCCCAGTTGACGTGGATGGGCGGCACCCGGCCTTGGTCCACCGCCGCCCAGATCTTTGGCTTGATCTCGTTGTCCTCGGTGAAGTCGAGGCGCACGGGAATGCCGGTTGCGGCCGTGAACGGGTCCGCAACGCCTGACTTCAGCGCTTCGCCCCACGCGCCGCCCCAGGCGCGCACGATGAGTTCGGCGGGCTTTTCGGGCGCTTGGGCCCGAAGGATGGACGGGGTGGCGAGGAGGCCGGCGCCCGCGGCGCTGCCGGCAAGGACCGTGCGGCGTGTGAGTTTCGTCATGGTTGCTCCTTCAGTTTTTCGTTTTTGGGAAGGCGAAGAGGTGTTCGGGGTCAATGGCGAAACGCGCGGTGTCGCCCGGTTCCAGGTCGGCGCGCGTGGTGAACGCTTGCAGTGTGACGCCCAGGGTGGGGACCGTTGCGAGCACTGCTGTCCGGTCCCCTTCGAAAGCGATCTGGCTGATGGTGCCCTCCACGGCGTTTTCGGCGTTTTGCGGATCGATGGTGACGTGCTCGGCGCGTACGGCGCAATCGACGGGGGTGCCGGGGGCGGCAGATCCCCGGGCGGTGAGGATGGTGCCGGACGCATCCACCCGCAGAGTGTCGCCCTCGGTGCCGATGGTGGTGGCCGGGATGATCGTCGTGGCGCCGAGGAAGGTGGCGACAAAGCGGGTGGCCGGCGCGTCGTAGACCGCGTGGGGTGTGTCGGTTTGCTCGATGCGCCCATCGCTCATGACGACGATCTGATCGGACATCACCAGCGCCTCGCGTTGGTCATGGGTGACGTTGATGGTGGTGACGCCAAGGTCTTGCTGGATACGCCGAAACTCCAGCTGCATGTCCTCGCGCAGTTTTTTGTCGAGCGCCGAGAGGGGTTCGTCCAGCAGGAGAAGATCCGGGCCGAAGGATAGCGCGCGGGCGATGGCGACCCGCTGCTGCTGACCCCCCGACAGTTCGTGGGGCCGCCGTTCCCCAAGACCGTCGAGGCGCACGAGGGCGAGCATTTCGTCCACCCGGGGGGCGATCTCGGCCTTGGGGTGACCCCGGCGGCGCAGCGGGTAGGCGATGTTGTCGAAGGCGTTCATGTGCGGAAAGAGGGCCAGGCGCTGGAACACCATGCCAATGGCGCGGCGGTGGGGCGGCACGCGCGAAACATCCTCGCCGGCGACGGCAATGCGCCCGCCCGTCGGGGTTTCAAAGCCCGCAATCATGCGCAGGAGCGTCGTTTTTCCGCAGCCCGACGGGCCGACGATGGTGAGGAATTTGCCGCGCTCCAAGGCGAGGGACGCATCGGTGACGGCGGTGGCGTTGCCGAACCGTTTGGTGACGTTTTCCAGCATGACCATAGCGGTCATGGCTGGGCATCCTTGTGCCACTCCATCAGGACGAAATAGGGTACCCGGGTGTATCTTGAGGCGCGCTCAGGTTCCCCGCCGTGCGGTGCTGGTTCGTCGAACTGCGTGAGGCGGAGGCCGGCTCCCAGGAACGCGCGCATATAGTCGCGCAACGGCCGGTGCCAGTTGCGCACCCGTATCCCCCGCCATTCCACCCACTCCGGCCGCGGCGAGAGATAATTGTCGATGGGAAAAAGGGATTTTTCGCCGGCTTTGATCCAGCCGTTGTGGGGGTTTGCGGTCACGAAACCATTGAGGTTTGCCACCAAAAGCATACCGCCCGGCGTCAGGACGCGTGCCATTTCAGCAATGGCGCTCGCCGCATCGTCCACGTCGAGGAGCGAAAGATAGGCGACCACCACGTCAAAGGAGGCGGCCTTGAACGGAAGCGCGGCGGCGTCGGCGACCAGGTACTCGCCGTCGGGGTCCCGGCGCAGCGCGGCAGCGATCATGGGGGGCGCCGCGTCGACCCCCACCGCGCGGATGCCTCGCTGGGCGATTTTACGGCAGAACCGGCCCTCGCCGCAGCCCACATCGAGGGCGATGGACCGGGGGGCGGCATCGATCCGGGCCAGCATCGGGCGGTCGAGCACGGAAACCCGGGCAAAGTCACCATCCGCGCCCAGCTCCCTCACCCAGGCATCGGCCGACGCATCCCAGCCGTCGTGGCGGGTCATGGACACGGCTCCCGGGACAAAGAATGGCGATGGGAATGCATCAGGATCGGCTTTGCCCATGGTGTTCAAAGGGATGCAAGAGTGCCGCCATCCACGTAGAGAATTTGGCCGGTGACGTAGGCGGATGCATCGCTGGCGAGGAACACGGTCGCGCCGATGAGGTCGTCGAGGTCGCCAAAGCGCGCCATGGGGATTTTTTGGAGCATGGCGGCCTGCCAGCCGTCGTCGCGGTAGAAGGCTTCGGTCATGGCGGTGCGGAAGTAGCCGGGGCCGAGGGCGTTGACGCGGATATTTGGCGCCCACTCGGCGGCGAGAGCGCGGGTCATGCCGAGGACGCCGGATTTTGAGGCTGTGTAGGGTGTGGCGGTGGGGATCCCCACGGCGGACGTGAGCGAGCCGAGATTGACGATGGCGCCGCGCTCGGTTTGCCGCGCAAACCCTTGGGCGACGAAGAACGCGGCCCTGAGGTTGGTGCCGACGATGGCGTCCCACTGGGCCTCGGTGACCTTGCGGGCCACGACCCCGATTTCATCTCCGGTGACCGGATCATCGTCTATGACAACCGCAACCTGCAGCCGATGAACAATGCGGCGTCGCTGAATTCGCGCATCCTTGAGTTCGATCTTGCGGCGGGCACGCAGCGGGAGGTCTACCGCACGCCGTTCCGCTGGTTCAGCGGGATCATGGGCAAGCATCAGCCGCTGGAGAACGGGAACCTGATGCTGACCGTTTCGACCCAGGGCCAGGCGCTGGAGATCACGCCGGGGGGTGCGCTTGCCTGGCGCTGGGACAATGCGATCACCGCGGAGCACTCGGCGCTGGTCACCGAGGCGAGCGTTCTGCCGCCGGGCATGGACCGGGCC
>JBCCYN010000180.1:0-8283 GCA_039189655.1 Pseudomonadota bacterium | reverse complement strand
TTTCCGCGGCGATGGGAGCTACATTCAAAATCAATATACGCTCTCAAAACCGATCCTGAATTTTGACCGGCAGGCCATCGCAGTGGTGACGCTGATCTCGCGCGACCGCCGGCTGATTGAACACTCTGGTCCGGCGGAAATCGCCCTTCGAGCGTTTTAGAGATCTGCGTTTCTGGCCGGGATCAAGGGTGTGCGGGACTTTGTTTCCGATGGGACGGTGGGCCCGCTCGTGATGGATCTGCTCGCGCCATCTTCGGCTCTTTATCGGCCTCTGGGATTCGGCCACAACACCGTGTGTTGAACCGTTCAGCAGAAGGCCCATGACCATTTTCTACGAACCGTCTAACGGCCACCCGTTTCCCAGAAACCCCTTTAAGGCCCTGGTGGTGCCTCGTCCCATCGGCTGGATCTCGACGCGCTCGGCGGCAGGCGTCAACAACCTCGCCCCCCATAGTTATTTCAATGCCGTCTCCGACGCGCCGCCGGTGGTGCTTTTCTCCAGCAACGGCGCCCACCCCCATGGTGCGAAGGATACCGCAGACGCCGCCATAAGCACCGGGAGCTTCGTGGTGAACATCGCCACTTGGGATCTGCGGGACGCGATGAACGCCAGTAGCGCAGCCGTTGAGCCGCAGGTGGACGAGTTCGAGCTGGCCGGTCTGACACCCATAAAAGGGCGCTTGGTCGACGCTCCAATGGTAGCCGAGGCACCTGTGAAGATGGAGTGCAAGACGCTCACCCATGTGGATCTGCCCCATCAGCCGGGCGGGCGGAACGTGACGGTTTTCGGCGAGGTGGTGGGCGTTCACATCGATGAGGCCGTCCTTGAGGAGGGCTTCTTGGATATGGCAAAGCTGCAGCCCATCGCGCGGCTCGGCTACCGCGACTACGCGGTGGTGCGAGAGGTGTTTTCCATGGATCGACCATTGGGGGGCGACAAAGCCATCGGTTCCTGAGGCGCCGAATGGCCTTGGCCAAAGCCGCACCGTCGGCTCAGGTTTTTGAAGCGCCGTCCTTCGGTGAAGCCTTGGCCAGCAGAGCCAGACGCTCGCGGTAGAGGGTGACCACCTTCGCAAGTTCGCTGGCTCCCGCTTGCTCAAGACCTTCAAGCGCCGTTCGCATGGTTGCTGGGTCGCCTGCCCGATAGGCGGCAATCACCTCCGCGAGGGGAGCCTTTGCGGCAGTAACCGTCGATGGGGTCCTGTGGTTTGGCCCGCCCACCAGCGCAAAAGTCTCGATGGCGATCTCTTTGCCCTTCACTCTAACCTCGTCGAGGGCGACAGTGTCATACCCCGCCCGCTGAATTGCCTCTGCCGTGCTGGGGCCCACCAGGATCGGCACACCGTAGTTTTTCGTTTCGCCCTCCAGTCGGGAGGCTACGTTCACATCATCGCCGATGACGGAGTAGTCGAAGCGCTGACTGGAGCCGAGATTGCCGACGCAGCAGTCGCCCGTGTTGAGCCCGATCCCGATGGAAACCGGCCGGTAGATACCTTCGTGGTCGTTGTTGAAACGCTCCAATGCGGCCATCATGGAAAGGGCGGCTTCAGCAGCGTGCGCGGCGTGATCGGCATCATCGAGCGGCGCATTCCAGAACGCCATGATCGCGTCGCCCATGTACTTATCGACCGTGCCCCGGTGGTCCAGGATCACGTTTGTGAGCGGCGTCAGAAACGCATTGATGAACGCTGTCAAAGACTGGGCATCCATCCCTTCCGATATGCCGGTGAACCCGCGGATGTCGGTGAAGAGGATGGTCATGGGTTTGATTTCGCCCCCGAGGGTCAGCCGGTGGGGGTTGGACGCCAAGTCTTCCACAAGGTCTGAGGAGATGTATCGCCCGAATGCGCTTCGAACCCAGCGCCGTTCCGAACCCTCGCGCACCGCCACAAAGCTGGTGGTGGCCAGGAGCGAAATTGCGCCGAAGAGCACCGGGAAGGATGGATCGACGAGAAGCGATCTCGCTATGAAGAAATAGTAGCTCGCCCCACCCACGGCCGCGAGGGTCACCAGGCCGAAGGCGATGTTGGTTAGCGGCGATAAGAGTGCCGCGGCGGCGGCGAACAGCACCACAAGCGCCACGAACACCACGAATTCCAAGCCTTGCGCCCAGTCGGGCCGTTCAAGCCCGGTGCCGAAGACGATGTGGTCGATGACCTGGGCGTGGATCTCCACCCCCGGCACCGCTTCTTCCAACGGGGTCGCCTGGATATCGAACAACCCCGGCGCCGTCGCTCCGATCAGAATGATGCGACCGGCAATCTCTTCCGGCTCCACCACGCCGTCCATCACCCACCAGGCCGGGATTTGTCGTCCCACCGGCGTTGGTGCGAAGTGGAGCTGGACGGCTCCGGATGCCGTGGTGGCCGTCTCCAGTTCGCCAATCCGCACGGCGTTGACACCGGATTCTTCCCCCCATGCGCTTTGGCCGGAGGCGTTGGAGGCACGGATGACGATGGTGGATGCGCCCTGGGCAACGCGCAGTGTTTCACTCGCAAGGCTTGGCAGGAAACCGCCGTCGCCCAGCTGGAAGATTAGCGGAACGGTGCGCACGATGCGGTCGCGGTCCGGGATCCAATTCAGCGCGCCAAGGCCTTCGGCCGCCTGGGACAGAACCGCCAGCGGTGGGGTCGCCGAACCGTAAGCCGGGAGGAACGCGCTCGGATTGTCGCCGGCAAAGGCGAACCCGGCTTTGGATGCGGCAAAGGCTGCATCGGCAAGACCGGGTTCCTCGGGCCGGGGTTCATCGGGGGTGCGGTCAAGGGCAACCCCCAGCACCGATGGTGCAGCGATGAGCGAAGAGGCAAGCACCATGTCGTTCCGCGGTGCGCCCTCAAGGCTTTCCAGCAAGGCATTGCGGTTGGGTCCCTGCGGTATCAGCTCTGCAACGGCCTCCGGCGACATGCGGTCGGGCTCGGCAAGGATGATATCAAAGCCTATGGCAGCCGCACCCATCTGCCGCAGCCGGTCGACCATCTCCGCCAGGACATTCCGGGGCCACGGCCATTGGCCAAGGCGCGCCAGCGAGGCGTCGTCGATGGCCACGATGCGCACGGGCGAGCCGGGATCGAATGTGTTGGGATGAAAGCGCTGATACTCGTCGAAGACCATGTTGCGCAGTTGGCCGAGGGGGGCGGGGTCGTTGATGCGCAGCACCGCACCCACGACGGTGATGGCGGTGGCAATGAGGACGAGCGGCAGCGCCCGGGCGAGGCGCGAGCGCCATCGTCGTCGACTGCGGGCACGCCCGGATGGCGCAGGGGCGCTAGCCCTTTGCGCGGCCGGTGGCTCGGCTTTTTGCAACATCCAATACTCTCAGCCGGCGCGATCTGGTGTTCTGGGCGCGGCTCGGTTGCGTGGTTTGGCGCTCCGCAATCGTTGGGCGATAACGAGCCCAGCAATCGGAAAAAGGCTTATAAAGACCGTGTGTTGCAACGGCAACAGGGCGAAAAAACCGTCACAAGTGCTGTGACTTAGCCTTGCGGGGGACCGCACGAGACTGTCCATATCGGCGTCGGCTGCAGAGTTCTAGATGCCTGGTTGGCAACGATTGCATGGTTGTACTTTACCGCTACGCGAACCTGCGCGTCGTCTTGATTGGCGCAATGCTAGCCTTTGCTTTGATCACTGGAGTGAAACCGGGGCTGGCCCAAGGGGTGACGGCCGCCAATGCCGCCCTGGAGGCAAGACGGGATGCCTTGTTCCAGGCAACGCTGGTCGATCCGACCAACCTTGATGTGGCCTTCGAGTACGCCCAGCTCTCGGCCGAATTGGGCGACTATGAGGGGGCCATTGCGACCCTGGAGCGGATGCTCATCTACGCTCCGAACCTGCCGCGTCTGCAGCTGGAGCTTGGGGTTCTTTATTACCGGATCGGTGCCATCGACATGGCGCGGACGTACCTTCAGGCGGCCAAGCGACCCGACACGCCTCCCCAGGTGCTGGAGCGCGTGGACACCTTCCTGGCGCAGCTCGATCGGCAAGATCAAAGGTTCAGCGTGTCGGGCTCCTTTCACGGCGGTGTCAGGGTGCAATCCAACGCCAATGCCGCGCCGGACGAGGACATCATCTCCGTCAACGGCATTCCCCTGCGCCTTGATCAGGACGCGCGAGCCCAAGCGGACGGCAACATTTTCAGCCTCGCCGACATCAACATTGCCTACGATCTGCGGAACCAGAACGATTTCATCGAAGCCAACATCGTCAGCTACAACAGCGTCTTCTTCGATATCTCGCGGCTGAACCTCAATCTGCTGGAGGCTCAAATTGGACCGAATTTCGGCTTCGGCCGGTTCGGCTTCAGCGGCACGCGTCTAGGTGTTTACGGGATTGGCGGCGTTACCAGCCTCGGTCAAGACCTTTACTCGACGCAATACGGCGCTGGCGCGCGGGTTCAAAGCACGATCCTGGACTGGCTTTTCTACGACGCGCGCTACGAGTTTCGCTCCGTCAACTACAACAACTCAAAGTCCTATCCGACGGTGCGTATTCAAACCGGCGAAGAGCTGAGCGCATCGAACCAGGTGACGGTCGCAGCAAACGCTCGGCTTCTACTACAGGCTGCAGCCCACTCACGGATTGTCTTTGCTCGCAGAAATTTTAAGCGGTTCGGTGAGATCGGCGCCTGGGCACGCGGCACCTACTATTTCTACCTCCCGGAGTTTGGGCCGGTGGCGGCCGATGCGCCGTGGAGCATGTCGCTGGCGGGAGGCGGTCTGTTGCGCCGCTACGCCGATCCCGACCCCCTCATCAACGCCTTTGAAGCGGAAGAAGACGATCTTCTGTGGATCGAGGCGGGGGTTTCGGCGCCGCTACGCAATGGCTTTTCGGCCTTTGCCACGGGGCAACTGCGCTACCAGGAATCCAACTACCCCACCCGTGAATTCTTCAACGCCGTTCTGACCGTCGGCCTATCGAGGGCGTTCTAATGGGAAAGCGAATCAAAAGCTTAGCATTGGCCGCGGGTTTGATACTGCCGTTCGCGGTGGATGGTTCAGCGCTGGCCCAAGAGCGGGTCGGCATTGCCGGTGCCGTCAACCCACAGTCTGAGCGGGACCGCGCCGGTCAGGTCCGCACCATCGTCATCGGAGACGACCTTTCCTTCCGCGATCGCATCATCACCGGCGAGATCGGGCTCGTCCAAGTGATGTTCGTGGATGGGTCCACCTTCACCGTGGGACCCTCGGCCCGGGTGGTTATCGACGAGTTCGTCTACAACCCATCGACCGGCACGGGCTCCCTGGTGGCCGAAGTGACGAGTGGCGCGCTGCGCTTTGTGGGCGGCAAACTTTCCAAGGGCAACAACGAGGTGCGGTTCCGCACGGGCGGTGGGACGCTCGGTGTCCGCGGCGGGATCGTCAACTTGGATGAAAGCCCGCCCTGCCTGGAGGACGGTCGGTGCCCGACGGCCACGGCATCCTTGGTGTTTGGCGCCGAGCTTAACCTCAGCCTTCCCGACGGCGGCCGGCGGCGTATTCATCAGCCCGGCTACTCCTTTGTGTTCTTCGAAGGGGGCAGGGTGGAAATTACGCCGACCAGCGAACTCAATCAGTCGGCCCTGCAGCAAAGCCTCACCGGCCGGCCTGGCGCTTCAGGTGGCAGTCCGAACATCCCCACGTCCGACCAGGTGGTGGCGAGCAGCCTTCCCACGATCAATTCGGTGCTGCGTCCCACCACGGTGTTGCCCCGGCCAAAGCCGATCATCAACACCTCGCGGCTCAGCCCGGATGACAACGTGCCGGGGATCAGCGAGACCGAAAACGTCATCGCCGATACCATTACGGAGCCCGCCGACAGCGACTTTGTCCGCGAGACCGTGGCCGAGGAGATCGATCCGTTCCCTCCGGGCCCCCCCTTCGTGGTGGCGGACGACATCGGCGCGGCCAGCACGCCTTCGCTGTTTAGGCCCGAGAACGGCGCATTGGTCACCGACCCGGGCAAGGTGGGTATCGTCACCGAGTTCGACCTCAGTCAGGCGGGCGCCCAGCTCGTGGAGAACGGCGACGGCGAGGTGGTGGCATTGCGCATTGGCAGGGACACGCTGCCGTTCCCCGCGCGGGAAGGCGAGACGGAGATTGCGCCTTTCCAGTCCGAATCCCTTGACATAAGGGCCCGCGGGACGGTGTTGCGCGGCCCGGACAATTTCGCGCTTTACTATCTGCAGGAGGACGTTCCGGGCGGCGCCGGGGCCGATACGGTGCTTTACGTGCTCACCGGCCGCCCCACGGTGCGCGACGTGGTTCTTCCCGACGGAACGCGGGCCGCGCGCATCCGCTCCTATGAACTTTCCAACGATTTCCAGAAGGAAAGCCAGGGCATCCGGTCCGAGCTGCGTCACCTCAATCCACTGGTGGCGCGGGAATTCGGGGATGCGTTGGCCAAGGCCGTCGAAACCCCGTTTTACATCGTTGACCGGGTCGCCAAGTCGGACGTGGCGAACACCCTTTATGCCGGTCTCCTCATTGACGGGCAGGGGGGCAATCAGAAGTCGGCCATCAATGTTGATACGGGCTTTGTGGAAGGCGCGGGAAAGCGGCTGCAAATTGCCGGTCATCGAAGGGGGACCTACCGACTGTCGGCGAACGACGCGGCTGCGGTGATGAGCGGACCGACGGGCACCCTCTCGGCCACCTCAAACGGTCCAGAAGCCTCCTTATACGGGCGACGGGGTGACAATTTCGTCTACACGTCCGGCACGGAAACCCGGCCCCGAAACGAGCAGGAATCAAGTGTTTTCCTCGACCGGCGTCATCGGGGAGGCCTCCTCACGGTCAACGAACTGCACAGTTCCACGACCCAGGTGGCATCCCTCGATAGCACCACAGGCGTAGGTGGCCTCAGCCGGTCGACACGGACGTTGAGGGGTTTTGCCGCAGGAATGATGGAGCCCAATTCGGTGACCTCGCGGCCGTTCCGCTCCACCGGCGTTGGCCAGTTCCTCGTTCGTTTCGACGCCCAGCAAAGCAACCTTGGGGGCGTCATCGAGGTGGAGGACGTCTTCAACGAGGACCCGTTCGTGCGCAGCTTCAACCTTGCGTTCGGCACCGATCTTTTCGGCTCATCTTCCACGTCGCGCTCCACCTATATCGACGATGACCGCTTTGCCGCTGTCGCCACCGGACCGTCCGCGCGGCCGGGCAGTCCGCAAACCACCATGACCACCGACAGCGGCCAGGTGATCCGCCACACTCGGTCCAACCCGGACACCTACATGGTCTCGTCCGACACGGTTCCCCAGCCGGAGCTTTTCAGCAGCGCGGGGGTGCGCGAGTGCGAGTGTCGGTTCATGGAGTGGGGCTGGTGGGGCACCGGCACCGCCTTCAAGGCCAATGGCGCGCCCAACCGCCGCGACTTTGCTCACCTGGGAACCTGGGTGGCGGGGGACATCACGCCGGAAGAAGATCTGCCGACGGTGGGCAAGGCCAGCTACGAGGGTCATGTGGTTGGCAATGTGGTTGCCGAGCAGAGCGACGGGACCACCGCCCGCTACGTTGCCGTGGGCGAGCTCGACGTGGAGTACGACTTCGGCGAGCGGACCGGCGAGCTTGAGATTTCCCGATTCGACGGTCGCTCGTTTTCCGGCAGCATCGCAGGCGGGGTTGGGCCGGACGGGCGGTTCAACCAGTTTTCGGGTCAGCTGAGGGGTTCTGGCCTGCGCGGTTCCACCGACGGCGCCTTCGCCCGCGGCCCGCTGGGCGCGGCGCAGGGTGTGCTGGGGTCCTTTGGTGTGCGGGGCAATGGCTATAAGGCAGTGGGCAGCTACGTGGGTGAGCGCCAGTAACCCACGCGGTGGTCCTCTCGCCAAGTTAAGGGCGGTGAGCGGTCTTAATTGGCCGCGGATGCAACCGTCGCGGAAAGACTGAGCCCGGGCGTTTGGCGGCCCGGAATTCTAGCGGGTGGGGATGGGAGTATCGCCCCGGTAGTCGTAAAAGCCGCGGCCGGCTTTGCGGCCGAGCCAGCCCGCTTCCACGTATTTCACCAACAGAGGGCAGGGGCGATATTTGGAATCTGCCAGACCATCGTGGAGCACCTGCATGATGGAAAGGCACGTATCAAGACCGATGAAGTCGGCCAACTGCAGCGGCCCCATCTTGTGGTTCGCCCCAAGCCGCATGGCGGTGTCGATAGCCTCCACCGTGCCCACGCCCTCATAGAGCGTGTAGATGGCCTCGTTGATCATCGGCAGGAGGATGCGGTTGACGATGAAGGCGGGGAAGTCCTCGGCCACCGCAGACTTCTTGCCGAGCCGGTCCACGTAGGCAGTGGCCAGCGCGAAGGTTTCGT
>JBCCYN010000179.1:0-8311 GCA_039189655.1 Pseudomonadota bacterium | reverse complement strand
GCCATGGTCGCAGCCTTCCCGCACCTTGGGCACATGGATGAGGTGGTGCCCGGCGACCCTGCGGCGGTGACGCGCCTGGCAGCCCTCGCCGGCCCCCTGGAGGATTCTGAGTTCATCAACCCCGTGGCAGCCTTCCACCTCACCAACCCCATCGCCCGGGCCTCCAAGGTCATGGCGGACTGTGCGCGCACCTTCGACGAGCCGGCGCTCCGGGTCGCCGCCGAATGAGGATTTTTCTGGCGTTGGTGCTGGCGGCGTCCTTGGCGGCCTTGGCCATCTCCAACGCCCAGGCCCAGCGCCTTGATGTGCCCATCATGCTGGCGCCCACGGACGGGCAGATGGCCGGCTGCGGCGGCGCCAGAGTGCGTGGGCTCAACCCTAACGGCGACGGTTTCCTGGCCGTGCGCACGGGGCCGTCCACGGGCTATCGCAAGATCGCCGAACTTTACAACGGGGACTGGGTCAACACCTGCGATAGCGAAGGAGCCTGGTACGGCGTGGTCTATGGCCGCGAGGAGTGCGGCGTGCACGACGCCCGCCCGCGCACGATGGCCTACCGGGGACCGTGCCGCACGGGTTGGGTGCACGGCCGTTACCTGACCGATCCGATCCCATAGGGTGCCGTAGAAATCACCCAAGCGACCACCGGCCGGCCGACCTTGATCATGGATACTGCGGGAGCTACCAAACGACGACCGGGTGGCTGCCACAGCCGTCCACCGGCGCCATCGGTGCCAACCCAGTCCAACCCGCCCAAGGAAGCGTGAATGGCAGCGTTCTGGAGCAACTACGCCGCACCGGCCATCATCATGGCGCTTCAGAGTTTTTTGCTCTTGGCGGTGCTGTTGGTGCTCATCGCCTACGCCCTCCTGGCGGATAGAAAAATCTGGGCGGCAGTCCAGTTGCGGCGCGGTCCCAACGTGGTGGGCGCGTTCGGCCTCCTGCAGTCCTTCGCCGATCTCGCCAAGTTCGCCTTTAAAGAACCCGTCATCCCCGCTGGCGCCGACCGCGTGGTTTTCCTACTGGCGCCGCTGGTGACCACATTCCTCGCCATGTCCGCATGGGCGGTGATGCCCGTGGCGCCGGGCTGGGTGATCGCCGACGTAAACCTTGGCGTCCTTTATATCCTCGCCATCTCCTCGCTGGGGGTCTACGGCGTCATCATGGGCGGCTGGGCGTCCAACTCCAAATACCCGTTCCTGGGTGCGCTGCGGTCCTCGGCGCAGATGATTTCCTACGAGGTCTCCATCGGCCTTGTGATCATCACGGTGCTTTTGTGCGTGGGATCGCTCAACCTCACCACGGTGGTGGCGTCCCAAGAAAGCGGCTTGGCAACCCTCATCGGGCTTCCGTGGCTTTCGGTGCTCAACTGGTACTGGCTGCCGCTCTTTCCCATGTTCGTGGTGTTCTTCATCTCCGCCCTTGCCGAGACCAACCGCCCGCCCTTCGACTTGCCCGAGGCTGAGTCGGAACTCGTTGCTGGCTTCATGGTGGAGTACGCCTCGGTGCCGTACATGATGTTCATGCTGGGCGAATACGTGGCGATCGCCATGATGTGCGCGCTCACCACCGTCCTCTTCCTGGGGGGCTGGCTGCCACCCCTCGACATCGTGCCCTTCACCTGGGTGCCCGGCGTGATTTGGTTCGTCGCCAAGTGCTTCCTGGTGTTTTTCATGTTTGCCATGGTGAAGGCCATCGTGCCGCGCTATCGGTACGACCAGCTCATGCGCCTTGGTTGGAAAGTGTTCTTGCCGCTTTCCTTGGCTGCCGTGGTGGTGGTGGCGGTGGTGCTAAAACTGACCGACTGGCGCTACGAGCCATCTGCCATTCCGTTAGCCGGCTAGAACTCCCACCTTTGCGCCACCCATCCTGGCTAGTTCTTTTGGTGGGACACCAAAAAGCGACGTTCTTCCGGAGCCGACACTTTTTTCAAGCCCGCGCATCGCCTAATGGGTCAAGGGCAAAGAGCGAAGCGTCCCTTGAGGCATCAGGCGATACCCGGGACGATGGAACGAGGCGGGAGAGTTTTGGCACGGTGCCCCGTGGCCACGCCGGTATGAACAACCCTCTTGGAAACGACAGCGGGAGCACAACACGCGATCATGGGATCGCCCAACACACTCGAAGTTTCTGTCTTTCCGCGCTGTTCTACTCGCGACCTGATCCCATGTCGCTGAAACGCGCTCTAACCCACAATCATCTGTTTGAGTTGAAGCGCTTCGTACTCGAGCTCTTTGAGCCGGTAGTCGATGACATCGCCGATGGTGAGCATGCCGCGAAGCTTGCCGTCCTCCAGCACGGGCATGTGCCTGAACCGGCCTTCGGTCATTCGGCGGAGCACCAGGATGAGTGGGTCGCCGAGGCCGCAGGTAACCACGTCGCGGGTCATGTTTTCCGCAACGGTCTGCGGCAGCGTCTGGCCCGGCGTCTCGGCAAGTTTTCGCACAATATCCCGTTCAGACAGGATCCCATGCATCTTGCCCTCACCATCGGCCACCACCAGCGCGCCAATGCGCTTGTCGCGCAAGATGACCACTGCCGCGGCGATGGTGTCGTCCGGCGATATCGTAAAGACGCCGCTCCCCTTATGATCAATGACTTGCTGGACCGTAGAATTTTCTGTGGCCACATTTGTCTGCACGGACTGACTAACCGTCGTCTCGCGGGACATATCTTTGGCGTTGGGAGCTTGGTACGATGCCGGCACCTTAATTCACTCCTTGTTGCTCATTAGCAAAATTCGAAACAGTACTTTACCGCAAAACGCTCTTTGGAGGAACCATTCTGTCCATCAGCCAGCTTCAACTCACCCCGACCATCGCAACGGTGCTTTTTGTCGTCGCCGTGATTGCCGGATACCAGTATCGAAAGGTTTGGAAGTCCGAAGGGCCGGCCTGGAAGGCGTGGGTATTCGGATCCGTGGCAGCAATTTGCCTGCTGGCGCTGGGCTTTATACCGGTGGTGCCAGGGTGGAGCGGCTGAAGCGCGGCCGGTAGACGACCCTTAATGGCGCCAAGACGCCGACGGCGTTTTAAACAGCCGCGCCAAGAACCTAGCTCTGGGGCGAGGCGAGGGAAGAGAGCGAAACCTTCTTCCGCGCCCGCGGGCACTGCAGTTGATCTCGCAGCGGGCTGTTGGGGTCGACTTCCTTCTGGCAGACCATGCAGCGGTCGGCGCCGGAGATGGCGTTTAACCCGCCACAGCTCCCTTTGATCCGCTTCCCCATGAAAATGACGCCCAGCGACATCCCCGCGGTGATGAGGGTGAGGAGCAAGAACGCAAGGATGAAAGTCGCCACGTCGGCTAGACTCCGTTACTGATCCACCTGCAGCGCTTCGAACTTCGCGTTTGCCGTGGTGACGAATTGCATTTCTTCTTCGGACATATCGCGTGTGATGAACATGGCCGCAAGCTCGTGTTCCTCAGATAGCGCAAGACCCCGCTCCTGACCAACGGCAAGGAGCGCCGTAGCCCAGGCATCGGCAAGCATGGCGTTGTCGGCAACTACCGTAACCGACGCCGTGTTGTGGGTGATGGGGCGGCCGGTTTGGGCGTCGATGATGTGGGAATAGCGAACGCCATCCTGTTCGAAATAGTTGCGATAATCGCCCGACGTGGCCAGCCCCAGGTCAGTCAGATCCACCAGCCGCTCAACCTTCTTGGACTGGTCATCGAGCGGCCGGGTCTGCGCGTCGGGCCGCTCCACCCCCACCCGCCAGGCCCTGCCGTCGGGATTCTCGCCGGATGTGACAAGGTCGCCGCCAATCTCCACCATGTAGTCGGTGACGCCCAACCCCTCCAGCGTCGCAGCCACCTCGTCGACCCCGTAACCCTTGGCAATAGCCGCCAGATAAACGGTGGTTTCGGGAAACTTCGTCTTGGTGAGGGTGCGCGGTTCCTCGCCCACCAATTCCAGCGTCGCGGTTTGCCCCACCGACGCGAGCGCCTCCGAAATGGCGTCATCGGACGGCACCGGGCTATCGGCATCGCGCGCGCCAAATCCCCAAAGCTCTATGAGGGGCCCCAGCGTGACATCAAACTGACCATCGCTGTTTTCGTGAACGTCATTTGCCGCCGCCATGACCTTTGCAAGGGCCGCCGACACTTCGAACGGCTCAGTACTCTTGTGCGCATTAAATTGCGAAACTTCTGAATTGGGGTCCCAATTGGACATTGCGGCGTTGACTTCGGCAAGGGTCGCGTCCACGGCAGCCTGGACGTCATCCTCGTTCAAGCTCGCACCCTTATCCACAATGGTGATGTTATAGGTGGTGCCCATGGTCTCGCCGCTCAGACGCAGCGTGACGGCGTCCTGCTGGCAGGCCACGAGCAAGAGCACCACGCCGACGGTTAAAATGCGCGCCATGATTGTGAACCAAGCTTGATTTGACCCACTCCTGTTCGATGCCGATCAGTCTGTCAATTCCGCCGATGGGCTCTCACTTCGACAAAACCTGCTCGCGAAACGATGGGGGGACTGGGCTCGCGGGCTTACTCGATTTAAGACCCTGGAATAAGAAGCGGTCGCACCTGCCTTACCCGCACCGCGAAGATAATTCGAAGAGAGTACCTTGCAGCGCTTTCGATTTAAAAAGGGTCTAAACCTACCGGTGCGAGGTTCGCCGGTGCAGGAGATCTCCGACGGGCCGCAGGTGGACACGGTGGCCCTGCTGGGCGCCGACTATTTGGGCCTGAAACCCCGCCTTGCGGTCCAGGACGGCGACGTGGTGGCCGCCGGCGCGCCGGTTTTCGCGCACAAGGACACCCCTGACGTTGCTGTGGTCTCCCCGGTTTCCGGGCGCGTCAAAGCGGTCAATCGCGGCGAACGCCGGGTTTTGATAAGCGTCGAAATCGAAGTGGATCCGGACGCGGCGACGCCGGTGGATTTTTCGAACGTTGGGGACATCAGCACGGTGGACGGCCTGGTCTCGCGCCTTTGCGCAGCGGGATTGTGGACATCCTTTCGCACGCGCCCCTACTCAAAAGTGCCTGAACCGGACATGCGCCCCGCCGCCATCTACGTAACCGCGATGGACACCGAGCCGCTGGCGCCAGATCCCGCAGTCATCATCGGTTCGGCCAAAGAAGAGTTCTTAAAAGGCCTCCAAGCTGTGGCGCAGCTTACTGAAGGGACCACGTATTTGTGCCGCGGTGACGGTGACGGCGTTCCCGGAGGTGATGTGGAGGGCGTGGAAGATGTGGTCTTTTCAGGACCCCATCCGGCTGGTCTGCCGGGCACGCACATGCACTTTCTCGATCCGCCCAGCTCGGATCGGATGGTGTGGAACATCTGGTATCACGACGTCATCGCCATCGGGCACCTCCTGCTCCACGGCTCCATCGATTCGTCGCGCGTGATCGCCATTTCCGGGCCATTGTGCGAACGGCCGCGCCTCGTGCGCACATTGATGGGCGCGTCCATGGCGCAGCTCGTGGCCGGCGGAATCGACAATTCCGTGCCAGTGCGGCTCATTTCCGGGTCCATCTTGAGTGGGCGCGCCGGGGACGGGGAGAGCGCTTACGTGGGCCGCTATGCCCGGCAGATCACGGCCATTGAAGAAGACCACAAGCAAATACCCATGGGGTGGATCCGCCCCATGCCATCAAAGTATGCGCTCCAGCCGGTTCTGGGCTCGGCGCTGTCAAAGAAGCTTTATCCTTTGACGTCAAACCTCAACGGCGGCCGCCGCGCGATGGTGCCCATCGGCACCTTCGAGCAGTTGATGCCGCAGGACTACCTGCCCACGCAGCTCTTGCGGGCGCTGCTGGTGATGGATACCGACTCAGCCCAAGCGCTCGGCGCGCTGGAGCTGGATGAAGAAGATTTGGGACTGGTGGGCTTTGCGTGTCCGGCGAAATATGAGTACGCCATTGCCCTGCGCGATTGTTTGATGAAGATCGAGAAAGAGGGATAGACCCTTGGGTCTGCGCAGCTTCTTTGACAGCATCGAGCCGCACTTCGAAAAGGGCGGCAAGGCTGAACGCTACTTCCCCATCTACGAGATGGTGGAGAGCTTTTTGTTCACGCCCAAAACGGTGACGACCGCCGCCCCCCACGCGCGGTCCTACATCGATATGAAGCGGATCATGACCTACGTGGTCATCGCCACCATCCCGTGCATCCTGATGTCCTGGTATAATACCGGCCTCCAGGTGAATGCGGCGATGGAGAATCTTGGCGCCTCGGGCGGCTGGCGGGCCACCATCTTACAATTCTTCGGGATCGGCCTCAGCCCCCACAACGTGTTCGCCAACATGGTGCACGGGTCGCTTTACTTCTTCCCCATCTACATCACGACCCTCGCCGCCGGCGGCTTTTGGGAAGTGCTTTTTGCCACCATCCGGCGCCACGAGGTGAACGAGGGCTTTTTGGTCACCTCGATGCTCTATACGCTGATCCTGCCGCCGGATGTGCCGCTGTGGCAGGTGGCCCTCGGCATCTCCTTCGGCGTCGTGATCGGCAAAGAAGTTTTCGGCGGCACCGGGAAGAACTTTCTCAATCCCGCACTCACCGGCCGGGCGTTCCTTTACTTCGCCTATCCCGCCTACATGTCCGGCGACACCATCTGGACACCGGTGGACGGCTTTTCCGGCGCCACCGCGCTCTCGGTGTCGGCATCCTCGGGATATCAGGACCTTCCCGCCGACGGCATCACCTGGCTGGACGCATTTCTTGGCACCGTTCAAGGGTCGCTGGGCGAGACCTCGACCCTTGCCTGCCTTATCGGTCTTTCTTTCTTGCTGATAACTAAAATCGCCAATTGGCGACTGGTCGTCGGCTGCCTGGTGGGCATGATTGCCTTTTCAACGTTGCTCAACGTGATCGGGTCTCAGACCAACCCGATGTTCGCAATGCCATGGTACTGGCACCTCGTGGTGGGTGGATATGCCTTCGGGCTCGCCTTCATGGTGACAGAGCCGGTGTCGGCATCCCACACCAACGTGGGTCGCTACATCTACGGCGCGCTCATCGGGGTGATGGTGGTCATGATCCGGGTGATCAACCCAGCCTTCCCGGAGGGGATGATGCTCGCCATCTTGTTTGGCAACGTCTTTGCACCGCTCATCGACTACTTTGTGGTCCAAGCCAACATCAAGCGGAGGATGAAACGCCATGCCCGCGCCGCCTGAAAAGAGCAGCAAAGGCTTTATTCGCCGCTTCCTCGAACTGCCGCCGGATTCCACCGCGAAGACGGTGGTCGTTGCCGTGTCGCTGTGCCTTTTCGCGTCCATGGTGGTGTCCGCCACGGCGGTGGCGCTGCGCCCTCTCCAGCAAACCAACGCGCTGCGCGACAAGCAGGTGAACATCCTCCAGGTCGCAGGCATCTACGAGCCCGGGATCGATGTGGCGGACGCGTTCCAGGCATTCGAGCCCCATGTGCTGGAGCTTGCCACCGGGACATTCACCGACGAGTTCGATGCCGCCACCTTCGACGATCGGGCGGCCGCGGACGATCCGGCCACGTCCGTCGCGCTGACCGAAGATCCCGCCTCCATCGGGCGGCAAGCGCGCTTCGTCACCGTTTATTTGTTGCGCAATGCCGAGGGCGCCCTCGACAAAGTCGTTCTGCCCCTCCACGGCTATGGTCTGTGGTCAACGCTCTACGGCTATATCGCCCTTGAGGCGAACGGGAACGACATTTTCGGGTTGCAGTTCTACCAACATGCGGAAACACCTGGCCTTGGGGCGGAGGTGGATAACCCGCGCTGGAAAGCACTCTGGAACGGAAAGCGGTTACGGGACGACGAAGGAACCTTGCAAATCACCGTCGCGAAAACGCCTCCTCCAGCCGGTGAAGACTATTTCGTGGACGGGCTGTCTGGCGCGACGCTGACGTCACGTGGGGTTGATAACTTGGTGCGCTTTTGGATGGGTGATGCGGGCTACGAGCCCTTCCTCGCCAACCTTAAGGCTGGGACGGTCTGACGATGCAAACACGCAAGAAGCTGCTTATCGACCCAATGGTCGACAACAACCCCATCACCCTCCAGGTGCTGGGGATCTGCTCTGCCCTTGCGGTGACGTCCTCGCTGCAGGTGTCCTTTGTGATGGCCATCGCGGTGACGATCGTGACCGGCTTTTCGTCCATGTTCATCTCGGTGCTGAGGAACCAGATCCCCGGCTCCATCCGCATCATCGTCCAGATGGTGATCATCGCCTCGCTGGTGATCATGGTGGATCAGGTGCTTAAGGCCTACGCCTACGACATCTCCAAAACGCTCTCGGTTTTCGTCGGGCTGATCATCACCAACTGCATCGTGATGGGCCGCGCGGAAGCCTTTGCCATGAAAAACCCGCCCATCGCATCGT
>JBCCYN010000178.1:0-8474 GCA_039189655.1 Pseudomonadota bacterium | reverse complement strand
CTCCATGCCCGCGTTGTTGATGAGGATGGTGGGGGAGAGTGAGCGGTCCGCTAGGGTTTTGAAGAGGGTCGTAACTGCACCCGCGGCGGTGAGGTCGCAGGCTATGGGGTGGCAGCGGCGGCCCTTTTCAGCGATGGCGTCGGCGGTTTTGGTGAGGCCGGACTCAGAGCGCGCGGTCGCAACGATGTCGGCGCCGGCCTCGGCCAGTCCCACGGCGAGCGCTTGGCCGATGCCACGGCTCGCACCGGTGACAAGGGCGAGGCGGCTGGTGAGGTCGAAACGGTCGGAAATGGTGCGAAGGTCCGTCCTGGAGCGATGGGGGGACGTTAAAAGACCGAACGCGGCCCCGCAACGCAGCGCGCCTCGGCTCAAGTGAGCCGAAGGCCGATAGCGGAGAAAAAACCCCCGCTCAAGTAGGCCGAAGGCCGGTAGCGGCGAGAAAAACCCCCTTATCCGCTGGCGCGCACCACGTCGGCGAGTTCGTCGACCACGGTGTGGATCAGCAGTTCGTCATCGCCCTCGGCCATGATCCGGATGAGCGGCTCGGTGCCGGAGGGACGCACCACCAGCCGGCCGCAGCCTTCTAGGCGCGCTTCGGCGGCGCTGATGGCATCGCTGACGGGCTCGGTTTCCAGTGGTCGGCCGCCGTTGAAGCGCACGTTCTTGAGAATTTGCGGCACGGGCTCGAAGCGGTGGCAGATTTCCGAAACCCGCCGGCCCGACTGGGCCACCACCGACAAAAGTTCTAGGGCGGCGAGGAGACCGTCCCCGGTGGTGGTGTAGTCAGTGAGGATGATGTGGCCGGATTGCTCGCCGCCGATGTTGAAGCCGCCGGCCCGCATCTCCTCCACCACATAGCGGTCGCCCACCTTGGTGCGGATGAGATTGACGCCGATGGATTCTAAATACCGCTCCATGCCGAGGTTGGACATGACGGTGGAGACGACGGTGTTTTTGCGCAGCCGCTCGGAGCGCAGCCAGGACGCGGCAATCACGGAGATCAGCTGGTCGCCGTCGACCACCTTACCCTTCTCGTCGATGATGATGACCCGGTCGGCATCGCCATCAAGGGCGATCCCCACATCGGCGCGCACCTCCAGCACTTTGGAGCGGATGGCGTTGAGCGACGTGGAGCCGCAGTCGCGGTTGATGTTGAGCCCGTTGGGGTCGACACCGAGGGCCACCACCTCCGCACCGAGCTCCCAGAGGGCATCGGGCGCCACGCGATAGGCGGCTCCATTGGCGCAGTCCACCACCACGCGCAACCCGTCCAGGCTGAGGGAGCGTGGGAAGGTGCGCTTGGCGAACTCCACGTAGCGGAAGCGGTCGCCGTCCACGCGCTTGGCGCGGCCGATATTGCCGCCGGTGGCCATGTGGCGCGCCAGATCTCCGTCGATGAAATCTTCGATGGCCTCTTCGGCGGCATCGGAGAGCTTGAACCCGTCGGAGCCGAAGATTTTGATGCCGTTATCGTCGAAGGCGTTGTGGGAGGCGGAGATCATGACGCCGATGTCGGCGCGCAGGGATCGGGTGAGCATGGCCACCGCGGGCGTCGGTATCGGCCCTAGCAAAAATACGTCGGCGCCCACGGCGGTGAAGCCCGCCACCAGAGCGTTTTCGATCATATAGCCGGACAGGCGGGTGTCCTTACCGATCACGATGCGCTGGCGGGTTTCGGCCCGGCCCAGCGCGAGGCCCGTTGCCATCCCCACGCGCATGGCGATGTCGGGCGTCATCTTGCCGGCGTTGGCGCGCCCGCGAATCCCATCGGTTCCAAAATAGCGTCGTGCCATGGTGCCACATGCCCCGGTGCTGGCGCGGACTAAAGCGGGGCGCGGGGCGGCAAGTCAACCGCGCGTATCGCCAGATGGGCACGGATGCGTCAGACGGTTAACGGCGCTTTTGGGGGAGCGACTGCGACAATCGCACCATTGGCCAGGAGAACGGGCCTCAATCGGCCCAAACCACGCGGTCGAACGGGTAAGCGTCGTTGCGCAGCTTCAAGAAGCCCGCCGGGCATCGCCAGGGCACATCTTCGCCGCGGGCGCTGGTGCGCTGCGGTGCTGCCTTGGTTCTTTGCATAATGCCGAGGTCTTCCTCTACCTCGTGGAGCTGATAGTCGAGCTCGCGCACGCGGTTGAGCTGGACCATGAGCGCGTGTTCCGCGCTGTCGAACTGGGGTTCTTTGGCGGCGGCCTTGGCGGCAGCGCTTTCCTTGAGGTTTTTGATTTCCGCGCGGATGCGGTTGTGCTCAAGGACGAGCTGGTAGCGCTGGTCGGTGGTGTAGATCTTGCGCTTGTAGATCGTACTGCCGCGCTTCGCGAGCTGGACCTGGGAGCGCTCCAGGGAGGTGAGTTTCGCCTCCAGCGAGGACAGTTCCCGGGCGCTGCGGGCGTCGCGGCCTTCTTCCTTAAAATGCTCTTTGCGCGCTTTGATGAAGGCGGCTGATTGGGTCCTCAGTGCCGAAACCTGCTGCTTCAGGCGGTTGATGATGTCCCGGCGCAAGGCCTTGCGGGCCTCTTGGGTTTTGATGGCCGCAAGGCGTTTATCTTCGGCTTTCTGGAGCATACCGCGGAGAGATTTGCGCAGCGCCTCGATCTCCGGCGTCCAGTCGTAGGCCTTGGCCCAGCTTTCCGGGATGCCGACCATCTGGTTGATGGTGTCGCCGGCCTCCATGACCTTGTTGATACCCTTGTTCACCGCCTCGCCCACATCGCCAAGATTTCGGTTCAGCGAGGGAAAGGCCGGGGCGTTGGAGACGGCGCTTTGGTAGTTTTGGTAGTTGCGGTCCACCACGAGATCGATTTCGTCGAGGCTGGCGGACAGAATGTCCATCACGTCCAGCTGGTCGATGAACGGGTAGGCGTTCACCTCGCTCACCACCGTGCCGGCTATGGACGCGAACGCGAGGCCTGTGATGGGTTTACCCGCTTCCTGGTCGAACTTTTTACGAAGCGCAGTGTAACGCGCGTGCAGCAGCGTTTTGCGGCTCTGGCCATGGACGTTTTGCTTCAGGGCCTCGCCGGCGATGGCCCCGGCTTCCTTTTCCAGCGCCTTTTGCAGGAGCGTATCGAACAGCGCCTGAACGGCTTTCTTTCGGGAAATATCGAAAAGTTTCTTTACGCCTTCTTTGGCGAGTGTTGCTGTTGGCACGATAAAAAATCCAATGTTAACACTTCGTAATACCTCCGATCACTTGGCGACAGCTTAAATTGATTTCAAGACAAAGAGTAGTATTTCGCAAATATGATATGGCAGTTTATTGATAAACTGCATAACACTAGCCATCGAGGTCTTGGGCCATCAGCGCAAAGAAAAAGCGGACCCTAGGGATCCGCTTTTTTGGTTCAGCAAATGGGTCTGCCGGTTAGGACGGCTGGGGTTCCAGGCCACCCTCACCCGCGGAGGGCCGAGGCCGCGATGCCCCGGTGGTGGGGACAGTGGATGCCTTGGGCGTCGGATCGTCGTCGGTGTTTTCGCGCACCGGCGACTTGCCCTTCAGAAGGTCGCGGATTTCATCGCCCGTCAGCGTTTCGTATTCCAGAAGGCCATTGGCGACGGTGTGGAGATCGTCAAGGTTGGTGCGCAGGACGGCGGTCGCCGTCTCGTAACCTTCCTCCACGAAGCGCTTGATCTCGCGGTCCACCAACTCCTGGGTCTTTTCCGAAACATTTTGGTTCCGCGTCACCGAATGGCCCAGGAACACCTCTTCTTCGTTTTCGCCGTAGAGGAGAGGTCCCAATTCGTCGGACATGCCGTACTGGGTGGCCATGGCATGGGCCATCTTGGTGCACTGCTTGATGTCCGAGGATGCGCCCGACGTGACCTTCTCGTAGCCGAAGATCAGTTCCTCGGCGACGCGGCCACCCATGCCCACGGCAAGGTCAGCCTTGAACTTCGCGCGGCTCACCGACACGCGGTCCCGCTCAGGCAAGCGCATCACCATGCCGAGGGCTCGGCCGCGGGGAATGATGGTCGCCTTATGGATGGGGTCGGACGCCGGCATGTGCAGCGCCACCAGGGCGTGGCCGGCTTCGTGATAGGCGGTAAGCTTCTTCTCCTCGTCGGTCATGACGAGGGTTCTGCGCTCGGCGCCCATCATCACCTTGTCCTTGGCGTCCTCGAACTCCTGCATGGTGACAAGGCGTTTGTTGCGCCGGGCGGCCAGCAGTGCGGCTTCGTTGACAAGGTTGGCAAGGTCGGCGCCGGCAAAGCCGGGCGTGCCCCGCGCCAGGGTTTTGAGGTTCACGTCCGGCGCCAGCGGCACTTTTCGCACGTGCACTTTCAAGATTTTCTCGCGGCCTACCAGGTCGGGGTTGGGGACCACGATCTGGCGGTCGAACCGGCCCGGGCGCAGGAGCGCAGGGTCAAGAACGTCCGGCCGGTTGGTGGCGGCGATGAGAATGATGCCTTCATTGGCTTCAAAACCATCCATCTCCACCAAGAGCTGGTTGAGCGTTTGCTCGCGCTCATCGTTGCCGCCGCCAAGGCCCGCGCCGCGGTGACGGCCCACCGCATCGATTTCGTCGATGAAGATGATGCAGGGGGCGTTTTTCTTGGCCTGCTCGAACATGTCGCGCACGCGGCTTGCGCCCACACCCACGAACATTTCCACGAAGTCCGAACCGGAAATGGTGAAGAAGGGGACGTTCGCTTCGCCGGCAATGGCCCGCGCCAGCAGCGTCTTACCCGTCCCGGGAGGGCCGATGAGGAGGACGCCCCGGGGGATTTTTCCGCCGAGCTTTTGGAAGCGTGACGGATCTTTCAAGAAATCGACGATTTCTTGAAGATCTTCCTTTGCTTCGTCGACGCCCGCCACGTCTTCGAACATGACGCGGCCGTGGGCCTCATTAAGGAGTTTCGCCTTCGACTTGCCAAAGCCCATGGCTTTGCCGGCGCCGCCCCCCTGCATTTGGCGCATCAGGAAGAGCCAGATGCCCAGGATGAGGAGCATCGGGAACCAGGTGGCGAGGATGCCCCAAAGTGACACGCCGTCGTTGGGTGGCTCGGCCCGGATGGTCACGCCCTGGGTTTCCAGCGCGTCGATGTAGTTGGCGCCTTCGGGAGCGTAGGTCTGGAAACGGCCGCCGGTGGAGAGGTTGCCGGTGATTTCCTGCTGCTGGATGGTCACCGAGCGCACGTTGCCGTTGCGGGTTTCAGACAAGAATTTTGAGAAAGATATTTCCTGAGTATTCGACCGCTGTCCCGGGTTCTGGAACAGTTGAAAGAGGGCGATCAGCAAGAGAGCGATCACAACCCACAGGGCGAAATTGCGGAAATGGTTGTTCATAACGGACCTTCAATGGCGCCCAACAGGCGAGCCAGGCGGAAGACGCGCCGCCAACACTTGCGTAAAGATAGGGCTTGGGACCCTAGCTGCCAACCGAAGGACACCGCGACCAACGGTCTGGCGCATTAACCTAGCCGCCGGACCAGCGCAATATTTGCTGCAACGCCTTTGGTGCGCACGCCAAGGCTGGGTGCGGCAAGGAGTTTACCACCTAAGAAAAGTCCTGGCACGGTGCGCCTTGCCTCAAGCTGGCCAATGGATGGGCAGAGCTTGGCCCAGGCGCCAAGGGGAGCCACCAGCATCTCAGGCGCGTCCTCGTCGAGGGCGATTTCGTAGCGGTTGTCAAAGATGGCCGTTTGTCCCGGTGAGAGCGAGACGGGCGCGATGTCGCGAAATTCCCGCCACAGCTCGATGGCGGCCGGGGACGCGGTGATCACGGCGTGGCTAAGGGTGGTCCGGCCCTCCCCGGCCTCGGCAATGGCTGCGGCCTTGCTGATGCTGCGGAAGCGCGGGGTGTGGGGCGCGCCGCCGGCCCGCGCAAAGGCCCGGGCAAGGGTCCTGAGGCGGACCTCCTCCGGCGCGCAAAGCCACGGCTCGCGCGCAATGGTGATGCAGCCCACTCGGTCCTCACGGACGGTTTGGGCCCAAAGGGCGTTGGCGGCATCGTCGATGGCGTCGCTTGCCCGGCGAAGGTGTTGGGCCGTCGTGGCGAGGCGTTCGGGTGTGATGCCGAGGATTTCCAACAGGGGCTGCGCGTTCCGGATCGAGGTGCGATCGAAGCGAGGGTCGTCGTTGCTGGGATCCTCCCGCCAGGTGATGTTGCGCTCGGAAAGGGCGTGGCGCAGGTCAGCGCGGCGGGCACCCAAGAACGGCCTCAGAAGCCTTAGACCATTCAGGGTGGAATCGGGACGGATCGCCGAAAGACCGCGGACCCCGCTCCCCCGGGCAAGGCGCATGAGCACGGTTTCGGCCTGGTCGTCCAGCGTGTGGGCGGTGACGACGGCGCAAAGCCCCAAATCCCGCGCCGCTTCGGCCAGCAGCCGATAACGCTCACCCCGCGCCCAGGCCTGGAGCGAACCTTGGGGCGTGCCTTCGGCGAAAAGACGCATAAAGGAAAGCCCCAAAATGTCCGCCAAATACTCCACATCGTCGGCGTCCGCACTCGAGTGGGGCCGTAAGCCATGGTCAACGTGAAGAATTTCGAGATCTGGAATGCCCGCCTCGGTCAGGAGAACGGCCATGGCGGTGGAATCGCTGCCACCAGAAACTGCAAGACCGAGGGGCCCGATCCCGCGCAGAAGATCAAAGTCGATCCCGTCCGGATAGATGATCGCCATGGGTCAGGCGCGATGGCCCCGCGAGATGAGGCCGATCAGGCGCAGTTGGCCGCCTGCCGTTCGCGCTCGGCAGCGGCACGCACCTGCGGGCTCACGTTGGGGTAGGCGCCGAAGAGTTCCTCCAGAGAGGAGCACGCGGCCTCCCGCTCGCCCAGGCTGTTGAGGGAGGTGCCGAGCCGCAGAAGGCTTTCCGGTGCCCGGGCGCTGTTGGGGTGGCTCGTATAGTTGTCGAGGAATTCCTTCGCCGCACCCCGATAATCCCCCTGGGCAAGGAGCGCCTCACCCAGCAGGAAACGTGCTTCGCCGGCGATGTCGCTGCTGGGGTTGCCTTCCAGTAGCGCCCGGGCCTCTTGGGCGGCGAGAGCGTAGCGGCCCGATTGCTGGAGCTGGCGCACGTTTGCAAGGGCTGGGCTATCCACGGCCGCCGGCGCCGGCGCCGGATTTGTGACGGCAGGTGCCGGTGCGGTGGGGGCGGTTGCAGGGGCCGTGGCCTGGGGAACGCCCTGGTTCAGCACCGAAAGATCGATGGGCCCGCTAGGCGCGGCCGGTGGATTGTTGGCGGCGGTGGACGGCGTGCCGGGTGCCGGCTGGGCGGGAAGGTTGCCGAGATTGCCTTGGCTCGTGCCGGGCGTACCGGGTTGGGCGGGAAGTGTGCCGAGGGAGCGCGGCGGCGCCCCTGGTCCTGCCGGCAGTGCCCCTTGCTGTCCGGGGGTCTGCCCGCCGGCGATGATCTGCTCCAGCCGGCGCACGGTGAAGGTGAGCTGCTCCACCTGCCCGGTGAGCATGCGCACCTGCGCTTCCAATTGGTCGATGCGCAGGGCCGTGTTGTCTTGGTTTTTGTTGTCTTCGCCGCGCAAAAAGCCCGGAATGAACCGGTTTTGCACCTCAACGACGGCGCCTGGAGCGTCCACCGGCGCAAGCGGCATGGCATGGACCGCAGCGGCAGGGGTTGCGACGAGGATGGCGGTGATCAGGAGCGTGCGCATGGCGCGGTCTCCGCAGAGATTACAGGAACTTTAACGCCTTATAGACCTTACCGCGCCGCTTTTGAACGCCCAGCGCGATGATCCGCGCGCTCGGACCGACTGCCGGCTAGTTAAGCACAGTCACGGCGCGCCTATTTTGCGTCCAGCACGATTCGTTATCGCAGGTGGCGACGGGCCGCTCTTTGCCAAAGGCGATGGTTTTGATGCGGGTCGTAGAAATGCCCCGACTGACCAGATAGTTTTTGGCAGCGTCGGCGCGCCTGGCCGATAGCGCAATGTTGTATTCGCGAGTGCCGCGCTCGTCGGCATGGCCCTCCATGGTGACCTGGTAGCGCGGATACTGCTGCAGCCAGGCGGCCTGACGGTCGAGGATGGAGGCGCCCAGGGCGTTGATCTGTGACGAATCCACCGTGAACTGCACTCTGTCGCCGACATTCTGGGAAAAGTCGGCGGGGCTGCCCGGGGTTGCGGCGCCAGCGGTCGGCGGCGGCGTCTTCGAGCAAGCGGCCACCGCAAGGGCGAGGGTCGCCGCGGCAACGCCTCGCAAAAACAAACGTTTGGTCGAGGAAGGGGCCATCACACTACTCCGATGGTATCACCGCGAGATCGCGCGAACCCCTGTTCGCATCACCCGCTCAAAACTGTTGTCCGTCCGCGCGTTCCACGGCGCACCAAATCGCCACGCCACCAAACCGCACTGGCCTGTCGAAGTATGGGCAACGCGGTAAACAGCGGCGCACCAAGCCTGGTTAACGCAAGGTTCGCGGCGCCTTGAAGGCGTTATTGCGGCCGGTTTGGCGACCAGGCCGGGTCCGATGCCAACGTTTGGATGGGAAGGCGGCGCTCGTTGCGACCGGTGAT
>JBCCYN010000177.1:0-8648 GCA_039189655.1 Pseudomonadota bacterium | reverse complement strand
GTCGAGGCCATGCGCCGCCGCCATGGTCATATGGAAACACTGGTCGTGGCCAACGAAGGGCACGCCCCCCTCTTTTGGGACCGGCGCACCATCGAAGGAATTAAGGCGTTCCTCGCCGCCCGCTAAACCAGCACCGATTCGATAAACCGAGATCGGTGCTCCGGCGCCATTTCCTTTGTCGCCTCATTCGGCGGCGGGAAGACCTTCGTCGGGGGAATCAACGTCCCCGTCAGGCTCAGCTTCGCCGGTGATTTGGTCGGCGATGAGGCCGGCATTTTTTCGCACAGCGACCTCAATGGCCTCGGCAATTTCGGGGTTCTCGCGCAAAAACTGCTTGGAGTTCTCCCGGCCCTGTCCGAGGCGCTGGCTATCATAGGAGAACCAGGCGCCGGATTTTTCCACAATGCCGGCCTTAACACCCAAGTCGAGGAGTTCGCCGAGCTTCGACACCCCTTCGCCGTACATGATGTCAAACTCCACCTCGCGGAACGGCGGGGCGAGCTTGTTTTTCACCACTTTGACGCGGGTCTGATTGCCCACCACCTCGTCGCGATCCTTGATGGCGCCGATCCGGCGAATATCGAGGCGCACCGAGGAATAGAATTTTAGCGCGTTACCGCCTGTGGTGGTTTCAGGCGAACCGAACATGACCCCGATCTTCATGCGGATTTGGTTGATGAAGATCACCATGGTCTGGCTGCGCGAAATGGAACCGGTGAGCTTGCGCAGCGCCTGGCTCATGAGCCGGGCCTGCAAGCCGGGTAGCTGGTCTCCCATCTCGCCTTCCAACTCGGCCCGCGGGGTTAGGGCCGCCACCGAATCGATCACCAGCACGTCAACGGCGCCGGACCGCACCAGGGTGTCGGCAATTTCCAACGCCTGCTCACCGGCGTCCGGCTGGGAGATCAGAAGATCGTCCACGTTGACGCCGAGCTTGCGCGCATAAACCGGATCAAGGGCGTGCTCGGCATCGACGAAGGCGCAGATGCCGTCGCGCTTTTGCGCCTCGGCCACGGTGTGCAGCGCAAGGGTGGTCTTGCCGGACGATTCGGGGCCGTAGATTTCAACGATCCGCCCCTTGGGAAGCCCGCCGATCCCCAGCGCAATGTCGAGACCAAGCGAGCCCGTGGGCACCGTCTCCACCTCGATCTGCTGGCCCGCGCCCAGCTTCATGATCGAGCCTTTGCCAAATTGGCGCTCGATATTGGAGATGGCGGCGGTGAGGGCCTTCGCCTTGTCTACGGAGCTTCCCTCAACCAGACGTAGATCTGATTGCGACATTCCATTTCCCTTACGCTTCATAGCGTTCTCGTCCATGTTTGATGTTGCATTTTACAACAATCCACCAATGTTCGCAATCTGTTCGAAAACTTAAGATTTAGTTAACGCCCGTTGCAGGGGCGGTTCCCAACTCTCGTTTTACGGCTTCGGCCAAGTCTTTGAGCGTAAAGGGCTTGGCCAAGAAGTTTGCGCTGCCCAGGTCGTCCACCGATGCGCCATCAGCGTATCCCGACATGAAAATCACCTTCATGTCCGGTCGCTCGGCACGCACCGTTCTTACCAAAGAAGGGCCGTCGAGTTCGGGCATGATCACGTCGGTCAACAACAAATCGATCTTTCCGCCGTGCTCGGCAAACATTTTTAGGGCTTCGGCGCCGTCGGCCGCCGCCAGCACCTGATAACCCTTTGCGGAAAGGGCGCGCGCGGCGAAGGTGCGGATCGCCTCTTCGTCTTCCGCCAGCACCAGCGTGGCATTGCCGGTGAGATCGACGTTTCCACCGTCTCCCGGTTGCGCCTCCACGGCGACGCGGGCGGCGGCGGCCGTTCGCGGCAGATAGACCCTGAAAGTGGTGCCCGCGCCTTCCTTGGAGGAAACGGTGAGCGAACCGCCGGTCTGCTTAACAATGCCGTAGACCGTTGAAAGCCCTAGGCCGGTGCCCTCCCCGGTCGCCTTTGTGGTGAAGAAGGGTTCGAAAATTTTCTCGAGCACGTGCTGCGGCATTCCGGTGCCCACGTCCTCGATTTCCACAAGAACGGCATCTTCCTGGGGGGCATCCGCCTCCGCCAGGTCGGCGCTCCCACCAGGGACATTGCTGGTCCGGATGGTGAGCCGCCCGCCGCCGGGCATCGCATCGCGGGCGTTGACGGCAAGGTTGATGATCACCTGTTCGAGCTGGCTGAGGTCGGCGAGAACCGCCCAAAGATCCCGCCCGTAGTGAATTTCGAGGCGGATGGGCTCCCCGATCAGCCGGTCCAGCATCACCGAAAGGTCGGCCAGCACGTCGTTGAGATTGAGCACCGTGGGCCGGAGCGTTTGGCGGCGGGAAAAGGCCAGAAGTTGCTTCACGAGCCCGGCCGCCCGCTGCGCGCTCTGTTTGATGTTCATGATGTCGCGGAAGGCGGGGTCGCTGGGTCGGTGGCTTTGCAGCAGGAGATCGGAGAACCCGATAATGGCGGTGAGCACGTTGTTGAAATCGTGGGCAATGCCACCAGCGAGCTGACCGATGGCCTGCATCTTCTGGCTTTGCGCCATGTGCGCTTCAAGGGCCGACTGCCTGGTGACGTCACTCACCGAGACGATGAGTTGATCGCCCACCAACCGCTTCGCCGTGAGCCTTAACAGGCGATCGGGATCGGCTTTGAGCGCGGCATCAAGGCGCGCCTGGGACGTTCCCATCGCCCGCCCCGCAAGGCGGCTAAAGTTTTCCCGGTCTAGTGCAAGAAGTCCTTCTAGCCTGTCACCGTCACCTACGACGGTGCGAAAGTCGTCGTTGGCGGCAAGGATCGTCCCGTCCTGGTTGGTAACCGCCGTGGGCGCAGGGATCGCCGCAACGAGCGTGTCAAAGGCGACCTCGGGGGCTGCTTTCCCGGGGGTTGGGCGCTCCAAGAGGTGCACGAGACGATCGCCGGACGATGTGACGCGGACGATGGTGCCGTCGGGAAGAACGCCCTCGGCGTGACCGTCACGAACCGCTGTGGAGCGCAAAGCGAAAAGGGCGGCAGCGCCCTGCGGCGATTTTCCGATTCCATGACTGCCGTTCGCAGCGCCTTGGTCCGCCATCATTTCGTCAAAGGCTGCGTTGGTGTTGATTCGGGTGCCGCAGCGGTCGGTGATGAGCATTGCGCCTGACGAAGCCGGCGGGGGCATCTTCGCCTGAGCGGGGGCGTCAAGTGCGTCTGCTACGATGACAAAGCCGCCATAAAGGGCAGCAACGAGGCAGACTGCGGCGGCGAAGGATGAGATCGGACCGCTTAGGCCAAGTCCCATCCCGCCCACGGCCACCGATGCTGCGACCATTGCGAGCGCCAAAGCAGCGACGCCTCGGCCGGGGACCATGCTGCTTCGTTCAACCGAACCGCTGACGTCCGCCATGGTAACCACCTGCCGTACCACCGCGCGGAATCACGCAGCGCCGGCACCATGACATAAGGGGGTCGTTCAGTCGCGGGATGGACTAGTCGTCCCTGTGGACACGCTCCCGGCGTTCATGCCGTTCCTGCGCCTCGATGGACAGCGTCGCGATGGGCCGTGCGTCGAGCCTGCGAACCCCGATGGGCTCCCCGGTCTCTTCGCAGTATCCATAGCTTTCGTCGTCGATGCGCGCGAGGGCGGCGTCGATCTTGGCGATCAACTTTCGCTGGCGATCTCGTGCCCTGAGTTCGATGGCGTGATCGGTCTCGGAAGTCGCCCGGTCTGCGAGATCCGGGTGGTTCCGTTCGCGTACCGCAAGTTGTTCTAGAGTATACTTACTCTCGCGAAGGATGTCTGAACGCCACTGGAGTAGCTTTTTACGGAAGTATTCTTTCTGGCGCTCGTTCATAAACGCCTCGTCCTCAGTAGGACGATAAGCCTTGTCGACTTTTTCGTCGATCACTGCACTCACCGTTGTGCACCCCAACCTTTGTGGGAGGGCTATACACTTTCTAGTTTGAAATGCAACAGCGTTAATAGTGTGTTTTTGGACATTTAACGATTCCGGGATGCGGTGTGGGGAAGCCGCCGCACTCGTCCGTTTCCGTGCCTAAATGCCCCACCGCGAGGCGCACAAAACACCGTGCGTCGGACGCCCCAAACCCATGCGTACAGTGCAAGTATTACCAACCTCACTAGAATAATATTCACGGCCCGAATCTAAATATAAAAGACCGCAATTCACTATGACAGCTCGCCTTACTTATGAAGTGCCGTGGCCATTCAAAGTATTGGAGCCGCGCTACCCAACAAATTTTCCCTTGACTTTTCCGCGTCAAATTCAATTCATCGGCGAGATCGGGCTGTGCGTCGATCGAAAATTACCTGGTGACGGTATGGTGGCCCTATGAAGTTCCAAGGCTCGGCGACCTACGTCGCGACGGAAGACCTTCAAATCGCGGTGAATGCCGCAGTCACCCTTGAGCGCCCCCTCCTCGTGAAGGGCGAGCCTGGGACCGGCAAATCGGTCCTCGCCGCCGAAGTGGCAACTGCCATGGGTGCGCAGCTCATCGAATGGCACATCAAATCCACCACCAAGGCGCGGGAGGGGCTTTACGAATACGATGCCGTGGCCCGGCTACGCGACAGCCAGCTGGGCGACCCGCGGGTGAGCGATGTGGGCAACTACATTAAGCGGGGACCGCTATGGGAGGCGTTCGACGCACCCAACCGGCCGGTTCTTCTCATCGACGAAATCGACAAAGCTGATATCGAGTTTCCCAATGACCTTCTCCTGGAGCTAGATCGCATGGAGTTTACGGTCCTGGAAACCAGCGAGCGGGTGACAGCGGCCGCACGCCCCGTGGTCATCATCACGTCGAACAATGAGAAAGAACTGCCCGACGCGTTCCTGCGCCGCTGCTTCTTCCACTACATCAAGTTTCCCGACGACGAGACGCTCGCGGCCATCGTCAACGTGCACTTTCCTGACCTCAAGCCGCGCCTCTTGGAGGTGGCGCTTACATCGTTCTTCGAGCTACGCGATGTGCCAGGCATCAAGAAGCGCCCGTCCACATCGGAGCTTCTTGATTGGATCAAGCTCCTGGTTGTGGAAGACGTGGCGCCCGAAGAGCTGCGCCAAACGGGTAACAAAGCGTTGCCACCGCTTTATGGTGCCCTCCTGAAGAACGAGCAGGACGTCCACCTCTTTGAGAGGTTGGCCTTTCTCGACAGGGCGAGACGGTAGATGCGCAATCTCATCATCATGCGCCACGCCAAAGCAGAGCGCGGCAGGGGCAAGCGGGACTTTGATCGGACCCTTGAAGACCGGGGCTGGCGAGACGCTGACGTGGTGGCCGCCAAGCTCGCCGCCGAGGGGCTTGTGCCGGACATAGTACTTTGCTCCGCCGCGCGCCGCACCCGCGACACCTTCGCTGCCGTTCTGCCTCATTTCGACACCGACCTGCGGGCGCATTTCCTGGAGCGCATCTACGACGCGGCGGCAGAAGACCTACTCGGGCTGGTGCGGGCCGCGGAAGGGCAACGCATCCTTCTCATCGGCCACAACCCGACAATGCACGAGCTGGCGCTCCACTTGGCGGGCGAGGATGCACAAAGGGTCGGTTCCGGTTTCCCCACCAGCACGGCGGCGGTGTTTTCCATGGGGTTGGCCATGGAGACGGCGCGACTCGATGGGCTGGTGAAGCCCGCATGATCGGTGAGCTCATCCTGAAGCGACCCTGAACGGGGGGCCGTTGCCGGCTTTGACCTGCAATTGTGTGACGGTCGTCACATCCGTGGGGGCGCCGGCATGTCATCTTCCTGGTGTTGGCAGAGTTGCTTCCGAGCCCGCCGGAGTGTCCTCTCGGTTTGTTCGTATGCGGCAAGGGGCTTCTCAGCCAGCACTGTCAGGCTCTCTCGCTCAGCCAACTACTTTGCGTCTGCGCACCACGCAGACGCTTTTTTTCTGCCCAAATGGACCGACAAACCCCGCCGCCTCCAGAGCGCCTGGTGGGCGACATCCTGGGCGTGAGAGATGCGCTGCCCTCACTACCAAAAGAAAAGAGCGCCCCAGTCTGACGACAGGGGCGCCCGCGCTCAGCTTGGCGGGACCGGCGTCCCGCGCGAGCGACAATCAGCAGACGGTTTCGCGCCGTACAACATAAGCGCCGCGACGGGGGCTCCAGCGCTCCACATAGACGGTGCGGCAGGAGTTGGCTGCGCCGGCGGCGATGGCGGCACCGAGGGCGAAAGCGCCGATGCCGATGGCCGCTGCCGCACCCGGATTGACGCCCCGACGGCCACGACCACGCCAGCGACGGTAGCGGCGACCGCGCCGACCCACTTCTTCAACTCCGGCAGCTTCAGTCTCGATTTGGTTTGAAAATTTCGCGAACGGCGCAGCCTGGGCCGTCATCGGCACGGCGACGGAGCCGGCGGCGATGGAAAGGGCGGTGGTTGCACAGATGATTGCATTCTTGATCGTCATGGCTCGTCCTCTTCTTTGTTTGTTCCGGCTTTGGCGCCGACCAGACAAAGGTGGCCACGACCTTGGACGATCCATGTGACTGGGATCACAGAGGTTACGATACCGTAAGGATTGGAGGTATTCAGAAAGCCAAAATTTCCCCTTCAATTGAGGGTAGTAAGCTGAATGCCTGTTCAGATCCGGGGCCTTCCACACCGCTCCCGGGGCTGGGCCGACGCGGTCGTTGCCGTGCTCCCAAGGCTGGGTCTGTAAAGCCGCCCGAGAGGCTGCGGCCCCCCATCGCGACCACACTGCCACCCGGGTCCGCGACACTTTGGATTTCGCCCGCTGCGCTCGGCGGCGCGCTTTTCCGGCCGGAAGGGCTTGCCGTAGGTTCCACTGACAATGTTTGATTAAGGGGAGGTTTGGCGCCGGCAGCGGGGCTTCGCCTTCAGCCTCTGAAGCGGCAACCTTACCAAATCCCGGGGCAGGCCGCCCCGATTTCGAGGGAAACCCATGAAACCCATCACCGTCTTCAAGGGCGCATGTCTCGGGCTTGCCATCGGCGCGATGGCGCTGCCGGCGCAGGCTCAGACGCCCGACAATATGCTCGTCATCGCCACGCGCATCGACGACGTCACTTCGCTTGATCCAGCGCAGTCCTTCGAGTTTGCAGGCTCGGACATCTTGCGCAACGTCTATGGCCATCTGGTCAATTTCGATCCGGCGGACCTGAAGGCGGGTTTTAAGCCCGACATCGCCGAAAGCTGGACGGTCTCCGACGACGGCCGCACCATCACGTTCAAGATCCGTGAAGGCATGACCTTCCATTCGGGCAATCCGGTGCGGGCTGAGGACGCAGCGTTCTCCCTCCAGCGGGCGGTAAAGCTCAACAAAACCCCGGCGTTTATTCTCACCCAGTTTGGCTTTACCGCCGACAACGTGGACGAGATGGTCACATTTGATGGGAGCGCCGGCACCGTTTCCATCACCACCGACAAAGCCTACGCGACGTCCTTCGTGCTCAACTGCCTGACCGCAACGGTTGCCGCCATCGTCGACAAGGAGACGGTGCTTGCCAACGAGGTGGACGGTGACCTCGGCAATGGCTGGATGAACACCAACACGGCCGGGTCCTATGCCTATCGCGACGTGGTTTGGAACCCGAACGAGAGCGTCACCATGACCGCGTTCGACGACTTTTATCTCGACGCGCCGAAGATGCAGCGGGTGATCGTGCGTCACGTCCAGGAATCGGCAACCCAGCGACTGCTGCTCGCCCGCGGCGATATCGACATTGCCCGGAACCTGAACCCAGAGGATGTCACGGGTCTGGAAGACGATTCCAACGTAAAGATCCTGGAGGAGCTGCGCGGGCGCATCATGTACTTGGCGCTGCAGCAGGCCCACCCGGAACTTTCCAAGCCGGAAGTCCGACAGGCATTTAAGTATCTGGTGGATTACGCCGGCATGCAGGGCAGCTTCCTCAAAGGTCAGTGGCAAATCCATCAGAATTTCCTGCCTGAGACCTACCTGGGCGCGTCCACCGAAGAGCCGTTCACCTACAACCTTGAAGAGGCAAAGAAGCTTCTGGAGCAGGCAGGTGTGTCGGATCTCGTGATCGAGGTCGGGGTGCGCGAAGCCCAGGAACGTATTGAAATCGCCCAGTCCGTACAAAACGCGGCGGCCCAGGTGGGGATCACCATCAACATTACGGTGGGAACCGCCAAGCAGATCCTGACCCGATACCGCGCCCGGGACCTTGATGTATATTTGGGCGCTTGGGGGCCGGACTATCCCGATCCGCAAACCAATGCCGGCACCTTCGCCTTCAACCCAGACAATTCGAAGGAAGCCAACGCCACAGGCCTCCTTGCCTGGCGCAACAGCTGGGACACCGGTGGACTGACGCCGATGGTGGAAGCAGCAGTGCGCGAGCAGGACACCGAAAAGCGCGTCGCAATGTATGAGGAAATCCAGGCAAAATTCCGCGAGACGAGCCCGTTCGTGATCATGTTCCAGAACTCGGAGCAGAACGGTGTTCGGTCGAACGTGGATGGATTTTCCATGGGCGGTCCGATCACCCAGGCAGCCTACTGGCAGGTCACCAAGTAGTTGGCGCTCAACGAAACGAACGAGAGGGTCGGCGCCTCGGGCGCCGGCCGCTCAGCGGACCGACCCGCAGCGTCTACGACGGCGCGTCCCAAAATTCCCAAAAGTTTCGTCCGCCTTGCCGCCGCCCTCGGCTCCATCGTGGTCACAATGCTG
>JBCCYN010000176.1:0-8687 GCA_039189655.1 Pseudomonadota bacterium | reverse complement strand
CCCCGCCGCGCTGGGCGTGGTGTTTTTCGTCGGCTCGCTGTTCTTTACAGCCGCAGGGTATTTGCAGTTCTACGAAGCGCTCAACAACGATGTCGAGCACGCCGCCGCCGGTAACCATCGCGCGGCGCCGCCTCGGCCCCGGTACTTCGGTTGGCGCCCACGGAACCTTGGCTACCTCTCATCCCTTTCCCAGTTTGCCGGAACACTACTGTTTAACCTGAACACCATCGACGGGATGATTGAAGGTCTGAACTGGAAGGGAGAAGATCTTCTGGTTTGGACGCCGAACGTTCTTGGTTGCGTTTGTTTCCTCGTTGCCAGCCAGTTGGCGGTGATGGAGTTTTCCCACCGCTGGTTCGCCTTCCGCCCGGGGCAACTCCCCTGGTGGATCGTGGCGGTCAACATGCTCGGTTCGATCCTTTTCATGGCTTCGGCCGTCGGAAGCTTCATGACGCCGGCCAACGCGCTGGTGTCTTCATTCACCGCGTACTTCGGAACGTTCGCCGGCGCGCTCTGCTTTTTGGTCGGCGCATATCTCCTCATCCCCGAGCAGTTTGAGATCAATGAAGCGAAGGCCTAAGGGCCAAAACCAAAAATCGACAAAGAATTAGAATTGGCCTAGTTTATCGACAAAGATAGGGCGCGGACGCGCTCGACATAAAAGAGAGGGAGGAGAATCCATGCGAATTCTCATTGCACTAGCCATGCTCTTTGGGGCGACCGTCTATTCCGCGGCACCGGCTGACGCTCAAACCCGGCTGCTGGTCAACTGTTTCTGGCCACCCCAGCATTTCATGTGCCGGGAGATCCTCCCAGAGTGGATCAAACGGGTGGAGGAGGCGACGGACGGACGCGTGCGCGGCTTGATCCCGCCCAAGTCCGTGGCGGCCGCGCCGGAGCAGTGGGACAGCGTTGTCAAAGGGATCACCGACGTCGCCGCGCAGTTCAACGGCTTTGTCCAGAACCGGGTCCAGGGTCCGCTGGTGGCCATGAATCTGTTCACCGGCATCAACGACGCGCAGGCCATGAGCGAAGCGCTTTGGGAGACCTACGAAGGGTACTTCCCCAACGAATATGAAGGGATCAAACTGCTTTCGCTCTGGGTGATTACCCCCGGTGACATGTGGAGCCAGACCGACGAACCCATCTTGTCGGTGGACGACCTCACCGACAGAAAAGTCTGGACGCTGCCGGGTCCGCCCGCGGCGCTTCTTAAAGGGATTGGTGCGGGCGCGGTGGCCGGACCGGCGGTGCAGGCCAATGAAATCATCTCCCGTGGCGTCGTGGATGGCTACATCGCATTGAGCCCCAACAGCGCCGACACATTCCAACTCATTCCCTACACAAATTCCCGCACGGTGTTCAGCAAGGGTCTTTACACCACCACCTTTTCGCTGCTCATCAACGAAGATAAGTGGGCCGAGATTTCACCGGAAGATCAGGCAGCCATCATGAAGGTCTCTGGGCCCGCATTCGGTCGATTTGCTTCAAAGTTCTGGATGGATCTCGACGAAACCTCGGCGAAGAAGGTGGCTGAAGCCGGTATCAAGACCCACGAGGCGCCAAAAGAGTTTGAGGACGCTCTGGTAGAGCAGTCCAAGGGTATCACCGCCGCGTGGATCGAAAAGGCTTCCGCAAAGGGGATCGACGCGGAGGCCGCGCTCGATTTTTACCAGAAACGCGCCCGCGAAATCGCGAGCGAGAACTAAAGTGCGGCCCCACCCTCGGCGGGCGCACCATCCATGAAGGCGATTGCCGCTGCGCTTTTGCCCCGTATCCTTACGGTTCTTGAGTGGGTCTGCGCAATCCTCCTCTTTACGATGATGATGTTGACCTTCGTCGATGTGGTGGGACGCTACCTCTTTACCGCGCCGATCTTCGGCGCGGCGGAGATGATCCAGTTTTTACTTGCCGTTACGATCTTTGCCGGACTCAGCCTGGTCAATGCCCACGACGACCACATTGTGGTGGAACTCTTCGAGCCTGCCATCAAGCGCGCCATGGGTCCGGTACATCGCTATATCGTCCAGGGCTTTTCCGTGGCCGCAATGGCTTTCATCACCTACGAACTTTATAAGTTTGCCGCCGAGGCGCACGAACTCAACAAGATAACGATCGTCCTCGAATGGCCGCTGGTTTGGGTCGCCGGCGCCATCGCAGTGCTCAGCGCAGTCAGCCTCGTTGCCCAGATTCTTGGCCTCTTCCTGAAAGAGGAGGACCACACCATCACCGACCACGCGAGCCCCCTGTGACAACGGCGCTCATCGGTTTTGGCGTTCTCATCGCGCTTTGCTTCTTCGGCTTCCGGGTCGGCTTCGTCACACTGATTGTCGGCGTGGTGGGGTTTTCGCTCCAGCGCGGCCCAGAAGCCGCGTTCGCGATGGCCGGTCAGCAGATCATGGAAGACGCGATGAACTATAATCTCAGCGTCATCCCGCTTTTCATCCTGATGGGCGTTTTTATTTACCGTGCCGACGTCAGCCGCGACCTTTACGACGCCGCATATTCCGGCCTTGGCCGTTTCCGGGGCGGACTTGCGCTCTCCACCGTCGTCGCCTGCGCCGGCTTTTCAGCAGTATGCGGCTCCTCCCTCGCCACGGCCGCGACGATGTCGAAGGTGGCAATGCCACCGATGCGGAAGTTCGGCTACCGCGACAGCCTTGCGACCGGCACCATCGCATCGGGGGGAACCCTCGGCATCATGATCCCGCCCTCGGTGCCCCTCGTGATCTATGGGATCGTGGCGGAGGTGGATATCGGCCTCCTCTTCATGGCCGGGATCTTGCCGGGCATTCTCCTGGTTTCGCTCTTCATGGGCGCGGTCGCGATCACGGTGCGCTTTGATCCCAAAGCCGGACCCGCAGGGGATCCCCTCCCCCCCGAAGACCGTAAGCGCGCACTGCGCGGGGTATGGCCCGTCATCGCGCTTTTTGTCCTCGTCCTGGGCGGCATATACGGCTCGATATTCACCCCCACCGAGGCGTCCGGCATCGGCGCGTTCGGCGCCGCGGTGATTGCCGTCACCCGCGGTAAATTCCGCACGCTGAAGGAGTGGAAAGACGCGCTGGTGGAGGCGACCAAAACCACAGCGAGCCTCTTCATCGTCATCTTTGGGGCACTCGTATTTGCCCAGTTCATAAACCTTTCCGGCATGCCCTACGACTTGGTTTTTCTTGTCGAAGACATGAACCTTACACCCTATGAACTTGTGATCGCCATCGCCCTCATTGCGGTATTGATGGGGATGATCTTCGAATCGATCGGCATTCTTCTCCTGCTTGTCCCGGTCTTCCTGCCGACACTTTACCAGTCGGGCGTCGATATGATCTGGTTCGGCATCGTTGTCGTGCTCGTTACCGAATTGGGCCTCATAACGCCGCCCATCGGCATGAATGTTTTTGTGGTGAAGTCGGTCATTCCCACCGTACGTTTAGGGCAGATTTTCCGTGGCGTTATTCCGTTCATCTTCGCCATCGTCTTGGGCTTGCTTTTGGTCTTTGCCGTCCCTGGCATTGCCACATGGCTTCCATCCATCTTGCGATGATGGCGAGCGAGAGTTTTCACCCTTTGGCTCCGGCGAGAGCGCGGCCAAAAGCACCAACTCCATGACAAAGGATGGGCCATCGTCATGAACGTTCTTTGGATCATGGCCGATCAACTGCGCTGGGACTACCTCAGCTGCTACGGCGCCGCGCACATCCACACGCCAAATCTTGACCGCCTTGCTGCCAAGGGCGTGCGGTTCGACCGAACCTATGTACAATCACCTATCTGCGGCCCCAGCCGAATGAGTTTTTATACCGGCCGCTATGTGCGTTCCCACGGCGCCACTTGGAACGGCTTTCCGCTGCGCGTCGGGGAGGTGACGCTCGGCGATCACCTGCGCGAAATCGGCGTGGAGTCCACTCTGGTGGGCAAGACCCATATGCGCGCCGATAAGGAGGGGATGGCACGCCTGGGCATCGACCCGAACGGGATCATCGGTGCCCGGGTCAGCGAGTGCGGGTTCGAAGTTTTCGTGCGCGACGACGGCACGAACGCCACCATCGATGCCAACCGGCACGGCGAGGACTACGATCAATACTTACGCACACACGGCATGGACGGCGAAAACCCTTGGGAAGAGTGGGCGAATACTGCCGTCGGCCCGGACGGGGAACTGCGCACCGGGTGGCTTCTAGAAAACGCCCCCTACGCTGCCCGCGTGCCCAAAGAACACTCAGAGACCGCGTGGCTCACCACCCGCGGGATCGAATTCATCGAGAAGCAGCGTGGCGATCCCTGGCTCTGCCATCTCAGCTTCATCAAACCCCATTGGCCGTATCTCGCGCCGGCGCCCTACAACAGCATCTATAGCGCCGCCGATGTGCCACCCGTGAACCGAAGCGAACAGGAACGGCAAACCAACCATCCGCTGCTCCACGCGTGGATCAACACCCGCATCTGCAAAACCTTCCAGCGTGACGAGGTGCGTGCACTCGTCGCCCCCACCTACATGGGCCTTATCACAGAGTTGGACGACCAGATGGGGCGGCTTTTCGCTTATCTTGAAAAAGCCGGCCGTATGGACGACACGATGATCGTCTTCTGCTCTGACCATGGCGACAACATGGGCGATCACTGGCTCGGCGAAAAAGACCTCTTTTACGACTGTTCTGCCCGCATCCCGCTCATCGTCTACGACCCCCGTGCACAGGCGGACGCCACCCGCGGCACCGTCTGCGATAAGCTGGTGGAGGGCATCGACCTTACTCCTACCTTCATCGAATTCTTCGGCGGTCGCGTAAAACCGCACATCGTTGAAGGTCATTCGCTGGAACCGCTCCTCCACGGCAAAGATACTGCGTGGCGCGATCACTGTATTTCCGAGTATGACTACTCGACCCGGGATGCTCGGCGTGCAGTGGGGGTCGATCAAAGCGATGCGCGCATGGTCATGGTGTTCGATGGACGTTGGAAGTATATCCACATCGAAAACCTGCCACCGCTTTTGTTCGATTTAGAAACCGATGCACAAGAACTGGTGAACCTTGGATCTGACCCGGCCTTCAGCGCTGAAATCGAACGCTTGAGTGCGCTCCACTTCGCGTGGGCCCGTCGCCACCACAACCGCATCACCCGCTCGGCGGAAATCGTCGAGGCGATGACCGATGCGCGGGAGCCCCCCGGCATCGTCATTGCTTACGTCGATGCCGAAGAACTGGCTGCAAACAACATCCCGCTTCCCGCTCACGTAAAGCGATAGGTCGATGCCTCCCTTTCTTGACTGCCTGCTTGCAAGCTGACCTTAAAGGGTGCTGTTGATGGTATTGCGCGTTCGCTCAAGGGCGGCTGGTGCATGGTTTTTCGCGGGCAACAGGTCCCCAGGGGGGCCGCTCGCAACGACTTCGCCGCGCGCCATCAACCACACCTCATCCAGCTTGCGGGCAAGTTCCATGTCATGGGTCACGATGAGCGCCGTCGCATCGGTGGCCAGGAGCCAGTTCTCCACCAGAGTTCGGGCCGGCGCGTCGAGGGCATCGTCGGGTTCATCAAGGAGGATAAGTCGCGAACCCGACAAGGCCACCCGCGCGAGAAGCAAACGACGCACCTCTCCGGACGAGAGACTTCGGCCCGCCTCGGCGATAATGCCATCGAGCCCGCCCAGGCGATGAAGAACGGGCCCGAGACCGAAGGCCTCAGCGCAGGCTTCAATTTCACTGTCGGCCGGCCGCTCCGCAGCGCCCATTGCAAGCGCCCTGCGAAGCGACCCCGCAAGTATTGGCGAACGGCCAGAGAGATAACCGATCGCCCGGTGGCGTTCGTTGCATTGCAGCCCTGCGACGTCCCGGCCGGCAAGGGTGACCCGTCCGCTCGTGGGATGTTCCAAGCCCGCCGCCAGAGCCAGAAGCGTCGACTTGCCAGCGCCATTGCCGCCGATGATTGCGACCTTGGTGCCGGCCCGGGCGGCCGCGTCGATCTCTTGAAGTCCGGGGGCGACAGTCGCCTCAAACCGCAACTCCGGCGGTGCATCGGTAAGGTCTTCTTGGGCGCAGGCCGCTGGGACCGGCAACGTCGGCGCCGCAAGCAGCGCCTCGCACCTGTCCCGCGCAGCGATGAAGGCGCGGTTGCGATCCCAAACCCCCGCCAGATCGCCGAGCTGGCGGATCGCAAGGGCAAGGGCAGCCAGCGCACCGGCCGCCAGCGCCCCACTGATGCCTGTTCGAAACGCCGTGAAGAAGACGCAACCGGCAACCACACCGGTGAGAACATCGGGCACGACACGCAAGAACGCGACGCCCCTCGCCCGCTCTATGGCACAGGCGACCATCGCCCCCGTACGCGAAGACAGATGACGACGCTCTGTCTCCATGCGTCCGAGCAGGCGCAATTCGGGCGCATGGACGACCCGCTCCGTCATGTCGGCGGCCAGCCGTGCACGGCGTGAGCGAAGGCGTTTGTGGGTACCGCGAAGGCGAAAGGCGACGACAGCCATCGCCGTCCCTCCGAGGAGGACCGGAAGACCTGCCGCGACCGCAAGATCAACGCTGAGGAGGATGATGACGAAGAGCGTTGCCGGCAGGACGATGGCGGCCGATACCAGTCGGGCAAGACCAAGACTGATCCAGTTTCGCACCGAAGACAGATCACCGACGAAACGCATGGACAGGTGCCCAACCCTGCGCTGGGCAAGGGCGCGCGCCGGAACCCGGCTCAGATGCAGAAAAATTTTAAGGCGCAGGGCGGCGGTGTAGTCCTGACCAAGGCGCTCGGCCACGACCCGTTCCCCATAGCGTAAGATCGCGATGGCGAAGCCGGCCGCAACGATCCCGGCAAGAGCGGCCAACGGCGCATTGGCACTCGTGCGAAGGGCCTCAAAGACGTCCCGTGTGGCAAAGGCGATGAGGCCGGCCGCCAGCGCCTGGCCGAGCGCGAAGCCGATGAGTGCCGCAAGCTGCCAGCGTCGTTGGCCTTCAAGAATCGGTGGCAGGGCGCTCACTGGTCCCACCCCCCATTTTCCGGACCGACGATCCGCCGATCGAGGCGAGCGATGCGGGCACAAATGGCGAAGTCGTGGGCGCATTCATCAAGGATGCTGAGTGCCACTTGCGGCTCGATGTGGCGCGCGCGGGCAGCCCTGCGCACCGCGTCCACCCACCGGCGAGCGCGGGTCAGGCGGCCAACACCCTGGGTGCGGTCTAGCTCTGGGCCGCCTCGCAACGTTGCGTCCGGCCCATCGTCGAAAGCTCCGACACAAACGTCCATGGGAAGGCGCAAGAACCGATCGAGGTTTGCCGCGAGTTGGGGGCCCCACCCGCCGTGGGGGCCCGAGCCCTTGCCGCAGCCATAGGGATAGGGCGCCTCGTCAGGAAAGGTGTACCAGCCGGCCGCGGTCACGATGAGGCGACGTACGAGCCCCGGGTAGAGCATCGCAAACCGGTGCGCGAATTGCGCGCCTCCCGAAAAACCCGAGAGCACGAACTTTCCCGCAGGCATGGAAAACTCTGCCCTCAGTTCGCCAAGCAGCGCGAGGAGCGCCAGGTCGGCGCGGCCCTTGACCACAAGCTGCTGGTAGCGCTTCCAACCGGCTTTATGGAAATGGGGTGCGATGACCATCCGCCCCGCTGCTGCCGCCGCTGGGGCAAGCAGTGTTGCCTGCTCGCGAGCGTTTCGCGCAAAGCCGTGGACGGCCACAATGGGCGAACTGCCACTGAGGTGCCTTCGTGGCAGTACGATGTGGGCCGAAAGGCCGCCCCTGCGCCGTGCCGGCCGGTGGATGAGCCGCCACTCGTCGCATCGCTCGCGGCAATCGCGTGCAAGTAATGGGCGCATCAAACTGGCTCTGCGGTTTTGCCAAACATGTCTTGGGCCAGCGGCCTCGGCAGCAGGTCGAAGATCATGTGGATGCGATCTTCGTCACCGTCGTTGAAGGCTTCATGCATTTGGTTGTTGTCGAACCACCAGAGCTCGCCCTGTGCCATGCGGATTTCCTCGTCCGCCGCGCGGAGCCAGGAGCCGTTGGTGGATCGCAGGACGAAATGGTAGCGGTTGCGGGCGCGATAGTAGGCGCCGCGATCAATGTGCGGGTAGACCCGATTACCGGCGGGGAGGCAAACGATCTTTGCCCTTCCGAGGACGGCGTCCTCGTGGAGGGCAATCTCCTCCAAAAACCTCCGCGCCAGGGGATAGCGCGCCGAACCCGTCGTCCACCGGCTCTCGTGGACGTCACGGGGATCGCGCTCACCCACTGCCGACTTGCGCACGCCACGCAAGGGAATGGCGAGGGCCTCGCGCTGCACGGCGATCTTGTCTTGCCGTCCCGTCACGAGATCGAACGCACCACCCACCGCTGCAATTTCGTCAAGGTAGGGCAATGGATCGATGTCAGATTGAACCAGGCGAAAAAACTGCATCGTTTCGTCCTCTCAATGGTGGCCAGGACGACAGGACCGAAGACCTGAACGCCCAGGACAAAGAGGCGAACGGGATGGCTTGCCGCCTATTCCAGCGACAAAGATTTTTTTTGTCTGGGGGCTCTCAAAAACGGCATTCGCAGCGAGCCAAAAGCGGCCGCGCTTGCCCCAAATGTCTGCCGTCCGATGGGAGATGACAAAAGCGCTTGGAATAAACCGAACATGGCTCCGTTAAGCATCTCGGTCCGCACAACGCGCGACAGCGAATCGGAGAGATTTATCATGCAGATCGTT
>JBCCYN010000175.1:0-8721 GCA_039189655.1 Pseudomonadota bacterium | reverse complement strand
GCATGGATCGCGCGAGTTTTCTCGGCAGTGGCGGATATCACCACCACGTGGGCATCAACACCTGGCACAGCGCTGGTTTTGGAACGATGCCTCCGGGCGCTGGCTTGGCGGGCGTGACGATGGCCGCGGACGATGAGACGTTTGCCTCCCTCGCTGCCGGCGCCGGCGCCGGGGAAACGCCTGCTGGTGCGTCATTTACCCTGCACGACCCGGCCGGCATACCCATCAAGGTTTGCCGCACGCCTTAGGGGCAGCAGGGCGACGGCGCCGCTCCGCGCACTCTTGACCGCCCCGCGAACGTCATGCTTTCAGGCGTTGTCTGCTCCGCTGCACCGCCAGCACGCGCAGCCCTCTCCGCCCATTAAGAGAACGGACGAACCCATGAGCGAGCGCCCCAACTCCTATCGCAACGGCCCCGACGAGCGCGGCCGCTTCGGTATTTTCGGCGGCCGCTTTGTGGCCGAAACGCTCATGCCGCTCATCCTCTCCCTGGAGGAAGCCTACGACGCGGCGCGGGACGATCCGTCCTTTGCCGCAGAACTTGCCTCCCTTGGGCGGGACTACATTGGCAGGCCATCACCGCTCTATTTCGCCGAACGCCTTTCTGATGAGCTGGGTGGCGCAAGAATTTTCTTCAAACGCGACGAGCTCAATCACACCGGCAGCCACAAGATCAACAACTGCATCGGCCAGATTTTGCTGGCCAAGCGCATGGGCAAGACCCGGATCATTGCCGAAACCGGGGCCGGTCAGCACGGCGTGGCGGTGGCCACCGTTTGTGCGCGCTTCGGGTTGCCTTGCGTCGTCTACATGGGCGCCAAGGACGTGGAGCGGCAGGCGCCCAACGTCTTCCGCATGAAACTTCTCGGCGCCGAGATCGTCCCCGTTGAGGCCGGTGCAGGCACTCTGAAGGACGCCATGAACGAGGCGCTGCGCGACTGGGTCGCCAACGTCGAAAACACTTACTACCTGATCGGAACTGCGGCCGGTCCCCACCCCTACCCGCGCATGGTGAGGGATTTTCAGTCGGTCATCGGCACGGAAGCGCGCGAGCAAATCAAGGACGCAGCAGGCAAGCTACCGAACTTGGTGGTGGCCGCGGTGGGCGGCGGTTCCAACGCCATCGGCCTCTTTCACCCCTTCCTTGACGATGACGTCACCCTTGTGGGTGTGGAGGCAGGCGGCAAGGGGCTCGACGGTGACGAGCACTGCGCCTCGCTCTCGGCGGGGGAGCCGGGCGTCCTCCATGGCAATCGCACCTACCTTCTGCAGGACGGAGACGGCCAGATCCTGGAAGGTCATTCCATCTCTGCAGGGCTCGACTATCCGGGGATCGGGCCAGAGCACGCTTGGCTAAAGGAGATCGGCCGGGTGCAATACGTTCCCATCGGCGATGGGGATGCATTGTCGGCCTTCCAGCTTCTGGCCCGCACAGAGGGCATCTTACCGGCGCTGGAGCCTGCCCATGCGCTGGCACACATTGCGAACGTGGCGCCGGGTATGGACCGGGATGAAATCATCCTCATGAACCTTTGCGGCCGGGGCGATAAGGATGTTCACACCGTGGCGTCCGCCCTTGAAGCCCGTACCGCGGCCGCCCACTGATGAGCCGTCTCAAAACCCGTTTTGACGCCCTCGCCCGGGAAAATCGCGCCGCGCTGGTGACGTTCATCACCGCCGGCGACCCTGATCCGGAAACCGCAAAATCCATCCTGCGCGCCATGCCCGGCGCCGGGGCTGACATCATTGAGCTGGGGATGCCGTTCACCGATCCCATGGCGGACGGGCCGGCCATCCAGGCCGCATCCCGCCGCGCCCTGGATGCGGGCGCCACCATGACATCCACCATCGAACAGGTGCGCGATTTTCGCCGTGACGATAGCGAAACCCCCATCGTCCTGATGGGCTACTACAACCCCATCTATCACCGCGGCGTCGAAAATTTTTTGTCTGAGGCCGTGGATGCAGGGGTGGATGGGCTCATCGTTGTCGATCTGCCGCCGGAGGAGGACGATGAGCTGTGCCTGCCGGCCCGGGCGGCGGGGCTCGACTTCATCCGCCTTGCCACCCCCACCACCGACGAAAAGCGCCTCCCTGCCGTCCTCGCGAACACCTCCGGCTTCCTCTACTACGTGGCCATTGCGGGCATTACCGGCACGCGAAGCGCTGCTGCGGCGGATGTGGAGCAGGCCGTTGAAAAGTTGAAGGCGGCCACTTCGCTGCCGGTGGCGGTGGGTTTCGGGATCAAGACGCCGGACCAGGCCGCCGCCATCGCGCGTGTCGCCGACGCGTCCGTGGTGGGCTCGGCCATCGTCGACATTATCGCCAAAGCGCCGCCCCAGGACGCCGCCAACCAGGCAGCTGCGTTCGTAAAAACACTGTCGCAGGGCGTTCGCGGCGCGCGGCTTCAACCGGCGGAGTAGGGCCGCGCACTCCCGGTGGCGGACATCGGGACAAATGCTTTGGTTCAGACCCTGGGAAGACAGTCCGCAGCGCTTAGATTAGTCTCTTCACTGTAAATTCGCAGCGGCGGCCTATAGCCCATCGCGCTGAGGTAGAAGGTTAGCGCATGAACTGGATCAGCTCCGTCGTCAGGCCGAAAATCTCTTCGTTCTGGACGAAGCGGGATACCCCCAAAAACCTTTGGATCAAGTGCCCCGAAACGGGCGAGATGGTATTCCATCGCGATCTTGAGACCAACGGTTGGGTGGTGCCCGGCTCGGGCTTTCATATGCGCATGCCCGTGGATGCGCGCCTTGCATCACTGTTTGATGGCGGTGAGTACGAGACCCTTCCCACCCCGCCGGTGCCCCAGGATCCTCTCAAGTTCCGAGACGAGCGCCGCTACCAGGACCGCCTGAAGGACGCCAGGGCGAAGACGGGCCGCGACGACGCCGTAACGGTGGCGCGCGGCACGGTGGAAACGCTCAAACTCACCGTGGCGGTGCAGGATTTTGCCTTCATGGGCGGCTCGCTCGGGATGGCGGCCGGCGAGGCCATCATCGCCGGGGCCGATGCGGCCATGGCCGAAAACACCCCTTACGTCCTCTTCGCCGCCTCCGGCGGAGCGCGGATGCAGGAAGGCATCCTGTCGCTCATGCAAATGCCGCGCACCACCGCGGCGATCCTTGCGTTGCGGGAGGCGGGCATCCCCTACGTGGTGGTCCTCACCAACCCCACCACGGGAGGCGTCACCGCGTCCTACGCCATGCTTGGCGATGTGCACAGTGCCGAGCCCGGGGCGCTCATCGGCTTTGCCGGCCCCCGGGTCATCGAGCAGACGATCCGGGAAAAGTTGCCCGAAGGATTTCAGCGCTCCGAATATCTCTACGAGCACGGCATGGTGGATATGGTCGTTCACCGCCACCAGTTGCGGCCGACCCTCGCCGGGCTCCTGCGTGTGCTGACCCACAAAGCGCCGCCCATCGAACCACCCGCGGCTTTGCCGGCCCCCGATCAGATGAACGCAACAGGTGCCGGCGCGCCATCGTCCCCGGACGCGCCAGCGCCCGCCACCGCCGAGGGCTGACGTGGACGCCGCCAGTCCGATCCTGGAGCGTATCGAAGCGCTCCACCCCAAGAGCATAGACCTGTCGCTCGGCCGGTTGGAGCGGCTCCTGGGGGCTTTGGGCAACCCGGAGAAGAATCTTCCGCCGGTGATCCACATTGCCGGCACCAACGGCAAGGGAAGCGTGAGCGCCATGCTGCGCGCGGCTTGCGAGGCGGACGGCAAGCGCACCCATGTCTATACCTCACCGCATCTGGTGCGGTTTAACGAGCGCATCCGCCTCGGGGCCGAAGAAGGCGGCGCCCTTGTTTCGGACGAAACACTCACCGCCGCCCTCCAGCACGCCGAACACATCAACGACGGTTCGGAAATCACCTTCTTCGAGATTACCACTGCGGCGGCGCTGCTTTTGTTCGCTGAAAACCCCGCCGATGTCCTGATCCTCGAGACAGGCCTTGGGGGCCGCCTTGATGCCACCAACGTGGTGGAAACGCCGCTGGCGTCGGTGCTCACCACCATCGGCTTTGACCACATGGGCTTTCTCGGCACCACGCTCGCCGAAATCGCTGCCGAAAAGGCGGGGATTATCAAGCGCGCGGTGCCGGTGATCTCCGCGCCGCAAAAGTCGGACGTCGCGAGCGTCATCGAGCGTCACGCGGCCCGCTATAACGCCCCGCTGCACCTGGGCGGGGCGGACTGGTCGGTGCTCCAGGAGCACGGCCACACGGTGTTTCAGGACAATGACGGCCTCATCGACCTTGCCGAGCCACGCCTTTTCGGCAGGCACCAGTTCATCAACGCCGGCGTTGCCATTGCCACCTTGCGCACCACCGGCTTTGTCACGGACCCGAAGTCCATCGAGCGCGGCATCGTGGGCGCCGACTGGCCCGGGCGGATGCAGCGGCTCACCAAGGGCAAGATTCTGGAGTTTGCGCCCACGGAGTCGGAGGTCTGGCTCGATGGCGGCCACAACGCCGATGCCGGGGAAGCCGTGGCCACCGCCATGGCTGACCTCGAAGAACGGGTCCCGCGTCCTCTCTTTCTCATTGCCGGGATGCTCGCCACCAAGGACCCAACGGGCTATTTCCGCGCCTTCGGGGGGCTCACCCGTCACGTCTTCACGGTGCGGGTCCCCGGTAGTACGGCCACCATCGAAGCGGCGGCGCTTGCCGATGCGGCGGAGGCAGCGGATCTTTCCGCCGAGCCCGTCGCTTCGGTCAAAACCGCCCTTCGGCTGCTGGCAGAAAACTGGCGGTTCGAGCCACCGCCGCGCATTCTCATTTGCGGCTCTCTCTACCTGGTGGGCGATGTGCTTGCCCAAAATGGCACGCCGCCCGTGTGACGACGCAGCCGATTAACGGGCGAGGGCGCCGGGCTTAGGGTTTGCGACTGGGGCGGTCGAAGGAGTTTTTGTATGGCACTTGATGTGGACACGGTACTCGACCGACGACGCCTTCGCCGCCGCATCGCCCTTTGGCGCGGGTTGGCCATCCTCGTCATCATCGGCGCCATCGCAGCGGTTGCCGTCACCCAGACCGAAATCACCGGCACCAAGCACGTGGCCCGCATCAGCGTTAGTGGGCCCATCCTCAACGACCGAGCAATGATGCGCCTCATCAAGCGCTTGGAAAAATCCTCGACGGTTTCAGGGGTGCTCGTCGCCATCAATTCCCCCGGCGGCACCTCGGTGGGGGGCGAAACTCTTTTCAATGCCCTGCGCGCGCTGGACGCGAAAAAGCCTGTGGTGGCGCACATCAACACCCTCGGCGCGTCGGCCGCCTACATGACCGCCCTCGCCAGCGACCACATCGTCGCCCAACGCACGAGCCTCACCGGCTCCATCGGCGTCCTCATCCAGTACGGTCAAATCAGCGACATGCTCGACCATTTGGGGATTAAGGTCCGAAAGGTGGATTCGGGGCCCCTCAAGGCGGAGCCCAACCCCTTCGAGCCGGCGCCGCCGGCCGCCATCGCCGCGCTCCAGTCGGTGGTGGACGATACCTACAAGTATTTCCTCGACCTCGTCATCGAGCGCCGATCCATGCCCAGCGCCAAGGCCCGGGGCCTGGCCGACGGGCGGATTTTCACTGGCGCCCAGGCCCTTGAGGAAGGGCTTATCGACGAGATCGGCGGCGAGGACGCGGCCATCGCCTGGCTCACCAAAGAGCGCGACGTGCCGAAGGGTCTTCCTGTGCGAAACTATAAACCCCGACGCGAGGGCACCGTCTCCCTTGTCTCCAGCCTCTCGGAACGGGTGGCGAACGGTGTTCTTTCTGCCCTTGGCATCACCGTTTCACCAAATGTTCCAATGGGTTCTGTTGACGGCCTGTGGGCCATTTGGCAAGCTCCGGACATACCGGGGGCGACCGGAGCTCAGCAATGATTAAGTCCGAATTGATAACGCGGGTGGCCATGCGTAATCCGCACATGCTTCAGCGCGATGTAGAGTCCGTCATCAACTGCGTCTTGCGGGAGATGAGCAACGCCATGCGCGACAACAACCGAGTGGAAATTCGCGGTTTCGGTGCGTTTTCCGTGCGCCACCGCGATGCGCGTACCGGCCGAAACCCGCGTACGGGCGAGGCGGTGGAGGTGGACGAGAAGTCCGTGCCGTTTTTCCGCCCCGGCAAGGAGCTGCGCGAGCGGATCAACAACGGCGTCGATCCCGATCCAGAGTAGGGGCCAGGTGGCACTGGAACCAGCGGGCGTCCGTACCCTTGCTCCTTCCTGGAGCCCGGTTCAGCCGCACGGAATGATGTTGCGGCACGAACGGCGTGGAAATCTGGGCGAGCGGGTTTAGCCGAGCGAACTTTTGTTCGCCCGACCCAGTGTAATTCGTTGTCGAGACGCCGCAGACTAGACTGCGGGGCTACCGCGTAGTTCTTCTGGGAGTGCTGCCCGCGCCGTTTCCACGATGGCCTGAAACGCCTCGGGCTCATGGACAGCGAGATCAGCGAGCATTTTTCGATCCACTTCGATCTCCGCTTTATTGAGACCGTCGATGAGCCTCGCGTAGGTGAGACCAAGGGGCCGAATCGCCGCGTTGATGCGCTGGATCCAAAGGGCGCGGAAGTTACGCTTCTTCACCCTGCGGTCGCGATAGGCGTACTGGTTGGCCTTCTCCACCGCCTGCTTGGCTGTGCGGATGGTGTTCTTGCGCCGCCCGTAGTAGCCCTTCGCCTGCTTTAAGATTTTTTTGTGCTTGGCGTGCGCGGTGACGCCCCGTTTTACCCGTGCCATCCTAAAAACTCCTTAGCCGTTGGGCATGAATTGCTTGATGATGCGCTTTGTATCGGCCTCATGAAGCGTCGTCGTGCCCCGCGCTTGGCGGATGAACTTGGTGGTGCGCTTGATCATGCCGTGCCGCTTGCCAGCTTGCTGGGCTTTGATCTTACCGGTCGCAGTGATTTTAAAGCGCTTTTTGGCGCCTGATTTCGTCTTCATCTTGGGCATTTTCATCTCCGTCACTGGCGGCCGCCGCGGCATGCCCGAGTATGACCGGCGAAAGGCCGGTGTGGCCGGGCGACCTCATCTCTTGGAAGAACGCGGGATATAGCCCCAGGTGCGCCCGTTTGCAACCGAGCGCACCGAACCACCTCCCGTCACACAAGGTGCGTCGCGATCCATGTGCTCGATAGGGTGAACAACAGAAAAAGCATGCCACCGTGCCCTATAAGCCAGGTCCACTGAGGCCGATGCTGGGGCCGCCACACCACCAACACCACCGCCACCACTGACGTGGCGAACGCCCCAATCGCCAAGGCGAACCCGGACGTAGCCAGGACAAGGTCGGGCATGGTGCGGTTCGTGCCGGCGATCTCCATGACCACCAGCGCAGCAGAGATGAGCGCGCACGCCAAAACGTGCGGAATGAGGAGATTGCGCACCATTGCGCCCGACCCCCGGCACCATTGCGTTGCTCGGGAGATGGTGCGGTTCGGTGGCGCGAAAAAGCCTTCTCAGTCCGGATAAAGCGAAGACTGGAGGCCCAGATAGCCGTCCCAGGCGAACCAATAGGCGATGTGGCCTGCAACGCGCGGGGCGATCTCGCCGTTGGGGCCCAGCAGGGCGTCTTCCGTGAGGGTCCAGGCCGCGCCATCCGCCTTGAGCCCGTCGTCGAAGGTGCGGCCGCCCCGCTCATAGGCGCGCACGGTCCGCTCCTCTGGGTCGCCCACGAGGACAACGTCGAGCCCGCCCACCCGATCGTTGATGACCGGCATCTCCTCGAACGCTCCGACCGGCCACGCCCGCGCTGCGCCGGTGGTACGGATGCCGAACACGTAGTCCTTTTGCTTCAGCCGCGCCTCGTCCGTTGCGGTGGGGAACATGAGGTCGGGGCTGCCAAAATAGTCCCGGTAGACGACGCCGGAGCCATAGTCGCGCCGGTGGCCGGTGTTGAGTGTCAGGACTTTGGTGCCGGGGTTTTTCTCCCTCCAGCTCCCCCACGTGGTGATGACGACCGGGCGCTGCTTGAGGGAAAGGTCAGTGTCAGCGAGCTCTCCTATCACAGGTTTCCCCGTGAACTGATTCCAGAGCGTGTGGGTTTCCCGGTCAAACATCAGCTTGTTCGACCGGTACAAAAATCCCGAAGAGCCGAACACGAACGGCGCCTCTCGCCCCTCCACAGCCGTCTCGAACAAGATACCCGAACCGCACAAGGTGCAGTAGGCAAGCGCCACGGGCACGCCACCGATGACCTCGTTGAACATTTCGTGCCAGCCCATGATGCGCAGCGGATAGGCGCGCGTATCCCCATTGATGGAGACGCCGAAGACAAGGTCGTCATCCACTAGGTAGTCGGCGTCGGCGGCGCCCATCAGCTCGGGGTTGTCGAGAGAGGGGATGCCATCCTTGCGCACCCCGCCCCAGGCGATCTCTTCGATCCGGATCTTGGCGGCATCGGGCGTGAAGAACGGCGTATCGATAAAGACGGAGAAGTTCGGGTCAATACGGCGGAAAAGGTCCTGTTTGAATGGGTAGTAGGTGGGATGGGGGGCGATTTCGGGATGGGCCTCCTGCCACAGCATCCAGTCGAACCAGCCCTTTTTGTCCTCGCCCGTGAGTGAGAAGAGCGCGGCATCAAAATAGTTTTGTGGAGCGTTGGCAAAGCGCATGGCGGTGATGAGCCCCGGCGCATGGCTGGGGTCGTTGCTTTGTACGATGGTGTTCATGCCGTCTATGAAGGCGCCGGGATCCCGGCCAATCAGCGCCTT
>JBCCYN010000174.1:0-8806 GCA_039189655.1 Pseudomonadota bacterium | reverse complement strand
TGTATATGGTGCTCGGCGTGGTGATGCTGCTGCGGGGCTTTTCTGACGCGCTGCTGATGCGGGCACACCAGGCGCTGGCTTCGGCGGGCTTTGTCGGTTTCCTGCCGGCCTACCACTACGACCAGATCTTCACCGCCCACGGCGTGATCATGATCTTCTTCGTCGCCATGCCGTTTGTCACCGGTTTCATGAACTACGTGATGCCGCTGCAGATCGGCGCCCGGGACGTGGCCTTTCCTTTTCTGAATAACCTGAGCTTCTGGCTCACGGTCTCCGGCGCGATGCTCCTGATGATCTCCCTGTTTGTCGGGGAGTTTGCCGCGGTCGGCTGGCTGGCCTATCCGCCCCTGTCGGGGCTGAACTTCAGTCCCGGCGTCGGCATGGACTACTACCTCTGGGCGCTGAACATTGCCGGCATCGGCACCACGCTTTCCGGCATCAACCTCATTGTCACCCTGGTGAAAATGCGCGCGCCGGGCATGACGTGGATGAAGCTGCCGGTATTCAGCTGGACCACGCTCTGCACCAACGTGCTGATTGTGGCCACCTTCCCGGTGCTCACCGCCACGCTGGCGCTGCTCACCGCGGACCGCTACCTGGGCACCAACTTCTTCACCAACGACCTCGGCGGCAATCCGATGATGTACGTGAACCTCATCTGGATCTGGGGTCATCCGGAGGTGTACATCCTTACGCTACCGGTGTTCGGCATTTTTTCTGAGGTGGTGCCCACCTTCAGCGGCAAGCGACTGTTTGGCTATACCTCGATGGTTTACGCCACCTGCGTGATTATGGTGCTGAGCTACATCGTCTGGCTGCACCACTTTTTTACGATGGGCGCCGGCGCGGACGTCAACTCGTTTTTCGGCATCACCACCATGATCATCTCGATCCCCACCGGCGCAAAGCTCTTCAACTGGCTCTTTACCATGTACAAGGGCCGCATCCGCCTCGATGTGCCCATGCTCTGGACCATCGCGTTCATGGTCACCTTCACCATCGGCGGCATGACCGGCGTCCTCCTTGCCGTTCCGCCGGCGGACTATGTGCTCCACAATTCGCTCTTCCTGGTGGCGCACTTCCACAATGTCATCATCGGCGGTGTGGTTTTCGGCCTCTTTGCAGCCTTTACCTACTGGTTCCCCAAAGCGTTCGGTTTTTCCCTGGATCCGTTTTGGGGGAAGGTGAGTTTTTGGTGCTGGTTGATCGGGTTTTACCTCGCATTCATGCCCCTTTACGTTCTCGGCCTCATGGGCGTCACCCGCCGCTTGAGCCAATTCCATGACACCATCTATGCCGGCTACTTCGTGACAGCGCTGGTCGGCGCACTCTTCGTTGCGGTGGGGATCGTCGCCTTCCTGGTGCAGATCTACGTCTCCATCAGAAAGCGCGAAGAACTGCGCGACACCACCGGCGACCCATGGGACGGCCGCACCCTTGAATGGTCCACCTCCTCGCCGCCGCCCTACTACAATTTTGCCTTCACTCCGCGGGTCTACGAAATCGACGCTTGGACACACATGAAGCGCAACGGCTACGTGCGGCCCACAGACGGCTTCGTGCCCATTCATTTGCCGCGTTACACGGCAACGGGCGTTCTCATGGCTGGCGCGGCCACGGTCATGGGTTTTGCATTGGTGTGGCACGTTTACTGGCTCGCCGCGGGCACTTTCCTGGCGACGGTCTTCTGCGGCATCGCCCATACCTTCAACTACGACCGCGATTACTATGTCCCGGCCGAGGAGGTGGCTGAGATCGAGGCCGAACGGACACGACTGCTCACAGGCCGCGATGGCCGACAGCCCGATTCGCTGACTGCGCAAGCGGCGGAGTAAGAGGATGGCCACCACCGATACCGTCGGCCGCCCGACGCTCCAATTCTACGTCCGCGAAGATCCCCACGAGCACGGCGACCACGGCCATCCAGAAACCGGGACGATGCTCGGCTTCTGGATGTTCCTGATGAGCGACTGCCTCATCTTTGGCGTCCTTTTCGCCGTCCATGCCGTGGTGGGCCAGAACTACGCAGCAGGCCCCTCCCCGGCCGATCTTTTCGAGATCGATCTCATCCTCGTCTCCACCTTCATGCTGCTGTTTTCGTCCATCACCTATGGCTTTGCCGTCCTTTGTATGCAGGACGGCCATAAGCTGGGAATGATGGCATGGCTGGTGGTGACGCTCCTCTTCGGCCTCGCGTTTCTCGGGATCGAGGTCTACGAGTTCACCCACCTGTGGCACCTGGGCGCAACGCCCATGGCAAGCGCCTTCCTGTCGTCCTTCTTTACCCTCGTGGGAACCCACGGGCTGCACGTCACGTCGGGTTGCATCTGGCTTTGCGTGCTCATGGCGCAGGTTTCGATCTACGGCCTGACCCACGAAAACAAGCGCCGCATCCTGTGCCTTTCCCTCTTCTGGCACTTCCTCGATCTCATCTGGATCGGCGTCTTTTCCTTCGTCTATCTCACCGGGGTCCTGATATGAGCGCTGATCCGCACGCCGCCGACCATGGCAAAGGTCATGCGCAGGGAAGCTACCGCTCCTACATGATCGGCTTTGCTCTATCGGTGGTCATGACGATCATTCCGTTCTGGATCGTCCTTGGTGAGGTTAGCCTGAGCCTGCCCCTCGCGCTCACCATCATCTTCGGCCTCGGTGCCGCCCAGATCATGGTCCACATCTACTACTTCCTGCACGTGACGCTCGGGGCAGAGGATGGCTGGCAGGCCATGTCCATCGGCTTCACAGCCATCTTGATCATCATCCTTCTGGCGGGCTCCATCTGGGTCATGTTCCACCTCCACGAAAACATGATGCCCGCCCACGAGGTGATCGAGCGGGTGAGAAACCTGCCTTAGGACCTGCCGCGGGGTTGTCATGGGCGATGTGGTCCCGTTCCAGACCAAACGGCCACTTTGGCTCGACATCACCATTTTGGTCTTTGCGGCGGCTGTCTTCGTCAGCTTGATCCTTTTGGGCAACTGGCAAGTTCACCGGCTCGCTTGGAAGCTCGACCTCATCGAAGCGGTGGATACGCGGGCCTTCGGTGATCCAGTGGCCGCCCCTTCAGGTCCGGTGAACGCCGACGATCACGCTTACTTAAGGGTGGCGACGAGCGGCATCTTCCGCCACGACCTGTCTCGCAAAGTCAAAGCCGTCACCGCTCTGGGCGCGGGCTTTTGGGTGATGACGCCCCTGGACGCCGGCTCCCAGCGCGTTTGGATCAACCGGGGCTTTGTGCCCCAACTCATGGCGCGCGAGGAATGGGCCGAGCCGGAAGGATTGCGAACGGTCGCGGGCCTCCTGCGCATGACCGAACCCGGCGGTACTCTCCTGGAACGGAACAATCCGGCGGAAAACCGCTGGTACTCACGCGACGTCGCTGCCCTTTCCGCCGGTGCCTCCCTCACTGCCACTGAGGACTATTTCATCGACGCCGATCACGCGCTGGGTCCCAACGCGTGGCCCCGCGGCGGCCTGACGGTGGTGTCATTTCGCAACCCCCACCTGTCCTACGCCATTACTTGGTATGCGATGGCAACGCTGCTGCTTGCCGGGATGGCATATGTGATCTGGGACCGTTTTCGGCTGAAGGTACGGTCCGCAAGGGACCGTAGGTGCGCGTAGAACAAGCGAGCTAACCCCTTTCTTGCAAACCGTTCTTGGCAGGCCGCTAAGGGTCGATGCTCGCCCCAAAGGTCTCGCGTCCGTCGGACGCCAACACCCTGCCCTTCAGCGTTCCGCCCTCCTCGCCCAGTTCGACCACAAACGGGTCGCCGCAGATGAGGGGCGAAAGACCCCGATAGGAAAACCGGCTCGGCAAACGACCAAGTTGGGTCGCCGCCAGATTGAGAAGCAGCGTCGCCTGGAGCGGGCCATGGACCACGAGCCCCACATACCCCTCCACATTCTTTGCATAGGGTAGATCGTAGTGGATGCGGTGGCCGTTGAAGGTCAGCGCACTGTAGCGCATCAACATCGTCGGGTTTGCAGTCAATTCGATGCGTGCGCCGTTCCCGCCCTCTTTGGGCGCCGCAGGGGATTTCGCGGGCAGCGCAGCGCGGGTGGGCTCGCGGTACACAATGTCCTGCCGCTCTAGGACTTTGTCCTTCCCGCCAACGCTGTAGCGGTGGCGCACGGTGACGAAGCACAGCCGGCCGGATCGACCGGTCTTAAACGCAATGTCGGCAATCTCCGACGTCCTCTGCACCCCATCGCCCACGTGCAAATCGCCGTGGAAAAGCACCTCTCCTCCGGCCCACATGCGCCGGCCGAAGGGAATGTCGGGAAGCACGATACCAAGGCGAGGATGACCGTCCGGCCCCAATTCCGTGGCGGGAAGCATGTCGGGACAAAGGGCCCAGAAAATCCCCGGCGGCGCACCCTCCACAGCCGCCACATGGGGGTGAAGCGTCGCGCAAAACTCAGCGACGAGCCGATCTGTGAGAGCGTCCACACTCACTCGCGTGCGGCCGATCCAGTGGGCAAAGTCGCGTTCGGAAAAATCCATAGGGTTCTTTGCGCCGGTCACGACCCGTAGGACTTTGGCAGCCCAAGGGCGTGCTCGCCGAGGAAGGATAGGATGAGGTTCGTGGAGACCGGCGCGATCTGGTAAAGGCGGGTTTCGCGCCACTTGCGCTCCACGTCGTATTCCACCGCAAACCCAAACCCGCCGTGGGTCTGCAGGCAGGCTTCTCCCGCAGCCCAGCTTGCATCCGCGGCAAGCATTTTGGCCGTATTCGCCTCTATGCCTGGGTCGGTGCCTTCATCGTAAAGATTTGCGGCCCGCGCGACGATCACTTCGGCGGCAAGGGTCTGGGCGAACGCCTTTGCGAGGGGAAACTGAATGCCCTGGTTCTTGCCGATGGCGGTGCCGAATACTTCGCGCTCGCGCGCATAGCGGCTCCCGGTCTCCAAGAACCATTTCGCGTCGCCAATACACTCCGCGGCAATGAGAATCCGCTCCGCGTTCATCCCCGAAAGGATGTAGCGGAAGCCCTTGCCCTCCTCCCCCACCAATGAACTGGCAGGAATGCGCGCCCCATCAAAGAAGACTTCGGTGGTCGCGTGATTGATCATGGTGGGAATGGGCCGGATGGTGACGCCGCGCCCCACCAGCGCGCGCAGGTCGATCAGGAACACCGATAGACCGTCGGTGCGCTTCTTCACCTCGGCTCGCGGGGTGGTGCGGGCCAACAAAAGCATCAAATCCGAATACTGCGCCCTGGAAGTCCAGATCTTTTGGCCGTCGACCACGTATTCATCGCCATCACGCCGAGCGGTCGTCTTGAGCGACAACGTATCGGTCCCACTGGTGGGTTCGGTGACACCGAATGCCTGGAGCGCGAGGCTACCGTCGGCGATGGCCGGCAAGAACCGTTTCTTCTGGTCTTCGCTGCCATGGCGCAGGATCGTCCCCATGGTGTACATCTGCGCATGGCAGGCGGCGGCGTTGCATCCTCGCCGATGGATTTCCTCCAGGATGACGGTGCCTGCGCGCAGATCGAGCCCCGCGCCACCGTGCTCCTGGGGTATCATTGCCGCAAGGTAGCCCGCCTCTCCGAGCGCCTGGACGAAGGCTTCCGGGTACTCCCGGCCCGCGTCACGCGCGCGCCAATATTCACCGGGGAACTGATCGCAGATTTTGCCCACACCCTCGCGAATGTCGGCGTGCTCGTCATCAAAGGCGAAAGCGCTCATCCTGCTCCCCGGCCCGTGCCGGTCAAACCGGCGGTAGCGCCGTCCTAGCGCAAGTTCTCACGCCGCGCAGCAATCCCGGACTGGCACCTGTCTCACTCCAGACGTCCGGTAGCTTTCAAACGCCGACCATCATCTTCTTTTGGAGAGACGGAAAGCCCGACCTTCTTCCGGAGCCGACTGACCACAGAAGCCCGCGGGAGCGGTGATCGGGTCAAGGGCAAAAGCGCAGCGTCCCTTGATGCGATCGCCGCTCCTGCGGGAGAATGAACCATCGGCGGGAGCGGCTGCCCCCTTTCGGCCGCACGGATCTTTGCCCGGATCATTGAAAATTCCGCCCCTTGGGTAGGGCTTTGCGAGCTCGACTAGCGCGTCGCTTGCCGAGGTGCGAAAGATCGCGGGCGGCGGACCGAGCCGTTCCCCAGGTGGCCGTCGGTGCCGGGATGGTATCCCCTCGCACACCATTCGGTGACCCATCGTTGGCCGGCTCACCGGTCCCGCCAGCTTGCCGGATCAGCCTCCTGCCGGCGATTTCATGGGCAGCCAGGGCATCGACGATGGTGCGATTGGCCTCCAACACCGCCTCAAGGTCCCCCCTCAACTCGGGCGCATCCTTCACCAGACGAGCGACGCGGGAACGGTCCTTGGCCTCAGTGCGAAGGTCGATGGTGGGGCGCTTCACCTCATCGGCCCGGTCGAGCACATCCCAATCCTCCTCACCCGCCGCAAGGGCGGTCAGCATTTCCGTCTTATCCTCCAAACGGTGGGCGACGAGGTGGGTGACCGTATCCTCCCGCTGGAGTTTTCCCGTCACCTTAACGAACCGGGCGCCCAGCACGATTTGCCGATGGGCTTCAAACACCTTCGGCCAGACGATGACGTTGGCAATCCCCGTCTCGTCCTCAAGGGTCATGAAAATCACGCCCTTAGCCGAACCCGGCCGCTGGCGCACCAGAACGAGCCCGGCCACACACGTCTCGCGATTTTTGGGGGCGGTAAGAAGCGTTTCGCAGAGCGCCACCCTTTCTCGCCCAAGATTTTCGCGCACGTACTGGACAGGATGGGCTTTGAGGGAAAGGGACAAAAACCGGTAGTCGTTGATGACCTCTTCGCCTGGCGGCATCGGCGGCAGCACGGCGGCCGCCTCTTGCTGTAGCCCCTGCCACTGGGCGGCGGCAAAAAGCGGCAAATCCTCCGCGCGGCCCTCCTTGTCGAGCCCGCGAGCTGCCCACAACGCATCGCGGCGCGAAAGACCGATGGATCCAAAAGCGTCGGCATCGGCAAGGCGCTGGATGGTGGCGCGTTTGAGCCCGGTGCGCAGCCAAACATCGCGCACAGAGTCAAAACCCTTTTGCCGCGCAGCCATCAAAACCTCTGCATCCACCTCCCCAAAACCCTTCACCTGACGGAGCCCAAGTCGCACCGCGTGCCGCGAACGAATGGCGCTTTCCATCTCCCGATGGCTCTGGTGCAAGCATCTGGCGGCCTCGGGCCCCTCCTCCAACGTGCAGTCCCAATTTGAAAGGTTCACATCCACGGGCCGCACCTCGACCCCATGCTGGCGCGCATCCCGCACGATCTGCGCCGGCGCATAAAACCCCATGGGCTGAGAGTTGAGGAGCGCGGCGCAAAAAACGTCCGGGTAATGGCATTTTAGCCAGCACGACGCATAGACCAGAAGCGCAAAGCTCGCCGCGTGGCTTTCGGGAAAGCCGTACTCGCCAAAACCCTCGATCTGCTTAAAGCAGCGCTCGGCAAAGTCCGGGTCGTAGCCCCGCGCCTTCATCCCCTCGACCATTTTGATCTGAAACGTGCCGATGGTGCCCACCTTCTTGAAGGTGGCCATGGCGCGGCGAAGCTGGTCGGCCTCGCTGGGGGTAAAACCGGCGGCGACGATGGCGATCTTCATGGCCTGCTCCTGGAAGAGCGGCACGCCGAGGGTTTTGGAAAGCACCGCCTCCAACTCTTTAGAAGGATAGGAGACGGGCTCTTTTCGCTGCCGGCGACGCAGATAGGGGTGCACCATGTCGCCCTGGATGGGCCCTGGGCGCACGATCGCCACCTCGATGACGAGATCGTAGAAGGTGCGCGGGCGAAGACGCGGCAGCATGGTCATCTGCGCTCGGCTTTCGATCTGAAAGACGCCCAGCGTATCCGCCCGGCAGATCATGTCGTAGACTTGGCTGTCCTCCGGCGGGATGGTGGCCAGCGTCACCGGCCAGCGCCGGTACTGGGGAACCCCTGCCCCCGCCCCCGCACCTTCCTCTGCCCCTGCCCCCGCATCCGCCGTGCCGTCACCGGAGGGCGCAGCCAGAGCCGGCAAGGGTTCGGCCGGCGCAAAATCAGCGCCGTAGTGGTCGGCCAGAAACTTAAAACCCTTACGCAGGCAGGTCAGCATCCCCAGCGCCAAGACGTCGATTTTCAAAATGCCCAGGGCGTCGATGTCATCCTTATCCCACTCGATGGTGGTGCGATCCTCCATGGCCGCCTTGGAAATGGGCACCAGCTCGTCAAGGCGGCCGCGGGTGATGACAAACCCGCCCACATGCTGGGAAAGGTGGCGAGGAAAGCCGGCAATCTCGTGGGAAAGGCGCACCAGGTGGGCGATCCTGTGGTCCTCAGGGGAAAGGCCCGCCCGCTCGGCATCCTTTTCGCCAACACCATGGCTCGACCAGCCCCAGATGGTGCCCGACAGCGCCGCCACCGCATCTTCTGAAAGCCCCAACGCCTTGCCGATCTCGCGGGCGGCGGAACGGGCGCGATAGGTGATGACGGTGGCGGCAATGCCGGCCCGGTCACGGCCATACTTTTCATAGACGTACTGGATCACCTCCTCGCGGCGCTCGTGCTCGAAATCCACGTCGATGTCGGGCGGCTCGCGCCGTTCGGGGGAGATGAAACGCTCAAAAAGAAGATCGCCGCGGGCGGGATCCACCTCGGTGATGCCAAGGCAGTAGCAGACGGCGGAGTTGGCCGCCGAGCCGCGCCCCTGGGCGAGGATTCCTCGCTCGCGGGCAAAGCGCACCACGTCGTAGACGGTGAGAAAATAAGGCGCGTAGTCGAGCGTCTCGATGAGGGCGAGCTCGTGGGCAACGGTCTTTGCCACTTCTGG
>JBCCYN010000173.1:0-8919 GCA_039189655.1 Pseudomonadota bacterium | reverse complement strand
TTGAGATCCCACACAGAAGCCGTGTGGCAGCCGGACTGGTAGGCGCCGTCGACGCTCGGCGACAGCACCGTTGCGGCCATCGCCTCCAGCTCCTGGCTGGTCATCAGCCCGGTGGTGTCCTGGGAGCCCACAATGTTCACTTTGACGCGCACGTCAGATCCCGCGTGAAGCAATTTTCCAGGCGTGTTGCCCCGGGCGTTGGCATTGAAAATCTTCTCCACCGCCGTGAGCCCCTGGCCCTCGTGGGAGATTTCCTTCGACGGCGCAAAGGCCGACTTCAGCTCAATGCCCAGCGTCTCGCAGGCAAAGGTCTGGAGCTTTTTGCCGAACACGATCGCGTAGGAGCCCCCCGCCTTCATGAACTCCACCTTTTGGGGTGTGAAGGACGAGGACATGTCAACGAGCTCTTCGCTGCCGTCTTTGCTATAAAGCTTCTTCTTCACCGTGTTGATGGTCAGCACCGTGCCCGTATCAACGGAATAGCGCTGCTCCAACACCGGATTGCCGTCGTTGTTGAGGATGGGATTTCCATCGTCGTCCAACTTCTTGACCCAGTTCTTCAGGTCCACACCGATCCCGCCGGTCACACCAACGGTCGTCAGGAAAATCGGCGAAATCCCGTTGGTGCCGGCGACGATCGGCGCAATGTTGACAAACGGCACGTAGGGGCTTGCCTGTTTGCCGGTCCACAGCGCCACGTTGTTGACGCCGGACATGCGCGAGGAACCCACCCCCATCGTCCCCTTTTCGGCAATCAACATCACCCGCTTGCCGGGGTGCTGGAGTTTTAGCGCCTCGATCTCCTTTTGGGCGGCCTCAGAAATCATGCACTTGCCGTGCAGCTCCCGGTCCGATCGAGAGTGGGCCTGGTTGCCGGGGGATAACAGGTCGGTGGAAATATCGCCTTCGGCAGCGATGTAGGTGACGACCCCAATTTCCTCTTCTACGTCGGGCAACTTGTTGAAAAAGTCGGCCCTTGCATAGCTTTCGATAATATCGGTCGCGATCTCGTTCCCATCGCGATGGGCTTTTGCCAATCTATCGGTGTCAGCCTCGTAGAGGAATACCTGGGTTTTCAGAACCTCAGCAGCTTTTCGCGCAATGGCTTTGTCGTCACCCAAGGCCAAATCGATCAGAACATCGACAGATGGGCCGCCCTTCATGTGAGAGAGCAGCTCAAACGCAAAATCCTGCGAGATTTCCTCGACCGAAAATTCCCCAAGGATAAGTTGTTTCAGGAAACGAGCCTTCACCGCAGCGGCATCCGTCGTGCCGGGCAAAGTATTATATATCAGATATTGAAGTGAATCTTCCCGCCGGTCATTGTCGAGATCTTTAATTTGCGAGATGATCTCAGAAAGCAGGGGGCCGTCATCGATGGGCTTTGGATGCAAACCGAGAACCCGCCGGTCTTCGATTTCCTTCAGATATTTATCGTACAAGCTCATCGTAGACTTGACCCATTCCGTTTGTGAAAGCCTCCAACGATCGGTAGCAGGCGCCCCCAAAATTCCGATTAAAGGCTACCACTCCATTTAGTCATTTCCCCGGGGTTTGTGTAGCCGTTGGAGCGGTTTATCCGAAAGCCTGCTCCCGCGCCCGGACGCATAGCCGCCATGCTGCTTCGACCGGACAAAGGCTCCCCCATGGGCCGGCACGATCGGGCATCGTGCCAGCGAGCGTTCCCGCCCCGGCAGCGAAAGGACGCCGCAGCGGGTGCGTCACCGCAGGCTGCCGCCCATGGGGCGCGAATTGCCCGTCGGCTGAGAGCCATCGCCGCGCTCGGCTGTAGAGGGATGGAAGTCACCAAGGGCCGGACCAATCTTTGAACGTTTTCACAGGCTACCGGCCCAAATTTCGTGCCGTCAGCTCCCCGAAAGCGCTTTTTGGGCGCCATGGGAAAAGCACTGCTCGCCGTGATTGGTTCCCGAGCCCATAAGAAGCGCCCAAGCATGGGGACATACCAACTGGTCCTGGGCGCAAGAGTCCTATGCCCACCCGTGCCCCCTTGGCGCTCCCCTTCTGCTCCCCCGTGCTGCTGACGCCGAATCAGGGCCAGAGCAACCCATCCGAAGCGATCAGAAAAGGGGGTCCAAACGCCTCATCCGCGGTCGCGTGACACAGTTTTGTGACCGCCGCACCGCAATCGTTGAACAAAGAGCCACCAGGCGACGGGGTTTTTTGTGGACGGGGCGGGGCCAGCCAGCCCTGCCCGATGGTCTGGGAGACGGAAAGGCGCTCAGCCCATCGGTCCAGCATGGGAAAAGTCCGACAGACTCGGAAAACGCCGAGCTGCGTCGCCCCACATCGGATCGCGGCGAGGCTTACTGTCAGTCACAAAAAATCCTCGCCCGAACCCCGCACCACGCGAACCCTTCCCCTAAAGCCGCATCGTGAGCGTGCCGCAAAGGAAGCGCCGTCATGACGGAACTCACGCGCCGTCGCCGTTGAAGATCGACACCGTGACCGCCCATGTCCCATCCGCTTGACGCCTCAAAATATTGACGAACTTGCCCCGCTCGGGCGGGTTGGCGTCTTCCACGGCGAAGGTCCCAATCTCGTAGGCGAGGTCACCGTCGACGGCGTACTCCACAAGTTCATTGGTATGGGTGCCGCCGGTGTTGCTCGCGATGCGCGCCCGATAAGCTTCTTCAAACGCCTTTCGGCCGCGGATCATCGGTTCGCCCGGCGGCAAAAGCGCAATGTCTTCAGAAAAGAGCGCGGCACAGGCGGTGGCATCGCCCCGGTTGAAAGCATCATTGTACGCGGCATGAAAATCTTCGAGCATCTTCTTCATGGCCAAAACTGTCCTTTCCGCAACGGTTGCGCGAAGACCTGCGCGATCGCGCCCATCCACGCCCCTATTCTTCCATAGATTGCGTGACGTCAGGCGGGAAGCCGCAGGATGCTGTGGCGACGAAGCGGCAACGGCAACGGCCCCATGCCTGGATTTTAGACCACCCAACCAATGCCGCGCGGTGGATCGGTCAGGCTTTCCTCCGCGGGGCACCGATGTCCGTTTCAGCTGCGCCTACCCGTGAGAGCAGGAGGGCCTCCTAGGCGGCCCTGACAGCGCCAAGCACCGCGGCAATGTCCTCGTCGGTGTTGTAGACGTGCGGTGAAATGCGAAGGCTCGCGGCACCCGGCTCAGCCCCCGAAAGCGGCTCGTCGCGCGCCGCGTTGCACCACTTCGCCACGATGCCGTTCTCCCGAAGTTTTGCGTCCAGAGCCGGCTTTTTATCGGGGTGCACCGCGCAGCTTATCGTGCCGGCGGTCTCGGCCCGTCTCACCGCAACGGCCGGGGCCTCCTCCAGCCCGACCCGCAGTTGCTGTTCGAGCGTCGCAACGTCTTCGGAAATCGCCGGAATGCCTCGGGTCTGGGTGAGATCCACCGCTTGCGACAGGCCAGCGAGCAGCGCCCCATTGATATCGACCGGCTCGATGGAACGCACCTCGCACTCCAGCGTCCGCTCCGCCCGCTCGGAGAGCCAGAAGACCGCCGTCTGCCGCGGTCCGCGCAGCCATTTGCGCGCGGTGCTGACGAGAATGTCGCAGCCGAGGTCTTCCGGGTCGATGGGCACGCGTCCGAGCGCCTGGGCAGCGTCGATCACCACGAGCGCGCCTTCGGGTCTGGCAAGGGCGGCGATCTCCTTGGCCGGGTAGCGAAGACCTTCGACGCTGGTAACCAGCGGAAGGCAAAGGGCCAGCACGTCCTCGCCCATGCGCGCAGCCCACGCCGCCGGATCGAACGCCTCTCCCCCCTCGGCCGGCACGACTTCGATTGTCGTGGCGTTGCGCACCATCCTGCGTTGGAGCCAACGCACATGGTCGCCCCATTCGTGCCCGGCGACCAAAATCCGGCCCGGTCGGACCGACACGCGCTCCATCGCAGCGCCCCAGAGCTGGAACGTCCCCACCCCCAGGCCAACACGCGCGGGGTCCGTTCCCAACAGCGCTGCGCAGGTCCGGCGTGCGCGATCTCGCACCGCCGCCTCCTCGTCAGGTCGTCCGGCCGGGCGCAGGGCCTCACGCCCGACCGCCTCGGCGCACGAAGCATCCGGAAGGCCGTGGCTGCACGCATTCATATAAATGGGGGTGTGGGTAATCATGGACGGATGACAGCCGACGGCGACAGAAAGCGCAAGGCGTTTTGTAAGAGTCGGGTGTCCCAACCCGGCTTTCGAGCACGCCACACGATCTAAGGCCCGCCTGGCGCGCTCCCTGTCTCTGTCATTCCGGGCGGGGTGAGCCGCCCATGATTTTCCTCGCCAGAAGACGCGGCCCAAATCCCATCATGCGATCATGCGATTATGGGAGCCCTCGACTTCACCTAGTTTACTGTTTCACCGCGCGTTCCGAGCCGCACCATGATTCCATGGCGCCGAAACGCGCTCCAGCGAGCGTCAAGAACGCCCACCTTTGCGCCACCCATCCCGTCTAGTTCTTTTGGTGGGACACCAAAGAGCGACGTTCTTCCGGAGCCGACACCTTTTCAAGCGCGGGCGGCGCCTGATGGGTCAAGGGCAAAGAGCGAAGCGTCCCTTGAGGCATCGGGCGCTGCGCGGGATGATGGACCAAGGTGGGAGAGTTTTGGCACAGTGCCCAGCGGTCGCGCCGATATGAATGACGGTCTTGGAAACAACGGCTAGAGCAGGTCACACGATCATCTGATCCCGTGGCCTGCTCTAAGCTCCTGTTTCATCGCGCGTTTCGAGCTGCAACATCATTCCATGTCGCTGAGACACGCGCTAGGCGGCGATGGGCCAGCCGGTGTCCACACCGTTTTCGTTGAGCGTACCGATGCGGCGCAAAACCTCACTGGCATCGCGTGTGCCCGATATTCTTGGTGCGCCCTGCCGCCAGGGGTGGTCGGGATCGATACCGGCAACCGTCAAGTAATTCTTTGCCCGTTTCTTGAAAGCGGAGCAATAGGCGGCCTGAAGCGGCGAGTAATTCATCGAGATCGTGCTGTTTTCCAACGCCATGAAGATGACATGGGCCCGATAAGTGCCAAACGACTGACTGCAACCAAATGCCACGAAGTCGTTGTGAGCCTGGCGCATGATCTGGATTTTTGGCGGCTGCGTGCCGATCCCGAATCCCAGAAGACCGGGGACGGGCATTGTCAGTTTCGGCCGATCCTGTCCGAAGCGCTCCGGAATACCGCGCGCATAGTTGGTGATTGCCTGAACACCGTTGTCCAATCCAGCCTTGCTCTTGAAATAGAACACCGCTGTGTCAGCGCGTTTCGCCGCCGGGCCTGCAACCTTGCCGCACAAGAAATCGTTCACGTTCCAAAGACGATGCGACAAATTTAAGAACGTTTTCAGCCGCCCATGCTTGTGAATATTGGCATAGAGTCGATGGGTGTTCGAGCCATCCTGGCGGCGAAAGTGGAAGAACGAGGTGGCAACGTCCCGTGGCAACATGGTGCGGATGAAGTAGGGCTCAGCGTCCGACGTTTTGTCTTCTCCCTGGACGGCCAATTGCCGGCAGTTCAGGATGGTTTTGACCTTCAGAAGATTGGTCTTGAAGCGTTCACATTCGTCATCGGTGACATCCATCGGCGTTTCGATACCGGCATAGTAGTCGTATATCTCCGAAACCGCTTTGTTTTGTTTTCGCTGTATGTAATGGCCTTGCCCCGCGCCGGGTACATTCTTCGGCGCTTTGGCCATGATCGTCTTTCGGTTGCTCCAAACCCAGTCTAGGGTATTTTCTAGATCCCTGTGCATCTTGTTTTCCCGTTACCCGCAAGAATTATGTTGGTTATTTTATCGAATGGTCGCTTGAAATATTTTTTAGCTCGAGATTTTTCCAGGCAGATATCCAAAGTGATATCTTATGGTATGCCTTGATCGACACAGAGCAGGCGCTGTTTTGCTTCCGCGTGATTATTCTGCGCTGGAAAATCGTCGTAGGGATACATATCGGAGCGATTTGAGCTGTTTTTAGCGGCCGTCGATATTATATTCATGTAATCATCGGAGGATGGCTGTTTCATTCAGCCGGTGGCCCGATGTGGCCGATATGCTCGATGGGTCCGCTTCGCACCCTTGGTGTGGACAACCCTCGGCTCCGCATCGGCGGCAGGCTCTCAAACCGCTAAACTCTCTCCGCGCCGTCGAGAAAATTGTGTTTCACCGGCTCGGCACGCGGATGGACGGTCGCATGGAGACGATAAAACCCGCACCAACGGCCCATCGCAAATGCTTCGGATGCAAATGATCCCCAAGGGCGACATCACCGTCGAGCGTAGGCTGCGGGAGGCCTGGCGTGACACCAAAGTGGCGATCCACTGGGACGCATTTTTCCAAAAGCTCGCCGTTGCAGGCTTCAAGACTCCGCAAAGCGCGTTCCTCGCCCGCAGTTTCAAAACGCTCGCCGGCCTCTGCGGACGGCTCGGCGTGTTGTGGCGGGCGCCCATCCTTGCCCTTCTTAATCGGCCCGCCGCGCCGGGCGTCCTCACCATGGACGGCCTTGCCGCTACCGCCGACACTCGAAGGCACGGCGTTGGCAAACGTCTCCTCCGCACAATTGGTGATGAAGCGCACGAAAGGCAGCTCGCGAAAATCCGCCTTGACGTGATCGACAACAATTCCCGCGCCGAGCCCCTTAATCGCCGCCTGAGCTTCGTGCCGGGAAGGCGCAGCGCCCTAGGGCCCCTGCGCCACCCGTTCGGCTTTCACGGCATGCTCACCATGACAAAACCCGCCGACCGCAAGGCGGTGGCTTGATGGTCGCCAAGCGCCAAACCCAGTTCGTCTGCCAGGACTGCGGCGCCACCCACAACCGGTGGGCTGGCAAATGCGACGGCTGCGGCGCGTGGAACACCCTTGTGGAAGAAGCCAGCGCGTCCTCCATCATGACCCGCGCCACCGGCAAAACCTCGCGCACCAAGGGTACGCGCCTCACCCTAGCGCGCCTTGACGAGCCGGTGGCCGAGGAGCCGCGCATCCTCACCGGCATTTCCGAGTTCGACCGCGTCACCGGCGGCGGCCTTGTGCCGGGCTCGGCGGTGCTCATTGGCGGTGATCCGGGCATCGGCAAATCCACCCTCCTCCTCCAGGCCGCTGCCGCCCTTGCCCGCCGTGGCCACCCGGCTGTCTACGTCACCGGCGAAGAAGCCACCCAACAGGTGCAGCTGCGCGCCCGCCGCCTCAGCGCCGACACCGCGCCCGTCCTCCTCGCCGCCGAGACCAGCGTCGAATCAATCCTCGAAACCCTAGGCGCCGGCCCCACCCCCGCCCTGGTCGTCATCGATTCCATCCAAACCCTCCACACCTCCATCGCCGAAGCCTCGCCGGGCACCGTCACCCAGGTACGCGCCTCCGCCCAGGCCCTCATCCGCTACGCAAAGCTCTCCGGAGCCACCGTCATCCTCGTGGGCCACGTCACCAAGGACGGCCAGATCGCCGGCCCGCGCGTCGTGGAACATATGGTGGACGCCGTCCTCACCTTCGAAGGGGACCCCAGCCACGCCTTCCGCCTCCTGCGTGGCACCAAGAACCGCTTTGGCCCCACCGACGAGCTCGGCGTCTTCGAGATGACCGGCGGCGGCCTTTCCGAGGTTTTGAACCCGTCAGAGCTCTTTTTGGGCGAGCGCGATGTCTCCTCCCCTGGCGCATCCGTCTTTGCAGGCATGGAAGGAACCCGTCCCCTTCTTGTGGAAATCCAAGCCCTCGTCGCACCCTCGCGCCTGGGCACCCCGCGCCGCGCCGTCATCGGTTGGGACGCCTCGCGTCTTTCCATGGTGCTTGCGGTGCTTGAAGCGCGCTGCGGCCTCATTTTGTCCGGCCACGATATTTATCTCGCCGTTGCCGGCGGCCTCAGGATCCAAGAACCCGCAGCGGACCTGGCTGTTGCGGCCGCCCTCATCTCCGCCCGCGCCGCCGAACCGCTGCCCAGCGAGGCCGTTTATTTCGGTGAAATTTCTTTGTCAGGCCGGGTCCGCGCCGTCCCCCACGCCCCAGGACGCCTCAAGGAAGCCGCAAAACTAGGGTTCACGAGCGCCGTCGCGCCGCCCCAGGCAGGCCGCGAGGCTGCGGATATGGCGCTCAGCGAGGTTGCATTGCTCGCCGATTTGGTCCACCGCATCGCACCAAAAGGCTTTGGTCGAGAGACCGAGAGCCAACCCTTTGGAGACGATAGATGAACATCGCGATCCTGGACGGCGTCGTTATAGCCGTCGTTCTTATCTCTGCCATCCTCGCCATGTTCCGCGGGTTTGTGCGCGAGGTCCTTTCCATCGCCGCCTGGGTCGCGGCCGCTGTGCTTGCCTACTTCTTCTATGAAGAGGCCATGCCCTACGTGCAGGAGTACGTGGACAACCCCACCATCGCCATGGGCATCTCCATCGGCGGCATCTTCCTCGTCTCCCTCATCGTGGTGAGCCTGATCACCATGAAAATCTCCGATTTCGTGATGGATTCCCCCGTGGGCGCCCTCGATCGGCTCCTCGGGTTCGTCTTCGGTGCCGCCCGCGGCCTCCTCCTCGTGGTTGTGGCCGTGATCTTCTTCAACTGGCTCGTCGCCGCCCCCGACCGCCCGGCCTGGGTCACCACCGCCGCCACCTACCCCAAACTGTCCGAGCTGGGTGAGGATCTCCTGCGCGCCATCCCCGACGATCCAGAATCCACCATCCGCGGCGTGTTTGAAAACCCAGAGGGCGGCGAAGCCCCCGCCCCGGCGGCCCCGGCTGCACCCGCCGCGCCCGCACCCACCAACGACACCAACGCCGGCGGCCAAAGCCCCACGGTGGCGCCGCAAACCCAGAACAACCTCGACCCACACATCGAGGGCACCCAGGGCGCCACGGGCGACACACCCGCCGCCCCGGCAGCCCCGGCCGCTCCCGCAGCACCAGCGCCCGCCGCCCCCGCGGATGGCACCACCGGCGGAGGGACCAACTGACCGCAG
>JBCCYN010000172.1:0-9004 GCA_039189655.1 Pseudomonadota bacterium | reverse complement strand
TCGTCGAAGCGCGCCTTGCGAGCGAAGAAGACACCCGCCGGCGCGAAATCGCCCGCAACAAGTCCGTGGACGAGGCGGAAATATCGGCCCGGGAAAGCATTGAGAAAATGCGCATTGCCGAAGCGGCCGGCACCTCTGAAGAGCGCATTTCCAGCGACCGCCGGGTGCGCGAACTGGAAATCAGCCGCCAGCAGGCCATCGAGGCGGCGGAGGAGGCGGCACGCGAGGCCATCGAAGCGGCAAGGATTGCCCGTGAGCGGGCGGTAGCGGCCGAGCGCATCGCCTACGAGCAGGATGTGCGCAGCCGCGAAATTGCGCGCGGCCAGGCGGTGGACGAGGCTGAGCTGTCGGCTCGCGAAACGGTGGAGGCCGCCCGCATCAGTCTCGACCGCAAGATCGACGAAGAGCGTATTGCCGCCCGCGAAAGCGTGACCCTGCGCGAGACGGCCTCAGCGGAGCGCACCGAAGCGGCGAAGATCGATCAAACCCTCAAGGTGGATGCCCAGCGTATTGCCGCCGAAGGCGAAACGCGCAGCCGCGAGATCGAGCGCAACGAAGCCATCGCCTCGGCGGAAGTGTCGAGCCGGCGGCTGGTGGATCAACTTTCCATCGAAAAGGAAGTGGAAACGAGCCGCGATCGCATCGGCCGCGACGAGACCGTGCGGCGCCTGGAAATCGTGCGCAATCGCATGCTCGACGAAGCGCAGGTGAAGGCCGACGAGGCGGTGGAATCGGCCCGTATCGCCAAGGCGAAGATCGTCGATGCGGAACGGATCGCCGCCGAGCAGGATACCCGCGAACGGGAAATTTCCCGCGAGGGTTCTGTGGATGCAGCTGACATCCGGCGCCGCGACGCCACGGAGCGACAGCGCATCGAGATGGAGCTGGGGCTCGAGATGGAGCGTATCGCGAGCCAGCAGGAGCGGGAAATTTCCGAGATCGACCGCCGCCGCGTGGTGGAGGACGCCGACGAAACCCGCGTCGTGGAATTGGCCGCGAAAAAGGCCGAGCGGGCGGACGCGGATGCAAAAGTCCGCCAGGCGGAAATCGAAGCAAGCCGGGACGTGGAGCGCGCCGACGTGGAGCGCGAGCGGGTCCTCGACGCCGCCAAGCTGGAGCGGCGCAGAGCCACCGAACAGCTGGAAATCGCCCGCGTCCAGGCGCTTCGGGAAGCAGAAATTGCTTCCACCGAAGAGATCGAGCGGGCGCGCATTGCCTCCGAGCGCGGCCTCGACGAAGCCCGCATCGGTCACGAAACCGAGCGACGCCAGCGGGAGATCAGCCGCGAGCGCGAGGTGGAGCTGGCCAACATGGAGCGCGCCATCGCGCTCTACGCCAAGAGCCTTGAAGAGAGCGCTGCCCGGATCGAGGCCGATACCGTAAAGGCCCGGGCAACGGAGGTGGCCGAGCGCGTCAAGACAGTCCAGGAAACCGAGGAAGCGGAGCGCAAGAAGACCATCGACGTTCTGATGGCGCAAAAGGCGGCCGAGGAGGCCCGCCTTGCCGCCGATGCCGAAAAGGTGCGCACCGCGGTGGAGGCCGAGGCGCAAAAGCTCATCAACGAGGCGGAAAACGTCCTCACCGAGCCCGCCCGCGCGTCCCTCTTCAAGCGCAACCTTTTGAACCGCATCGAAGGCATCGTGTCGGCGTCCGTCAAACCCATGGAGAAAATCTCCGACATCCGCATCGTTCAGATGGACGGGGCGACCGGCGGTGGCTTTTCCAACGGTGACGGCACCTGGCGCACCGCCACGGACGAGGTGATCAACTCCGCCCTTCGCTACCGGGTCCAGGCGCCGCTGGTGGATAGTCTCTTGAACGAAATGGGGATTGAGGGCGGTAACCTTTCAAGGATGGGCGGTCTGATCCGCGAAGCCTCCGACATGCAGCGCATTGCCAAAGAGTCAGGCCGAGGCGGTTCCGGCGGAAGCGGCAGTTCTGGCGGGAGCGGCAGTTCCGGCGGACCAGGTGGATCTGGCGGATCGGACGAACCGTCTGGTTCGAGCGGGTCCGGCCCATCGCGGCGATCCGGCAGCAGTCGCGGCCGATCCGGCGGCGGTGGTTCGCAAACGCCAAGCGGGCAGGGCGGCTAGGTGGCGCGGGTCTACGTCTCTTCGGTGATCAATGCGCCGGCCAAGGACGTCTGGTCGCGGGTCCGCGACTTCAACGCGTTGCCCCGCTGGCATCCGCGCATCCGCGAAAGCCGTATCGAGGACGGTGAGCCCGCGGACAAGGTCGGCTGTGTGCGTGACTTCCGACTCCAAAACGGTGACCGTATTCGTGAAAGACTGCTCGGCCTTTCCGACTACGACATGTTCTGCACCTATTCGATCCTGGAAAGCCCGATGCCGCTCACCGACTATGTGGCAACGCTTAGGGTGACGCCCATCACTGATGGGGAACGCGCATTTGTCGAGTGGTCTGCCGATTTCGCGTGCTCTGAAAGCGATGAGGAGGGTCTTGTCACCGGCATTGGTAACGACGTCTTTCAGGGCGGGTTCGACGCGCTGAAACGACACTTTACGCGGTAAAATCAAGAATAAGGGGAGGTAACATGCGTAGTATGACAGTTTTGGTGGCGTTCACCATGGCGTTCATTGCGCCGGCGCTCGCCGATGAGATGAAGCTTCCGGACCTCAAGACCCAACCGAGCCCGCAGGCGGTGGTCGATGAACACCTTGATGCCCTCAACAAGTGCGACTGGGACCGGTTGATGGCCCAGTATCCGGACGATGTGCAGTTCATGCTGCCGAACGGGGTCTGGATCGATGGCCGTGTGGAAATCGGCAAGGTCTTCGCCGGCTTTTGCACGCCCCGCGAAGATGGCGGCTTCCTCGGCGCAACCTTCATCACCGAAGAATCCTATCCTGTCGGCGACACCATCAACGTGTCCTGGCGCGTTGAGGCGGAGTGGCTTACCGAACCCTACAAGGGTGCAGATGCCTATGTGACGAAGGACGGTCTCATGCAGGCCCAGGTCACCACATTCAATCCCGCCGATATGAAGTTCAAGTAATCGGCGATGGTAGACCCTCACCAGTATGGTCCCGTGGAAGTCGACGCACGGCTGTGCGTTTTCGCTGACGCGGCCCAGTGGTGCGGGTCCCATCGGCGCCCATCCCATGCGGCCGGGAAGGGCTGGATCTCAACCCGCGTCGAGCAATCGGCGCGGAAGGGGAGGGCCTAGTGGTTCGCGTCGAGCGCAGCACCGTCATCGATGCCCCGGTGGAGGCCGTTTGGGACATTGTGCGCGATTTTAATGGCCACGACCGCTGGCATCCGGCCGTGGCCGACAGCGCCATGGAACGGGGGGCGCCGACGGATCGTGTGTCGGGCGTGCGGTGCTTTCACCTGGCCGATGGGTCTGAACTACGCGAACAGCTTTTAACCTTGTCGGACGCTGATATGGAGCTTTCATACTGCCTCCTCGACACACCTGTCCCGCTGTTCAATTACGTTGCCCACGTGCGATTACTACCGGTAACCGACGGCGACATGACGTTCTTTCAGTGGCGCAGCCAGTTCGGCACACCTGAGGGCCGGGAGCGCGAACTCACCCAAATGGTGGGCGAGGACATTTACACCGCCGGGATGGAGGCCATCCGCGCCGCGGTGACCCGCACCGGCGGTGAGGTGGTGTCGTGAGCGCCCGTCATTTGCATTCGCGCCAAATCGTGACGATATTCACGACCGGGCGGCCGTTGGATATTGCTTGTCGCCCAATATTTTATTTTGACGCAGGTGTTTCGAATGTCTTGGGTTCAACAGATGAAGGCCGTCCTCGCCGGCCACTACGATCCGACTGTCGATGCCAGTATTTTGGGTTACTATCGCGGCAGCTCCGGAGCGGGCGTTTGGAAGGACATGGCCGCCCATGGGTCCGGCCAGATGGTCATCCTCGGCAATCGCCCGCCCACCAAAGAGGAGTGGGACGCCGCTGGGGTCGGCCAGCGCGGCGGTCAGGACGTCGTCCTCAAAACGCACATGCTGTCCGGCTTCATCATCCTTTATGGCGGCTTCATGTACCGGCCCTGGGGGCACATTGCGGAGATGAGCCAGGACGCGCTGACGCTTGGTTTCCCGGGTTCGCTGCGCAGTTGGAAGGCGAACTACATGCCGCCCAAGCCGGGTCGGCCCTAGCCGGCGAGAACGCTCCTCATCGCCGGCGGAACGCCCATCGAGGGAGACGTCTGTGCCCATCGCGGTAGACGCGTTCCCCACCGTGGGCGAGGCGGCGGCCGCGCTCCTCAGCACGCCCCAAGCGCGCTTCTTCGGCGGTGGCACGATCCTGATGCGTGCCCTCAACGAGGCGGACCCGTCCATCGAAAGGATCATCCGCACCGCTGATCCGGCTTTGCGAGAGATGCGTTCGGCGGGCGGATCGGTGACGCTGGGCGCCCACGTCACCATGGCGGCCGTCGCCCACCATCGCGACACCGCATTCCTGGCCCCCGTCGCGCGCGTGATCGGCGGACCGCAGGTGAGGTCGGCTGCCACCGTCGCCGGCAACCTTTTCGCCGCCGCCCCTTATGGTGACTTTGCCGCCGCGCTGATGGCGTTGGGCGCGAGCGCTGAACTGGCCGACGGTCGGCGGATCCCGGTGGACGATGTCATTCGCAACGGCGCGCGGGGCATCGTTGCCTCGGTGATCGTTCCCATCCCCCGCGATGGTCTCCTCTTCAAAAAGGTGTCGCGGGTGCGGCCCAAGGGCGTCTCGGTGCTCTCCATCGCCGCGCACCTGCCGCGCCAAAGCGGACGGGTCAACGGGGCGCGGATCGTCTTGAACGGGATGGGCCCACGGCCGGCGCGGGCAAGCGCAGCGGAGGCGGCGCTGAACGGTAGGCCCCTTGAATCCTCAGCCATCGAAAGGGCTGCGCAGGTGGCCGCGGAAGGCTTTGCGCCGCAAGATGATCCCATAGCAACCGCATGGTATCGGCGCGAGGTGGCAGGCGTTCATCTGCGGCGTCTTCTGGAAGGGGCGCGGTAATGGCGCGCAAACCCATCGAAATCACCCACAACGGCGAAGAAAAAGCGATCTTCGTCGCCGATGGCCAAAACCTTCTCGACGTGTTGCGGCGCACGGTGGGCGACCTCACGCCCAAATACGGTTGCGCCCAGGGGACCTGCGGCGCCTGCACCGTGCTCATCGACGGCACGCCGCACCTTTCCTGCCTCACCCTTGCCGAGACCGCGAACGGCCGCGCCATCGAGACGGTCGCCGGTCTTGCTGGGGGTGAACTCTCGCCGCTACAGGACGCGTTCATGCGCAATTTCTCCGCCCAATGCGGTTACTGTACGGGGGGTATGCTGATGTCCGCCGAGGCGTTGTTGCGCGCCAATCCGCGCCCCACTCGCGAAGACGTGGTGGAGGCCATTTCGGGCAATCTTTGCCGATGTACCGGGTACGAGGCCATCATCGACGCGGTGATGGATGCCGCCCAAAGCGCGCCGCGTCGGATGGGGTGAGCTGATGTCCATCGAGTTCCGCAAAGAGTATTTCGCCGACGAGCGCGACGATGATCTCAACGAGATCGGTCGGCCCACCCAACGCCAGGACATGGTGGGGCACGTCACTGGCCGCTCACCGTTTTATGATGACCATCTGTTTGATGGCCTTTGCCACATCCGCTGCACACGCTCGCCCCACCACCATGCCCGCGTGCGCCGCGTTGATGCCTCTGAGGCCGAGCGCATGCCCGGCGTCCGGCGGGTCATCCTCGCCAAGGACGTTCCCAACAACCTCAACACGCTCCTCTCGCTTCTCGATTTCGGGCTTGATGACGAGCAGCTCATCGCCTCCGACAAGGTTCGCTACAAAGGCGAGCCGGTGGCGGCGGTGGTAGCCGATACGGAGCGTCAGGCCCGGGAGGCGGCGGCCGCGATCAGGGTGGACTACGAAGAACTCCCCGCCGTGTTCGACGTGGAGGAGGCCATCGCGCCCGGCGCCCCTTCGGTCAATCCCGCCTATCCCCAAAACCTCTTTGTCTATCACGGCAAGTATAACCACCAAAAGCTACGCTTTGGCGATGTGGAAGCCGGCTTTCGCGATGCGGATCATGTAATCGAGGGGCGCTATCAGATGAGCCCCATCGAGCAGGCGCCCATGGAAACCTGCGGCGCCATCGCCGCGCCTGAAACCAACGACCGTTTCGTTTGCTATACCTCCACCCAGGCCCTCTTTTTCTCCCTGGGGACGGCGGCAAAGCTTCTGGACGTGTCTTCGGCCCGCCTTCACTTCGTCGGCGGAACCGTGGGCGGCGGGTTCGGCGGCAAGGTGGATTCCCTTCACGAACCCATGGCGATCCTCGGCACGATCCTCACCGGCCGGCCGTGCAAATATATGTTCGACCGGGAAGAAGAAATGCAGGTGGGTGCGCCGCGGGGCGCGGAGCGCTGGTACGTGACCGACGGTGTCATGAATGACGGCCGTATCGTGGCGCGAAAGCTTGTGGGATACTTTGACGCCGGCGCTTATACTCGGCTTTCCTCTTACGCCATCGTCAAGTGCGTGGGGCATTTGCCGGGCCCCTACACCATCCCCAACGTCTACGCCGACGTTTATTGCGTCTTCACCAACCGGACGCCGGCGACGGCCATGCGCGGCTTTGGTGTGACCGGCGTCGACTTTGCCATCGAAAGCCACATGGATGTGGTTGCGCACCAGATCGGCGTGAACCCGGTGGAACTGCGGATCATCAACGCCTACCGCGATGGGGACATGAAGGCGCACCGGCGGGTGGCGCACAACTGCGCCCTCATCGAGTGCTGCCAGGTGGCTGCGGAAAAGGCCGGCGTTCGCCTCTCGCCCGAACTCCTTGCGGCGTCTTCGCTGAAGGATGGCGGAGGACGGCGCGGCGAGATCCCCAACTTCACCGCCACCGACGAACACGGCCGAGTGTCCGGCTTCGACAGCGGCTCTTATGCCCAGGGCGATCGACCTTCAATGCCCTTGCCCGACGCCGCATCGCGCCCAGCGCCGCAACCGACACCAGCACCGACACCGGCACCCGCGCCCATGCGACCGCTCGAGCCCGCTCACCAGTCTGCGCCGGCGCCGGAGCGAACCCCCGAGCCGGCCGACGCGTCCACCACGCCACCGGGCCAGCCGGCACCCCCTGAGCGGGCCGCCCCGCGCCGTGGGCCCACTCGCTTCTCTTCCATCTCGGGCCTGCGCCGGCGATAAGCGGGGCGAGGGGGGAGATGACCATGGCGCTAGCCCACGGCGACGGCGAGATCGACCGCCAGACGCGACGCGGAATGGCGCTCATGGTGGGCGCTGCCTTCGTGATGCCGTGCCTTGATGCCATTGCAAAAATTCTGGGCCAGTCCATCTCGCCGGCGCAAATCGGCTTCATGCGATTTACGCTGCAAGCGTTCATGCTCACCGCCGGTTTTGCGATCCTTGGCCGGACAATCTTGTCAAAGAACATGCGACGCGCTGCGCCGAAGCTGGCCCTTGCCGGCGCGTTCATGGCCAGCGCGACGCTGCTCCTTTTTTGGGGGCTTCAAACCCTTCCCCTCGCCAACGCCATTGTTCTGTTATTCGTGGCGCCACTTTTCCTCACCCTTTTCGCCGCCTTCGTCCTTGGCGAGCAGGTGGGCGTTCACCGCTTTGGCGCGGTGGTGGTCGGCTTCATCGGCGCGTTGATCGTGATCCGGCCCAACTTCCTGCTGTTTGGCTGGTCGGCGATCCTGCCCCTTCTGGCGGCCGCGTGCTTTGCCGGATTGATGGCAACGCTGCGGTCCGTCAGCTTCGGCCTCGACGGTTTTCGTATTCAGCTCGCCTGCACTGCCTTCGGCGCAATTTTTCTCGGAGTCGCCCTGCTGGTGGGCACCGCGGCCGGCGTTGAGGTGATCGCCTTCACGGTGCCGACCATCGATATATTGCCGCTCATCATCCTGCTCACGGTGATTGGAATCGTGGGGCAGGCGATGATGACCTTTGCCGCAAAGTTCGCCGAAGCAAGTCTCATCGCGCCCTTCCAATACATCGAAATCATTGCCGCAACGGTTCTCGGCTACGTCCTCTTCAACGAGTTTCCCGACGAGCTGACGTGGCTCGGCACCGCCGTAATCTTGAGCGCCGGCCTCTACACCATCCACCGGGAGCGTCGCCGCCAGCGGGTGCGGGCCACAGAGGTGCCGCTCGCATGACCAGCCCATCCGCCATCTTTCGGGAGAGCGTTCGATGACCGTTCACAAGGGAAGGGGGTTTGCCGCCATCAACTACCCCATCGGCATGAACCTGGGCGGCGATCCGAGCCAGGCGCTGGTCCACTCCAATCCGGACGGCAAATTCATGGTGGCGCTTTCCTCCATCGATCTTGGCCAGGGGATGAAGTCGGTCACGCGCCAGATTGCGGCCGAAACCCTGGGTGTACCGGTGGAGGACGTCTACGTGGACACGGCCGATTCCGACACCGGTCCCCACTGCATGGGCTCCTTCGCCTCCCGCGGCACCCACCGGGTCGGAAACGCCGTCATCCAGGCGGCGAAGGAAGCCCGGGCCGTGATGCTGGAGGCGGCCGCCGAAGAGCTTGAGGTGAATGCCGGCGACCTCGTGACAGACGGTAAGGGCAACATTCACGTGCGCGGCGCCCCCAGCCGCTCCATCACCACCGCCGCCGCGGCGGGCGCAGCGCAGTTCAAGCAGGGTCGCACCGTCTCGGGGCGCGGCATTTTTCTCATCCCGCTGTCAGAGGTGTCGCCGGAGACGGGCGAGATGACCCCCGTTTCCTGCTACGCCCACGCCGCTCTCGTGGTCGACGTGGAGGTGGACGACGAGACCGGCGAGGTCACCGTTTTAGAGATCAACTCCGCCTATGAGGTGGGCCGCGCCCTCAATCCAAAACTCGTCGAGCAGCAGCTGGTGGGCGGCGCCTGGATGGGCGTAAGCCACGCCCTTTATGAGACCACCGAGCCCTACTATCCGGATCGCCGCGAAGGACCGGTGGACTTCAACGAATACTTGATGCCGGGGCCAGGCGACATTGCGCCCCACAAC
>JBCCYN010000171.1:0-9131 GCA_039189655.1 Pseudomonadota bacterium | reverse complement strand
CGGGAGAGACCCGCGCGCCCCGGGAAACCGTCGCCGATCTTGCAAGGGTTTTTGCGCCCATCTTCGCCCTCGCAAAGGAGCGCGAGGGGATCGCCATTCCGATGGTGGCAGAGCTGAACGTGGGCACCGTCGTCATGGGTGAGGCGGTGATCCGCGATGTGTCCGTCGAAGCCCGCACCACCCCCGACGGGCTCGCACTAGAGCGCATCGAAGCACTCTTGCCCGGCGAAACCAGCGTGATGGCGAGCGCGGTGGCGGAGGAGGATTTGCGCGGCACAGTAAACCTCCTTTCATCGCAACCGGCAGCGCTGGCGCGCTGGTGGACGGGGGGCGCATTTGCCGCCGGGACCATCGAACCGGTGATGGTCGAAGCCGACATTCGGACCTCTGGCGAGGGGTTTGGCGCCCAAAGGCTCGCCCTCAGGCTTGGCCAATCGCGGGCGAGTGGGCGGATCGAATATGCCTCGCATGGCACTGAACCGCCATTGCTGACCCTCAAGATGACAGCCCCGCGCCTCTCCCTGGACGACCTTCTGGATGCCGGCGCCCTGGTGGGGGCTGCGGGCATTGGGCTTGCCGATGCGCCAAATATTCAACTCAACGTCCTGGTGAACGAAGCAATCATCGGCACTGTGGCGGGCGCAACGGTCTCCCTCAACGCGACCTACAACGATGGCCGCCTCACCATCGACGCGCTTTCTGCCGATGACCTTGCGGGGGCCGAAGTGTTTGCCTCAGGCGAGATCGTCGATTTGATGAGCGAGCCGGTGGGGACCGTTCGGGGGCGGGTGCGCGTTGAGGATGGCGAGGCCCTCGCCGGTGCCCTCGCCAGTGTCGATACGGGTGTGGCGGACCTTGCCCGGTTTGTGCCGGCGCTGACACCAGCTGACCTGCGCGTGAACCTTTCCGGCCAGACGGGTGAGGACGGCGAGGACCTTTCCCTCAGCGTGATCGGAGAAGCCGGGGGCACCGCCCTCAACGTTTCCGCCGCCGGTCTTTCGGCTGGTGGGGACATCCTTGCGCAGCCGGTTTCCCTCAACGTGTCGGCGGAAAACTCCGATGCGGCTGAGCTCTTGCGTCAGATCGGCGTTGCCGCGGTGGGGTCGGCGCCGGCGGGAAGCATTCGCCTAGCCCTCGATGGAACGCCCCGCGAGCGGATGATGGGAACGGCGCGGGTCGATCTGTTGGGCGTTGAAGCCACCTTCGAAGGCGATATGCGGGTGGGCGAAAGGATTGCGCCGTCGGGTGAATTGGCCGTTTCTGTCAACGACCAGAGCACCCTTGAAACGGCGCTGGGGGTTTCTTTTCCCCAGCTGACGCCGCTCTCGCTCACCGCAACCCTCGCCCCCGGATTTGCGGGGGCGGTGCGCGCTGCGCCGGTGGCGGGCACCGCTGCGGAAATGCCCTTCGACGCGGACCTTGAACTGGCTGCCGGCCGGGTCACCGGCTCCCTCGCCATCGCCGAAGCCGATTTGCTCGCCCTGACGTCGTTGGTCTTGGGAGGTGAGGCCTGGACAGCCACATCCGATGGGGGGTCGTGGCCAAGATCGATTTTTGCCCCATCCATTTGGCCGGCCTACAACGCCGCGCTTTCGGTGGACGCCGGGCGTCTCAAGGTTGGCGACGACATCATTGCAAATGCGTCCCTCGACGTCGCCCTCGGGCGGGATCGCCTGGCAGTGGAGAACCTTCGGGGCGCTTGGTCCGGCGGCACCGTGCTCGCCGGCTTCGGCATTGACAGAGATGGGAGTTCGGCACGGCTTTCCTGCGACTTCACCCTTGAGAACATTGACCTTTCCGGCAATGCTTGGCGAGGGGGTGCAGAGGCCATCACTTCGGGCCGGCTCGACCTCACCGCAGAGTTTGCGGGATCGGGGACCACCGTGGAGGGACTGGTGGCGGACCTTTCCGGACGGGGCGACGTCGCCGTTCGCGACGCGGTGGTCCGCGGCCTAAACATCACCGGCCCCGAAGCGGTGGTCGAACCGCTGCTTTCCACTGCGTCCCCCACCGAGGATCGCACCAGGGCGGCGTTCGAAGCCCACCTGTCGGCCTCCGACCTTTCGGTGGAAAGCCTCACGGCCAAGCTATCCGTGAACGACGGCACCATGCGCGTGGAAGCCGTCGAAGGCGATAGCGCATTGGCGGACGCCATCGGGCCGACGGCGCTGGACATGGCCGACTGGCGGATCCGCAGCGATTGGTCCATCGACCTCGATACGGCTGGCGACGGTGAGGCGGTCGCCGTGGGCCTCACCTTCGATGGCGCGGCGGACGCGCCGGAACGCACGGTGGATGTGGCAGGGCTCACCACTTGGCTCAACCTTCGACAGCTGGAACGGCAGATCGAGACCGTGGAGGAGGAAAACGAGGCCCTTGGCGCTGCGGGCGATGACGTCCCACCAGTCGTTGAGGGAAATGTTGATGTTCACTCTCCGGATGGCGCAGCGTCTGACCGAGACGTCCTTGACGCCTCCCAAGATGAGAACGATGGCGCCGAAGACGCGGGCGATCTTCGCGGTGGGGAAAACGGGGGCGGCGCTAATGGTGATGGCGCGCCGCTGGGCGATGGCGTAATCCGCCGGCGGCCCATTCCCATCCCAAGCCCCGACCGTGCGCCCGGCGGTGCGCAGGAGGGCTGGCTCGGCCATCCGGCGGCGTCAGTGCGCTTCGCCGCCCTTCCTTGATTAATGCAATTTTTAAGCCCTGGCGCAGCGGTCCTCCGGGGTAGCACGCCCGTCGCTCGCAAAAAGTTGAACAATGGCACGGCCGCGAACCCGAGCACGCGCGGACCCGCGAGGAATGTGTCTCTCACTGACCAGCGCCAGATCAAACCCACTCCCCGCAATTTCATAGAGCAAGCCGTTTTCTGAGATGCGGCTTAATTTCAGTCGGATCGGACTGGCTCTAGATGCCGTTTATCGGCTGTCACGGGCGCGGTTGAGCAGGGCAACCCGAATGGCGGAGGCCAGCGAGCCCGCACTACGTCGCGCGTCAATGCCGGCAATCATCGCAGGTACGGAAAGACCGTCTTCCTGCGCCCACTCGTCCAGCGCATCCCAAAACGCGCGTTCAAGGGCCACGCTGGTGGCATGGCCATGAAGCACCACTGATCGTTTCAAAAGCATCGTACCCCGCGCCGCTGTCATCGGCCGCTATCCGCCCAGCGCTACCGGGGCGCCACCATCAATTCGGGACGCACAACCCGGTCGAATGTCTCCTCAGACACAAAGCCGCCGCCCACCGCTTCTTCGCGCAACGTGGTGCCATTCTTGTGGGCCAATTTCGCAATGGCAGTCGCGTTGTCGTAGCCGATTTCGGGAGCAAGGGCGGTGACGAGCATGAGCGAGCGCTCCATCAGCTCGGTGATTCTCGCCCGATTGGCTTCGATCCCCTCGACGCAATTGTCGGCAAAGCTCACCGCGCCATCGGCCAGCAGCCGCACGGACTGCAAGAAGGCGTCGGCGATGACCGGCTTATAGACGTTGAGCTCGAAGTGGCCCTGGCTACCGGCAACCGTCACCGTCGTTTGGTTGCCGAACACGCGGCACGCCACCATGGTGAGCGCCTCGCACTGGGTGGGATTGACCTTGCCGGGCATGATGGATGACCCGGGCTCGTTCTCAGGCAGCGAGATTTCGGCCAGACCCGAGCGCGGCCCCGATCCTAAAAAGCGGATATCGTTGGCAATCTTGAAGAGGGCCGCTGCGGCCGTGTTGAGAGCACCATGGGCGGCCACCAGTGCATCGTGAGCGGCGAGAACCGCAAACTTGTTTGGTGCGCTGACAAAGGGGAGCCCCGTGATTTCGGCGATGTGTCTTGCCACCGCCACGTCAAATCCGGGCTTCGCGTTAAGCCCCGTCCCCACCGCTGTCCCGCCCTGGGCAAGGGGCATCAACGCCTCCAGGGACCGCTTCACCTCCGCGATGGCGAAATCCAGCTGGGCGACGTAGCCGGAAAACTCCTGCTCCAACGTCAAAGGCGTCGCGTCCTGGGTGTGGGTGCGGCCGATCTTGATGATTCCTGCAAAACTGCTTGCTTTCGCCTGCAGCCCCTCTCGCAGGTGGCTGAGCGCCGGAAGCAGACGATGGTGCACTTCTTCGGCAGCCGCGACGTGCATCGCCGTGGGGAAAGTGTCGTTGGAGGACTGGGATCGGTTCACGTGGTCGTTGGGATGGACGGGGTCTTTGGAACCCACCACGCCGCCGAGGGCCTCGATGGCGAGGTTCGCGATGACCTCGTTGGCGTTCATGTTGGACTGGGTGCCCGAGCCGGTCTGGTAGACCACCAGGGGAAATTCCGCGTCGCGCTTGCCCTCGATCACCTCCTGCGCGGCGCCGGCGATGGCGTTGGCAATTTGATCGTCGAGGTTGCCCAGCTCTTTGTTGGCGAGGGCAGCACCGCGCTTGACGACGCCGAGGGCGCGAATCATCGCGGGTGCCATGGTGTCGGTGCCGATCTTAAAATTTATCAGGCTGCGTGCGGTTTGCGCACCCCAGTAGTGTTCGCTCGGCACGTCCAGTGGACCGAAGGAATCCGTTTCGGTGCGCGTCGTCATTAAGGGCCCCCATGCACCGTCCTCCGGTACACCTGCCCGCTGTGGGGTCGGCGCGCTTTGGCGGCCGCACTCCCCTCGCAATGAGGTCGACGTCCTGAGGTTATGTGGTGCGCATACGTGCAGCCTGGGCGGCTTAGCAGGTTGGGTTAACGGGCGCTAGGGTTTATGGCGGCAATGGGGGTTCGCCCCGCACGCACATATCCGCTGTCTTTTCAAAAACTTCGGCCTGCTTCTATAGAAACGCGATTCCGTTCGGCGAAGGCTTACTTCAGGATTCTGTCGCATTTGGACCAGAAGGCCCGCCGCCCACCGGACGGAAACGACCCTTCAAGTACGGCCCAATGCGTGGTTAGGCCCAATCTGCCCCAGAGCTATGCAGTCGCGAAAACCTGTCGCCAGGTTATCAGGCGCGGCGCGCCCGAAGGGCCACCCCACACCCTCAAGCCGGGGGTCGGTGTTGGCTCAGCCCACCTCGTCCGTGGCGCTAACCGATGAGGTATCGGCAATGGCCTCAATGATGCCCACAGCCTTTTGCTTGAGCTGCGCGTCATTGATGCTTGCAAAGGCCCGAACCAGTCGCACGGTGGCCGGATCGTTCAACGCCCGCGACAGCGGCGTGGTCTCCCGGTTCATGGGGGACTGGGTGTCCGCCGCACCTTCGAAGAAATACGTGATGGGCGCCTGGAGAACGATGGCGATCTGGTGCAGCCTGCTGGCACCGATACGGTTGGTGCCGCGCTCATATTTCTGCACTTGCTGGAAGGTGATCCCCAGCTGATCGGCGAGTTTTTCCTGGCTGAGGCCTAACTCTAGGCGGCGAAGCCGGACCCGCGAGCCCACATGGCTATCGACCGAGTTCGCAGACCGCTGATTAGGCGGGGTTGTCCGTCCGTCATCCACCGTTGATTGCCCGGTCGTCATTTTCATTTTGCACACCGCAATTCCGACACACGCTCCGAACCGGAGTCCCCGGTCCGAGCCAACGCCCTTCGATCGACAAACCTGTCTCCTTGAACTGCAATACGCTGCGTCCATCGACCACCGGAGCAATCCGAGCCCAGCGGCTTGTGATCAAAATCCCACGCTGCACCGCTGACCTATCCCCATATCCTACCTTGGGTAGTAGGGCAAGATCCATCCCATCACTTCGGTCTTCAACTAGACATCAACACACTGCGGGTCGAAACCTCTGCCTATCGAAATCTTAGATCCCTTATCCAGCCAAACGTCGCGAACGTCAAATATCCTTATTCATTAATATGATATGCGAATAAGTTATATTCAATCTCCGCGAATAGAAGTTGCCTTTCCACACACTATCCCCATGGGCATGGTGTGCTTGACGTGGACACCTCCTGCTCCGTCGCCGGCAAAGGATCGCCTTTAGGGAGCTTATAACGCTATTCAGGATTGCATGAAACATTTTTCAGCAATTATATGTAAATTCACGCTTATTTTGCTGGATTGTAATGTCTGCGTGGGAATGTTGGCTTTAGACAAAATTTAAAACTCGCAACTTAGTTTTGGTGCGGTTTCAGCAACATAGGACGTCTGACACAGGCCCAGTCGGCATTGCGACCGCTGGACTGGCGCAACGCGACCTGATAGTCAGCACCCGTTGCCGCAGTAGCTCAGTGGTAGAGCGCACCCTTGGTAACTTTTTGCCTCCCGTGCGGGAAACCGCGCGGTGAACACCGCTCAAATTCGGGGAACGCTGCGCTGCTGCCGATCCCGAGCCAAGCCCGCGTTGCGGGACGGTGTAGAGACTAGACGGGCGGCGCCCTCCCCTCGTGCCATCGGACCGAGGCGGGTGAAGGGATAGTCCAGACCACGAACGCGCCTGTCCCCGCGAAGGTGGACAGCGCGGCGGCGAAAGCCGAAGTGGTATGAAGGGTGAGGTCGGGAGTTCAATCCTCCCCTGCGGCACCATTTTCCCACAGCGCGACAGCGGCTTTTGCTGGGCTATCGGGTGGTTGGCGGCGCTACTGGCCTTCGGCCCATCATGCGTAGCTTGGTGGTCAAGTGATGCTGTGGGCGCCCGGTGTTTCTGTGCCGTTGTTCGCCACAGGCGCGGCCCACCCTGCGGTACAGCGCGACCGGCTCTCGCCCTCGCGGGACCGCAGGAAACAAATATCGCGCCGGTGCGGGACGCCCGCCCCTGTTGAGCCGCTCTCCGAAGACAGACGCCTCGAACGCGCTGTTTGAGCAGATCACACGATCATCCGATCGCATGGCCTACTCTAAGTTTTTGTATAACCTAATATTTCGAGCCGAAGCGTGATTCAATGTTGCGGAAACGCGCTCCATCGACCGAAACATTCAAACGATTCGCCAAAACAATACTGAGCCAGCTGCACGAAGCTGGCTCAGGCCCATTGCTAATCGATCTATGGAGCGGGCCACATTCCCCACCTGACCGGGTTCCAGTCAGGTGGGAACGGTTGTGAGCATTTGTTGCGAGAATGAACTCCCGACGGATGCTCTAACCTTCTGTTTTATGGAGATTTCCTTGACACGAAACTGATCGAGCTTGGCTGGAAAGCGGCCTCGAGCGGCACCTACCTCGAAACGCGCCGGGCTGCGGCAACGGCAAGAAGGAGCCAGCCGATGATGAGAAGGCCCGCACCGACGGGAGTGGCAACTCCGATGCTTGAAGGGCCGCCAAGGGCAAGGGCGTAGAGCGAGAACGCGAAAATCACGACCCCTAGAGCCATAGCCCATCCGGCAGCGCTCAGCAGGCCGTCCATCACGTGGCCGCGCAAGGCGCCCATGGCGACGAGAACCACCGCGTGCACGGCCTGGTATTCGACCGCCGTGCCAAACATTTCCGCATCCGCCAGCACCACGCGGCCGGACAACAAGTGCGCGCCGAACGCCCCCGCCGCCACCGCGAACGCGCCGTTGAGCGCTCCCGCCAAAACCACCCGCATCGCCTATCCTCGCATTTCGTTGTCGCCGAGAAGCGTTCGCATCGCCAAAAAGGTCATGGCGAACCGCGCCCACCGCCAATTCGGCAAAGCGAACCAATGTCGTGCTCCGCGTCCGGCGGCAAGACAACCAACCGCGAAAGCCAGCGTTAAGAACCCTTTGGGGGGTGTTGAATGACGCGGCGTTGCAGTTGGGCCGCAAACCCTTGGGATGGGGCGGACACGAGCATGGCGCTCGCGCCAAAGTACCGGCGGCCACCCACCGCGGGGCGTTGCCCCCGTTTGGTTCCGATGGGGCGAGCGGATGTCATGCACCGCGCCGCCGAGATCACGGCAACGGCACTGATCTTCCGTTTTCCCGCGTTGTGGGTGACGGTGAGCTGATTCGAGGGTGCTGGAAGACGCTCCCCGTGGCCAAACTGCCCGATTGGCCCAAGGTCCACTCACGAAACGAACGTCCGGCCCGGCCTGTGCCGGGCCGGCACCGGCGGGGTGCTGGCGAGCCTTCGCGCGTCTTACGTTAGTTCGGAACGCCTTGCTCAGGGTTGGGCGGAAAAACCTTGTTCACTTTGATGCCGCGCAGCAACTCCAGAGCATACTGGAGTTGGGAGTCGTCCTTACTCTCCGGCGGGATATAGGCGAACGACCCGTTGCGCTCCTCGTCGCCGCCTTCAGCCTCCAGGTGCCCACGCAGCGACGCCTCGCCCCGCGCCCTGAAAACGCCCTTCAGCTCGTCTGGCAGCTCCTGCATCACTTCCAGATCCGGTGCGATGCCTTTGGCTTGGATGGAACGGCCGGACGGGGTGTAGTAACGCGCGGTGGTCAGCCTGATCGCCCCGTTCGCCCCCATGGGGATGATCGTCTGGACCGATCCTTTGCCAAAGGAATGCGAGCCGATCACCGTCGCCCGGCGATGATCTTGCAGTGCGCCGGCCACGATCTCCGACGCCGACGCCGAACCACCGTTGATCAAAACGATGATGGGCTTCCCATCGGTCTCATCGCCCGGATCGGCGCTGTACCGGCGCGTTTCATCGTCGTCGCGGCCCCTGGTGGAGACAATCTCGCCGCGCTCCAGGAACGCATCGGAGACGCCCACTGCCTGCTGCAGCAAACCGCCCGGGTTGTTGCGAAGATCGAGCACAAAGCCCTTCAGTTCGGTTTCGCCGATATCCTTGGTCAACTCGTCGATGGCGCGCTGCACGCCGCTGGAGGTGCGCTCGTTGAACGCAGTGACGCGGATGTAACCCACGTCGTCGCCTTCCTTGTTCCAACGGACTGACCGAATGCGCACAATGTCGCGCGTGATGGTGATGTCGATGGGCTTGTCAGCCCCCTCGCGCCGCACGGTGATGACGATGTCCGTGTTCACCGGCCCGCGCATTTTGTCGACGGCCTCCGACAGCGTCAGCCCGGCGACTTCCTCCCCATCAAGGTGAGTGATCAGATCGCCAGCCAGCACGCCCGCGTCAAAGGCCGGGGTCTTGTCGATGGGGGTGATGACCTTGATGTAGTCACCCTCCATGGTGACTTCGATGCCGAGGCCACCGAATTCGCCGCGGGTTTGCACCTGCATGTCGCGGTAGTCGTCAGGTGGAAGATAGCTCGAATGGGGGTCGAGGGAGGACAGCATCCCGTTGATTGCG
>JBCCYN010000170.1:0-9159 GCA_039189655.1 Pseudomonadota bacterium | reverse complement strand
GCCAGCCACTTGGCGGGAGCCGCTCGTTGCTTCGCCTTCACTGTAAAAATCGCTTGAACTACGCACGCGGTCTCTTCCATTCTGGCAATGCGCTTGAATTCCGGAGGCGACCCGATATGGCGGCAAAGGCAGCGACAAAGGCGAAAGCAGCGGCAAAGCCCGCGAAATCTTCCAAATCGAAGAAAGACTCTACCGAAGTCTACCAAGACAAACGCGGCGAGTGGCGTTGGCGGTTGGTGGACCCGGAAGGGAAAGTGGTCGGCGCGTCGTGCGAAGGCTACACGGGAAAAGACGACTGCGAGAAGAACGCAAAGCGCGGTAAGAACGCCAAAGACACGTGGGAGTTTTATGCCGACAAGGCCGGCAAATGGCGCTGGCGGCGTACCGCATCCAACGGCAAGATCGTCGGCGCGTCCCCGTCGGGGTTTGTCTCCAAGGCCGACGCCCAAGCGAACGCATCGCGCCAGGGATTTAGCGGCTAGGTCACACCTAAAACTCTCCACCCTGAGCGGTGCGGCGAATGGTGCTATCATTCGCTTCACAAAATAACGCCAGGGAGGAAGTTATGCCGGCGCGGAGTTCGCAACCGCTCGAGGCACTCAGTGCCGAAGACGTCGCCCGTTACGAGCGCGACGGCTATATCGTCATGGAGCGCCGCCTGCCGGCCGACATCATCGTCGCCTGCAAGGCGGAGCTTGCCCGCTTCCATGATGAGGCGCGCGGCCTTAGCGAAAGCAACGACAGGCTCGACCTTGAAGACAGCCACACACCCGGCGATCCGCGGGTGCGGCGGGTAAAGCTCCCGCACACCCAAAGCAAAGTCATGGCAGATCTCATGGTGTCTGATCTGATCCTTGCTCCGGTGCGCGATCTGGTGGGGCCGAACCTGCGCCTTCACACCTCAAAGCTGAACGTAAAGTCTGCTCGCTATGGGGCGATGGTCGACTTCCACCAGGATTTTGCCTTCTACCCGCACACCAACGACGATCTCTTGGCTGTGGGTGTGATGCTCGATGATGTGGACGAAGAAAACGGGCCCCTGCTCGTGTTTCCGGGAAGCCACCGTGGCCCGATCTTCGATCACCACCACAACGGCGTCTTTGCCGGAACGATGGACCTTGAAGCCTGCGGTTTGCGGCTGGAGGATGCGGTCTCGCTAAAGGCGCCGGCGGGTTCCATTTCGATCCATCATGCGCGCATCGTCCATGGCTCTGCGCCTAACCGTTCCCCCCGCGACAGGGGCGTCATCTTCTATGAGATGATGGCAGCCGACGCCTTCCCGATCCTCGGTTCCATGACCACCGCACCGTCTTTGGAAGACTATGACCAAAGGATGCTTTGCGGCGCGCCCACCAAGGAACCACGTCTAACCGAGGTCCCCGTTCGGGTCCCCCAGCCCCAGCCCGCCGCAAACCGGTCCATCTACGAGGTGCAGAAGGCGGCCGCGAAGAAGGGCTTCGCCCCCGCCGCCGAGTAGCCCAAAAAACCGCACGGCAAAGCCTTCACTCGGCGCGATCAGCGACTATGTGCTATGGCACACATTCAACCGAGGTTCGCAGACATGGTGGATTTCAGCGGTAAATCGGTGCTCGTCACCGGGGGTACGTCGGGGATCGGACTTGCAACGGCAAAGCATGTCCTGGCTCGCGGCGCGAAGCATGTGATCGCAACCGGCAGCCGGCCGGAAAGCCTTGAGGCGGCGCGCAAGGAGCTTGAAGGGGCGACGCTGCTCGTCAACGATGCGGGGGACCCAGCGGCGGCCGATGCACTGGCCGATGCGGTAAAATCCCACGTTGGCACCCTCGACGCTGCGTTTCTGAACGCCGGGTTCGGGCGGTTTCACGCTCTTGCCGACGTGACATCGGACGAGTTCGACGCTCACTTCAATGTCCTCGTCAAAGGCCCATTGTTGGAAGCAAAGGCCCTGGGCCCGCTCATCGTCGATGGCGGGGCGATCCTCGTCACGGGATCCATCGGGCACCTGATGGGCTTACCGCAGGCGACGATCTACAGTTCTGCCAAAGGCGCAGTGCGAACGCTGGTGCGCGGCCTTGCCAGAGAGTTCGCCCCCCGCAACATCCGGGTGAACGCCATCGCGCCGGGACCGATCGGCACCGGTTTCTTCGACCGCATGGGACTCGACGGGGCCGCGCAAGAAGAGATGGGCGCCTACATCAGCTCCCAAGTTCCCCTTGCCCGCTTCGGCACACCCGAGGAAGTCGCCAACGTCGCAGCATTTCTGCTCTCATCTGACGCCAGCTATGTGACCGGCTCAGAATACATCGTGGACGGCGGTATGTCGGAGCTTTGACCGGCACCCGGGCCGGCTGGAGCACGCCGCGCCATCATCGGGTCCCATGACGTGCTCTAGGTTCCTGATTTTACGCGCGGTTCGAGGCGCGACTTGATTTCGGGCCGCTGGACCGCGCTTTAGCGTCCAGCGGCCTCGACGATTTTCTGGGCCGCGCCGAACTCTTGATCGGATTGAGCCTTAAGGCCGCTCCGGATCTGCGCTGCATCGCTCAACCCATGGACCGTGAGGGTCCCCACACGGCCGCGCACGGTGATCTCCTCGGTGCGCCACAGGGACGTGTCGACCCCCGCAAGGCGCGCAAGATCGGCCGAAAGAACCACCGTCGCACCCAACTCTTTGGTGGCGCTTTCAAGGCGGCTGGCGGTGTTCACAGTATCGCCCAGGGCGGTGAGCCCATCGGAAGTTTGGGTCCCAATCCGCCCTAGGATCGATGGGCCGGCGTGAATGCCGACGCCGATCCTCACCGTTTCGGAGAGTTCTGCATCGAGCTGGGTGTTGAGGTCTTTGGTGGCGTCGATCATGTCGGCAGCGGTGAGGATGGCCTGACGAGCCGCACGCTCCGGGTTGGTGGCGATGCCGTAAAGCGCCATGACGGAGTCGCCGATGTACTTGTCGACGATGCCCCCGTTCTTGCGCACCTGCGCGCTCATGGCGGCGAGGTACTGGTTGAGGATGAAGACCACGTCAAAGGCCAGCCGGCGCTCGGAGAGGGACGTGAAGCCGCGCATGTCCACGAAAAGGATTGCGATGGTTCGCTCCACCCCCCAACGGTAGCTATCGCCGCTGGTGGCGGTGAGGGCGTCCCGTGCCGGCAGGAGCGGCTGAACGCTCAAGTTGCCGCGTGGGCGAAGCTGGCAGGCAAGGCGCACATCCTCAGCCGCGCCGATCCGCTTCAACACCGCCACCTCCGCGGCGTTGGGTGGCGGGAGCCGGTCCGCACCGTCAATGATGCGGGTGCGGCACGTGGAGCACCGCGCCCGCCCGCCGCAAACCGCGGTGTGCGGAACGCCGTTTTCCCGGCTCACCTCCAGCAGCGTCTGGCCCGGCCGCGCGCGCACCTGGCGTCCCCCCGGATAGGTGACGGCGAACCGGCCGCGCTCAAAAAGGCCGAAGGCGCCTGCCAACCCCACACCCAACGACAACGCAATCAAAGCAAGGAGTGACCACTTTGTGATCGCGATAACCGGCGTTGCCCACGCCACCGCCTCTGACGTCAGTGCCGACTGAAAGCCACCGGTGAGATCAAGCCGCCGCGCGGCCTCGATCCAGCCCACCGAAGCAAGGGCTGGAATGAGGATGGCGGCGGCAAACAGCGCAACCTTTATGCGCGGGTAGATCCGTTTGGGGCTGAGCCAGAAGTGGAGGCCAATGATCGCGTGTACCCACACGATGAAGAGGAGGGCCGTCTGGTTCACCGCGTAACCAGGCCAGATGAGCGTCAGGACCTGGCCGTAGGAATCGTCGATGTCGAAGGCACTGTCGAGGCCGCGTGTGCCCACGATGTGGTCCACCAGAAGAATGGGGATGGCAAGACCAAGTACGAGCTGCAGCGCTTCGGTCGCCGGCATGCGGAAGCTGCGCCGTCGGGCCGTCTTCCAAAGGGCGAGGGCCACGTGAACGAGGAGCGAGCCATAGAGAAGGAAGACACCCACAGGCGACTTCCAAATCATGTGACGGATTTTTGCCGCCGCTTCCATGGCATCGAGGCTCACGAGCCCAAAGGCATGGTTGATGTAGTGGCTGAGGACAAAGGCGAACAAGATCAGACCTGAGGCAAGCCGCAGGCGCTGGATGGGTGAGCCAGCGGCCGATCCGATCAGCGTAAGCGGTGGGGTGCGCGCCAGGGTTGCCTCGTTTCGGTCGTTGCGGCCAGCATCGGCGAGCTTTTCACATTGCGACCGCCACTGCTACGTCCCCAACGTCGCCCTCCCCTGCGCGAGGAAGGATTGCCCAACGGCCCGCGTCGCTCCATTAGGTGGCGCGCAGAAGAGTTGAACCCCTCGGGAAAAGGGAGAGATCCATGTTTCGGGTTTGGGGGCGGGCCACATCGTCCAACGTCCAGAAAGTCATGTGGGTGCTCGCAGAGTTGGGCGAGCCGGTGGAGCGGATCGACGTGGGCGGCGCATTCGGCGGTCTCGATACGGTCCAATACCGGGCCATGAACCCCCACGGACGCATCCCTACGGTGGAAATGCCCGGCGGGATCGTCATGTGGGAATCGAACGCCATCACGCGTCACCTCGCCCGCCACGACCCACAGCGGCGCCTGTGGCCGGCCGGCGGCCAGGCCGAGGCGGACGCTGAAATGTGGGCGGACTGGGCCCATCACGCTGTGGTTTTTCCCACCGTCCAACTCTTTTGGGCCCTGGTGCGGACCCGGCCCGCGGACCGCGACGCTGCCCTCATCGCGTCCCACCTCAATGCCGCCAATGCGGGACTGGCGGTGGCCGAGAAACGACTTTCCCAGAGCGAGCACCTCGCAGGGCCCACCCGCACCATCGCCGACATCGTCCTTGGCCATATCCTTTACCGCTACTACGAGATGGAAATCGAGCGGCCGGACCTACCGGCCCTGGCAGCCTACTACGGGCGTCTTACGGGCCATGCGCCCTACGCCGAGCATGTGATGGTGGATTTTTCCAGTCTCATCCCGGCGCCGTAACCCGCGCCGGGGCAATTGTGCATCGGGCACGGGTGATTTACCCATGGGTCGCGGTCGATCGCCCGCGACCCCACCCGCCGCATCACCGTCCCGGCGCCGCCCATCCACCTGCTCAGCGAAGGAATATTCGATGACTGACAGCAATCGCCCTGCCATCGGATTCATCGGCCTCGGCCTTATGGGTTCGGCAATGGTGGAGCGGCTGCAGGGGCTCGGCTACCCGCTGACGGTTATCGCCAACCGCAGCCGCAAGGGGGTGGATGCCGCCCTGGGGCGCGGGGCGACGGAGGCGAAGACCGCCCGCGAACTCGCCGCGGCGAGCGATTTCGTACTCTTGTGCATGGATACATCCGCTTCGGTGGAAAGCCGCGTCTACGGCGAAGATGGTGTGATTGCCGGTCTCAAGCCGGGCGCCGTGGTGATCGATTTCGGCACCTCTTTGCCGGGCTCCACCATTGCCATCGGTGCGGCCGTCGAAAAAGCTGGCGGACGCTATATGGACGCACCGCTGGGACGTACTCCATCCCATGCGGTGGACGGCAAGCTCAACATCATGGCCGCCGGCGCGGCGGAAGACTTTTCCCGCGCCGAGCCAGTCTTCAATGACCTTGGCGAAAACGTCTTTCATGTGGGCGCGCTGGGCGCGGGTCACACGCTAAAACTCATCAATAATTTTTTTGGCATGACGACGGCTTGCGCCATGTCGGAGGCGTTCGCCATGGCCGACAAAGCGGGCCTATCGCGCCAGACCCTTTACGATGTGATGGCGGCGGGGCCGCTGCGCTCGGGCATGATGGATTTTGTAAAGGCCTACGCCATCGACGGAAATCCGGAAATGCTCGCCTTTTCCATCGCCAACGGGCGCAAGGATGTGAGCTACTATGGCGCCATGGCCGATGGGCTCGGTGTTCCCTCGGTCATGTCGCCGGCCACAAAGCAAGCGCTGGGGATAGCCGTTGCGACCGGGAACAGCGACCGGTACGTCGCCCACATGGTCGATTTCTTTTCTTCACTGTTTGAGGACAAATAGATGCGCCTTGAGGGAAAGCGGGCGCTCTGCACAGCGTCCGCCCAGGGGATCGGCCGCGCCACCGTGGAAGCATTTGCCCGGGAAGGCGCGAACGTTTTTGCCAGCGATATCAACGAAGCGGGTCTGGAAGGTCTCCCGGCGGGTGTGGAAGCCTTCAGGCTCGATGTCCTCGACCGCGCTGATCTTGAAGCGGCCATCGCCCGTGTAAAACCGGACATCCTCTTCAACTGCGCCGGCATCGTCCACAACGGCACCATCCTCGACGCCACCGACGAGGAATTCGACTTTGCCATGGAGCTCAATGTTCGGCCCATGTTTCGTGCGATCCGCGCGGCCGTGCCCGGAATGATCGAGCGCGGCGGCGGTGTGATCGTCAACGTCTCCTCCGCCGCGTCTTCGGTGATCGGCGTTCCCAACAGATGCGTCTACGGCACATCCAAGGCTGCGGTGCTCGGCCTTACCAAGGCGGTGGCCGTGGACTTCATGAAACAAAACATCCGCTGCAACGCCATTTGCCCCGGCACGGTGGACAGCCCCTCGCTCCACGACAGGATGCGGGCCACCGGCGACTATGAGGCGGCAATAAAAGCCTTCATTGCCCGCCAGCCCATGGGCCGCATGGCCTCGGCGGCGGAGATCGCACACCTTGCGGTTTACTTGGCGTCGGATGAATCGGCCTTCATCACCGGCCAGGAATTCTTGATCGACGGCGGTTGGACCGCGGCCTGACCAGACCATAGGAGAACCATTTGAAACTGTTGCGCTACGGCCCGCCGGGGCTCGAAAAACCGGGCTGCGTTCATCCGGACGGTTCGATCCGGGATCTCTCCGAAGTGGTGGCCGACATTTCCTCGGCGACCATTTCGCCTGAGGTTTTGGACAACTTGCTCAGCACCAACATCGACGCCCTGCCGGTGGTGGACACACCCTCGCGCATTGGCCCCTGTGTGGGTTCGCCGGGAAAACTCCTTTGCATCGGCCTCAACTACTCCGACCATGCGGCGGAGACCGGTGCGACGCCGCCGGGCCAACCCATCATGTTCCACAAGGCGGTCACGGCCATCTGCGGGCCCAACGATGACGTGGAAAAGCCCCGGGGATCGGAGGCGCTCGACTGGGAGGTGGAACTCGCCATCGTGATCGGAAAGCGTGCCAAATACGTCTCCGAAGACGAGGCGATGGACTACGTGGCCGGCTTCGCCCTCTTCAACGACGTCTCGGAGCGCGACTACCAGATCAAGCTGGAAGGCCAGTGGACCAAAGGAAAATCCCACGACACGTTTGGCCCGCTTGGTCCTTGGCTGGTGACCAAAGATGAGATCGCCGACGTCCATAACCTTTCCATGTGGCTGGACGTAAACGGCGAAAAGCGCCAGCGGGGTTCCACCTCGACGCTGATCTTCAACGTCCCGACCATCATTTCCTACGTCTCGCGCTTCATGACGTTGATGCCTGGCGACGTGATCCCCACGGGCACCCCGCCAGGTGTGGCGATGGGAATGAAGCCCCCTCAATACTTAAACGTCGGCGATGTGATGACCCTGGGCATCGAGGGCCTGGGCGAACAACGCCAAACCGTGGTGGCGGCCTGAACTATGGTTGATGTGCTCATTATGGATCCGATGCTCCCCAGCGTACTGAAGGCGCTGGAGGAGACTTTTACGCTCCACAAGCTCTACGAGGCCGACGATCGCGCGGCGTTCCTGAGCGCCGTTGGGCCGCGTATCAAGGGCGTTGCCACCAACGGCCACGTGGGTTGCCCGCCCGAAATCATGAACAAGACCCCCAACCTAAAAATCATCTCCAGCTTTGGGGTGGGTTACGACGCCGTCGACACCGAGGATTGCCGCAAGCGCGGCATTACGGTGACCAACACGCCGGACGTGCTCACCGATGCCATGGCCGAGATCACCATGGGGTTGATGATCGCCCTTTGCAGAAAAATCCCCCAGGCCGACAAGTACGTCCGTTCCGGGCGCTGGGAAACGGACGGTAACTTTACCCTCACCGGCGAGTTGACTGGCAAGACGGTCGGCATTTTGGGTCTTGGCAGGATCGGCAAAGAAGTCGCCCGACGTGCGCAAGCATTTAAGATGAACGTGGTCTATCACGGCCGCACCGAGCAGATCTACGAGCCCTACAAGTACTACGCCAATCTTGAGGAGATGGCGGCCGCATCGGATTGGCTCATCTCCATCGTGCCGGGCGGCGCATCGACGGAGGGCTTGATCAACCGCGCGGTGATTGAGGCGCTCGGGCCTGAAGGGATGGTCGTCAATGTGGGCCGTGGCGCCACCATCGACCAGCCGGCGATGATCGACGCATTGAAGGACGGCCGGCTCGGCGGTGCAGCCCTCGACGTCTTCGCCGAAGAGCCGCACGTGCCCGAAGCGCTGCGCGAACTCGACAACGTGGTGCTCTCCCCGCACCAGGGTTCGGCCACCCACAAGACCCGCTGGGCCATGGGCGACCTCGTTGTGCGCAACCTTCGCGCCTATTTCGACGGTATGCCCACCATCACCCCAGTGGTGTGATCGGCCGCCAGCGGGGCCGCGACGGCGGTCAGAGGTAGCCCTCGCCGCGGAGGGAAAGATAGCTGTCGCCGGCGATGATGATGTGATCGTGGACGGCGATGGAGACGGGCGCGAGCGCTTCCACGATTTTCCGCGTGAGCAGCACATCGGCACGCGAGGGCGTCGGATCGCCGGAGGGGTGGTTGTGGACGAGGACCACGGCGCTGGCGTTGTGGTGCAGCGCCCGGGTCAAAACTTCGCGCGGATAAACGGGCGCGTGGTCGACGGTGCCGATGCCCGCCCGCTCGGTGCCAAGCAACTGGTTCTTCTTGCCGAGAAAACACAGGTGAAACTCCTCGCGGTCGGCGGCGCGAAGGACAGTCTTGTAGTAGCGCGCCACCGCGTCGGTGGAGGAGAGCGTGGGGCGGGCGACCAGCTCGTGATGGGCAAATCGCTCGGCAGCCGCTTTGATGAGCCGCAGGTCAGAGATGACCCGTTCGCCCACGCCGCTAATTTCGCGAAGCCGGGCGGCAGGCGCAGCCACCGCACCGGAGAAGGAGCCGAAGGCGGCCATCATCGCCTTGGCGATGGGTTTGGTGTCGCGACGGGGCACCGAGCGGAAGAGCACCAGCTCTAAAAT
>JBCCYN010000169.1:0-9312 GCA_039189655.1 Pseudomonadota bacterium | reverse complement strand
GGCCGCCGAGCGCTGTCAGGCCGGCTGGGGCGCCTGGCTGGAAGGCCGCTCGTCGGGCGTCGGCGGCTGATCGACCCGCCGTACCGGATGGCGTCGCCCCATCGTTCTTTTGGTGGGACATCAAGAAGCGACGTTCTTCCGGAGCCGACACTTTTTTTGACCCGCGCAGCGCCTGATGGGTCAAGGGCAAAGAGCGAAGCGTCCCTTGAGGCATCAGGCGCTGCGCGGGACGATGGACCAAGGCGGGAGAGTTTTGGCACGGTGCGTAGTAGCGGTCGCGCCCACATGAACAACCGTCTTGGAAACGACCGCTAACGTGCAACCGCAGAGCCGATGGGCGTTATCGGCACAATGCGTTTGGCGCAAAGCTCGCGGTCTGCGAACGATAGATCAAAGCGACAACTGGCGACGACAAAGCGGTAAAGCGTGACCTCATCACAGGGTGCATTGGGCGTAAGAAACGCTGCCTCCACCGAACCGCCCACCGGGACATTTAGAAAGCTCGCGCCACGGCTGCGCCCCACATTCTCGTCTCCAACGAAGGAGTAGAAGTAGCCGTTGATTTCGGTGAGGTTCTCCTCGCTCTCGTTGTGGAGCGATACTCTAATACTGCAATAATAGTCTTCGCGCCCTATCCCCTGTAATTCCAGACGGTAGTCCGCGTTCGCGGCAGCGGAAAGAAGCATCAAAAGAACTGCTGCACCGAAGCGCATCATGGCAGCACCGCCTTTACCGTTGCAAAGCCTTCGAAAGCTGGCTCGTGAGCGACAAGGGTTTCCATGTTCAAAGCGCTTCGACGCCCATCGCGAAACGCTCTACTCGACGTCCAGGCCAAAAAGTCCTCGTGGGAGGCCCACACCGTATGGGCGGCATAGACTGTGTGCCCCTGGTGCTCAGGGCCGCGCAGGAGGCGAAACTCCAAGAACCCCGTAGCCTTGGCAGCCTCTACATCACGCTCTCGCCAATGGGCCTCGAAGACGTCTTCCGCGCCACGTTTGACGAGAAAACGGTCCATAGCGATGAAAACGGCGTTTTGACAGCCGGACGCTTGCTGATCGCCGGAAAGTTCCTTGGCGCCATCGTTTCCCGGCGCGCAACATCGATCAATGTACCCTTGCATGCCCGAGGGATCGCAGCAGTCCCAGGACTGCCCCCCGGCACCCAGCAACAATTCTTGACCGTCAAGGCGATCTCGCTTTGCGCCCATCGTCCCACCTACCCTGGAGCCGCAATCGGGTCTTTTTCGACAGCGGAAGGATTAGTCACGCATAAGGGGCCGGGCAAGCGGGTCGACCGGGTATCGCCGACGTAAAGTGCTGCCGCAGTGGAACGTGAAACATTTGCGTCGGCCGCCAAAAGATATTAATTATATCAATTCTAGCCTTTGCCGATATCGGGAGCGTTCCACCGTGCGCATTACGCATCAGACCAACCATGCGCTGCGACTGTTGATGTACTGCGCCGCGAACCCGGACCGGCTGAGCAAAGTTCCCGTCATTGCGGTGCGCTACGGCATCTCAGAGACACACCTTTTTAAGATCCTGCCCATCCTGAGCCGAGGCAAGTTGCTTGAAACTGTGCGCGGGCGCGCGGGCGGTGTGCGCCTTGCTCGGCCAGCAAGCGGCATCACGGTCGGTAACGTGGTGCGCCTCACAGAAGAGCGCTTTGCCCTTGCAGACTGCTTTGAAGACCCCGAAGCCAATTGCCCCCTCATCGCCAACTGCCGCCTCCACGGGGTTTGGCAGCGGGCCCTTGATGCATTCATGGCCGTGTTGGATGGAACGACCATTGCCGACCTTGTGGGAGAAGACCACCGCATCGCCGCGCAGCTTGGCCTCGATATCGTGCCCGCACAGGCGGTGTAGAACGCTCACCGGCTCGAGCGATTGACCTCGATAGCCCCTCCCCGCGCGGGCCTGTCAGCGGCGCCCTTTTACCAGCAGACCGTCAATCCAGAGCCCATTAAGGGATGGAGTGCTGCCGGATCTGGTTCAAACAGATCGGCAGCCTATCCCTAGGTTTTTGCGGGATGGTCTTGTGGATCGTCGTTTCACTCAAGGCAGACGATGCTCTAAGGTCGCTCCTGGAAAGCGCGCGAGCCACGAACGGCCATATTGCGCCAAAGGACTTGGGACAACGACCATGAAACGCGCGGGTGTGATCGGCTTGGGAGACATGGGGAGCGGGCTTGCAAAGAACTTGCTCGCCGTCGGGATCGAAACGGCAGGCTGTGACCTGTCGCCAGAGAGGCTCGACCGCTTCAAAGCCATGGGCGGACAGCCGGAGGAGACCGCCGGCGCTGTGGCCCGTGCGGCAGATGCCGTTTTCGTCATGGTCATGAATGGCGATCAGGCCAAGGCGGTGATCCTCGGCGAAGACGGCCTGGTGGCTAACCTTGCGCCCGGCGGCATCGTGATCTTGACGGCCACCATCAACCCCAGCGAAGCGCGCGACATTGGCAAGGCCATGGCGTCGAGCGGCATCCACCTTGTCGATAGTCCCGTGAGCGGCGGTTTTCCCGGAGCTCAGGGCGGCACGCTCACGATGATGGCAGCCGCCCCCGATGCCGTGCTGGACAGCGCAAAACCCTTGATGGAGGCGGTTTCAAAGACGATCCACCGGGTCGGCACAGAGCCGGGCATGGGCCAGACCGTGAAGGCGTGCCTTCAGTCGCTCATCGGCTCCATCTTCTCGGGAGCCTTCGAGGCAGCCGCCCTCGCCGCTAAAGCCGGCGTGAAGGGCGAGGTCCTCCACAACGTGGTCTCCACCTCCAGCGCCGGCTGCACCGTCGCGGACACGGCATTGGAAAACATTATCGACCGGAAGTTTGTCGGCACCGGCAGCCACATTGCCACGATGTACAAGGACCTCACCATATCGCTGGACCTTGCCCGTGAGCTCGGTGTGCCCATGCACACGGCCTCCGCTGCCATGCAGCTCTTCCAAGCCGGCAAGACCAAGTATCCCGATGGGGACAATTGGATCGTCACGAAGGTGATCGAAGAAATCATTGGCGCAGAACTTCATCGCTAGGGCGCCCCATGCGAGGCTCCCCGCCCAAACATGGTCACAAGGGCTGGGCTTTAGCGTCACTGGGACCACCACGGACTGGAACGGCGGTGACGCGCGCCCCACCCGCGGGGAAAGGCAAAGAAAACCATGAAGCTTGGTGTGATCACCGATGGTATCAGCCGCGACCTATCCCACGCGCTAAGAGTGCTGGTCGAGAACCAGTTGCAGTATGCCGAGTTGCAGTTCGTCGGCGAAAAAGAAGTGGGCGACCACACACCCGGCGAGATCGCTGACATTAAAGCGATGCTAGACGACGCGGGCACGCCGGTATCGTGCCTTTCGCGTCATATCTTTGCTGGCCTCACCACGGCAAATCGTCCGGGCGATCCGGATCACACCAGGCACATGGACGCCCTCAAGCGGGTGATCGCCATGGCCAAAGAGGTGGGCTCGCCGCTGGTGCGGATCATGACGTCAAAGAAAGAGCAGATCCTCTTTGGCCACAACGGCGCGGAGGTGTGGAACGTCGCTAAGGGCGCTTGGGACACTCTGCCCCCACTCATTGCCCCGGCGGTGAATCTTGCCCGGGCCGAGGGGGTGACGCTGGTGGTCGAGACCGGAAACGGTACCATGGTGAACTCCTGCTGGACGGCGCGAAAACTCATCGACACGCTCAACGCCAAAGACGTCCTGAAGGTTTTGTGGGACCCTGCCAACAACTGCTGGTGTCACGAACTTGCTTACCCGGACGGCTACGAAGAGTTGCGCGGCGGGTACCTGGGACACATTCACATCAAGGACGTAAAAGTGGACACGCCCCGCGCCACCCTGGAAGTGCGTGCCATGGGGAAGGGTCAGCTTGCTCGATTGTTTCAGCCCATGGCGGATGCCCTGCGCGCCGATGGCTATGGCGGGGTCGTGTCGTTCGAAAGCGTCCACCATCCCGGCAACGGGAGCTTCGAAGATGGCTTCAACGGCTCCATCAATGTCTTCAAGTCACACTTCGGCTGACGGTTTCGTCACCTTAAACTCCGGTCCCAGCGCTTGATCTAACCGCCGGCGAGGCGCAGTTTGGGACGCACGGATGAACATCAGCCCCTGCGCCAAAACCATGCTTACCGATCAACAGAAAGACTTTTTCCAGGAAAACGGCTACCTCGTCGTCGAGGGGCTCCTAGATCAGGCTCGCGTTCTCGCGCCGCTTGTGGCGGAGTATGAGGCGCTCCTTGCCGATCTGCGAGCAAAGTATATTGCCGAGGGTTCGCTCAAAGCCGACGCACCATCGCGCAATTTCCAGGAGCAGATCTCGTCCATCTATGCAGCCGGGCTCGAGTATTTTCAGCCCCTCGATATCTCTCTGCCCGCTGGCGAAATCCTGGCTGACACACCGTTTCATGCTGGGCCGGCAGTGTTCGATCTCATGACCGCGCCAGCCCTGCTTGACGTGGTGGAAGATTTGATCGGACCTGAAATCACCTCCAATCCCATCCAGCACGTGCGCATCAAACCGCCTGCCACGGAGCTCGCGGCCGGGGAAATTCGCGCCCATATCACCGCCACCGACTGGCATCAGGATCGCGCGGTGACCCTTGAAGAGGCCGATGCGACGCGCATGGTGACCACATGGGTCGCGGTCACAGACGCGACGGCGGACAACGGATGCCTGCAGGTCATCCCCAAGAGCCACCGTGGCCAGATGCTTCCCCACTGCCCACTGCCCGAGGTGGGGATCCCGGCAAAACTCTTCGACCAATCCGCCGCAATGCCCTTGCCGGTGGGCTCTGGTGGCGTCGTCTTTTTCCATCCGCTGACGATCCACGGCTCCCTCGCCAACCGATCGCAAGGGGTGCGGTGGAGTTTTGACCTGCGCTACAACGTGACCGGTGAACCCACCGGAAGACCGATGTTCCCGTCTTTTGTGGCGCGCAGCAAAAGCGCGCCCCAGTCGGTGCTCAACGATGCAGGGGCGTGGAAGGACGCGTGGCTGGCCACCCGCGAAACCCTTTCAAGAAACGCCACCACCACCATCCATCGTTGGTCTCCGGACGCCGCGCACTGCGCCTGACGCTAGCTGGCTCAAGCACTTTCCCAGCGCCGACTATGCGTTGGCGCTTTGCCATGCCGTACCTGATCCCGCCCCGTCGGAGCGCTGCGTGACCGTCGATCAGGCGGTTTTGTCAAAAAGCTCCCGGCCGATGAGCATCCGGCGGATCTCGCTCGTCCCGGCGCCGATCTCGTAGAGCTTAGCGTCCCTCAAAAGCCGCCCCGCCGGGTAGTCGTTAATGTAGCCGTTGCCCCCCAGCGCCTGGATGGCATCGAGCGCCAGTTGGGTGGCTTTCTCCGCCGCATAAAGGATGGCACCGGCGGCATCCTCGCGGGTGGTCCTTCCGTGATCGCACGCCCGCGCCACGGCATAGACGTAGGATTTGCACGCATTCATGGTCACGTACATGTCCGCTAGCTTGCCTTGCATGAGCTGAAACGTGCCGATGGGCTGGCCGAACTGCTTTCGCTCGTGGACGTAGGGAAACACGAGGTCAAGGCAGGCCTGCATGATGCCGAGGGGGCCAGCAGCCAGCACCACCCGCTCAAAGTCGAGCCCTGACATCAGAACGTTGACACCGTGCCCCACCGCCCCGAGCACGTTCTCTTCTGGGACTTCGCAGTCCTCAAAAATCAGTTCGCACGTATCGGAGCCCCGCATCCCAAGCTTGTCGAGTTTTTGGGCGGTGGAGAACCCCGGCATCCCCTTTTCGATCAGGAAGGCCGTGATCCCCCGGGGACCAGCGTCCGGATCGGTCTTGGCATAGACCACCAAGGCATCGGCCTGCGGTCCGTTGGTGATCCAGAATTTCGTGCCGTTCAACACGTAGCGGTCGCCCAGCTTCTCGGCCCTGGTGCGCATGGACACCACATCCGATCCCGACCCCGGTTCGCTCATGGCAAGGGCGCCCAGGTGCTCGCCGGAAATCAACTTTGGCAGGAAGCGCTCCTTCTGAGCGTCGTTGCCGTTGCGGGCGATTTGGTTGACGCAAAGGTTGGAGTGGGCGCCGTAGCTGAGCCCCACGGAAGCTGACGCACGCGAAACCTCCTCCATGGCAACGCAGTGGGCAAGATAGCCAAGACCTGCACCGCCATGCTCTTCGGGTACGGTGATCCCGTGGAGGCCAAGATCGCCCATCTGCGGCCAAAGGTGCCGCGGAAAGAGGTTCTCAGCGTCGGTCTTCTCGGCGACGGGTGCTATTTTGTCGGAGGCAAAGGAGCGCACCTGATCGCGCAACAGGTCGAGGTCTTCCCCGAGGCCGAAATCAAAGCTTGTAAGATCGTTGCGCATAAATACCGCTCTCCCGCAGGCGCTGGGCGCCGGGCACCATCTCCTAGCGCTTCACCTCGTCCACCACCGCCATCGTGGCAAGGGTCTTTGCCACATGCTTTTCCTCCTGGTCGATTGATCCAAAGACATCGGCTTCGGCCACAATGATCGAGCGCCCTGCACGCACCACCCGCCCTGTCGCCCGGAGCGTTCCCTCGGCGGCACGCAAGAAGTTTGTCTTTAGTTCGATGGTGAGGACTTCGGCGGTTTCTGGCGCCACGGACATTGCCGCATACCCAGCCGCGGTGTCGGCCATGGTCATCACGGCCCCACCGTGAACACGGCCATGCTGCTGGAGCACGGCAGCGCTTTCAGGCAGCTCGATGGAGATCTCACCCCGCCCGATATGGACCAGCTGGCATCCCAAAGTCGCAAGCAGGGTCTGTTTGGCAAAACTCTCGCGAATACGCTGATCCATCGTCACGCCGTCGATTGCCATCTCAGGTGTTCAATGGATGCGCTGCACGCAATCTGAAGGTATGCCAGAGAGCTTGTCCCATCGCCGATGCCGCCCCCCATACCTGGCTGCCGTGCTTGGGCACCATGGCCCGACCCGTCGTAGCAGAATGCCGCCACCAACACGATTGCGAAAAACCTGCCGCATTTTGCCTCTGAAGGACCGAATGCAGCCCCGCTGGCACCGCTGTTTCGACGACGCCAAGACGCACCCGCCGCGCCCACGCCGCAGGTGAGGAGACGCGAGTCGAGGCATCGGCCACCGCGCCCATTTCTCGACGCCATTGCAGACCGCTTTTGCCGAAAAGTATTCATCTCAATACCTTTCCGATACTGCTTGCCTTATACTCTTCCATAGAGTGACATAATCGAATTTTACCAGTATATTCATTACAAATATCAATTTTAAAACATACTCACATCACAATAGATGAATTTATGGCGCCCCGTTGCATCAAGCTAGAAATATAGCGACGGGGAAGACATGGCGAGCAACACGTCAAACGGCTTTAGTCTGGAGAGTGCGCTAGAACAATTTCGCTTAGAGGTCGAAGCACTGGGCCTCAAGGTCTCCAAGGACGACGATGGCGCCGGACTGGGGGCGCTCGGCTTCGGTGATGTTGGACAAAACCAGCGGGGCACCGTTGAGCGCAAAGGCGGGCCGATCAACGGTTTCCGCACCACCGGCGAAACGGTCGCCAACGCGAAGGTCAGTTTTGACGACGCGGCCGCATACGGCCTCATGATCGCCCTTGCCACCGTCTCTGCCGGCACGGTGGGGCGCGCCGACGATCGGTTCACGGGAACGGCCACGGTGAACGGCAGCGGCAAGGCCGAAGGTCGCGGTCTGTCCATCGGCTTGCAGGAGTTTCTCGACCCCGACGAGGACGACAGTGAGCCACCGCCAGGGGAGGATGAAGAGGACTTTGGACCGGGGCCTGAGGACTTCCTTCCGCAATTTGCCGGCCACGTCGACACTGGAGGTGGAGGCGATCTGCTGAAAGGAGGCTCTACCGTCATCGCGCGAGCGGACGAGGAGCTCATCTTCGCAGCCTCGAACGGCCTGATCGTCGACCGAGGCAGCCTCGTCATGACCGGAAACGGCTCCGATACGTTGGAGGGGGTCGCGAGCTTGCGCGTCTTCGGTCCCGCCGTCGGCGACAACGATCAGGATGGACCAAGTGCCGGCGATGCCGACCTCGAAGTCATCGGTGATGGCGTTGAAAATATTGGTCTGATTGACCTCGGAAACGGCGACGATGTCATCGAAGCCCACACGAAGGTGCGATCCCTATCGGGCGCGACCGCCATTGCCGACGGGCTGGACAGCAGCTCGGTGGGGAGCCCAGATCCGGTGGGAGGCGAGCTGGACGAAGGGGCCCGCATCCTCGCCGGTGCCGGCATGGACACCATCAACGCCAGCGCCCGGTCATTGGCCCGCGGGGATGCGGCGATCGCGAACGGTCTCGACACCCGCAGCCTCATCGACATGGGTGACGGCAACGACCTCCTGTCGCTCTCAGCAAGGGCAACATTCATCGACACCGCCGATGCGGTGGGTGAGCAGGAGGAGGCCATTGCCGACGGGATGGAAAACCGCGGAACGATCATACTGGGCGCCGGAAATGACACCGTCACCGCAACCGCCATTGCAAAGGGCAACGGCGTTCTGACCATAGCCGACGGCCTCGACACCCGCGGCGACCCTGGGATCAACCCCGAAGTTTCCGATCGCGGCATCTCCATCGACGCCGGCACGGGCAATGATTTGATCAAGGCTACCGGGATAGCGGTGGCCACAGCGCCCCTCGATGGGCCGGAGAATGACACTCAACAGGCTCCGAAAACCATCGCAAGCGGTCTGCTTACGGAAAACAGCGTCGCCGGCACCGTGACCATGGGAGGCGGCGCGGATACGGTGACCTTGCGCGGGGTGGCATCGGGTCTTGGGACAGACACTGCCGCCTTCGGGCTCGCCAACATAAGCTTTGACATCCCGAACCCCACCGTGCGCGCCAAACTCGATCTGGGCGCGGCGAACGATGTGCTGGTCGCCCGCGCTGTCGCCAACGGCAGCGAGCTTGCGGCCGCCTATGGCGTTTGGGGTGGCGAAACGATCGCCCAAGACGGCGATGACAACCTCACCGCCGTGGCCACCTTGAGCGGAGCCAGCCGTGGCGAAGCCGCGGGCTTTCGGATCGATGACGATTTCTCCCTCTTCGGCGCCACCGACAGCGGCAACACCCCGATCACCTCAAGCGAGGGCGCCTTGGTCGTTCTTGGCGCCGGCGACGACACCCTCACCGGACGAGCCAGCGCCCGCGAGGATGTGGTCACCGCCGATGTGGCGGGGATCTTCGTGGGCGAGGACGGTGTTCTTGATGCGGGAAACGGTAACGATGTCATCCGGGGAGTTGGGAACAACGCCGCGCAAGGACGGGTGGCGGCGATCGCCGGGGAGGAAACTGGGC
>JBCCYN010000168.1:0-9321 GCA_039189655.1 Pseudomonadota bacterium | reverse complement strand
CTGGGGGAGGCGTTTAAGCGGGCCAAGGCCAGCGATCGTACGTCTGTCATCGTCATGAAAGTCGATCCCTATGTGGGCTGGACCGAGGAAGGTCACACCTGGTGGGAGGTGGGCACGCCCCAGGTATCGCAGAGCGAAAAGGTTTCGAAAGCCCACACCGAATGGGAAGCCTCGCGGCGCAAGCAACGGGTCGGTGTCTAGATGGCGGACCTGGCGCGGCTAAGCGGCGCGAACTTTCTCGTAATTGGCCGTGCTGGGATGGATTTTTATGCCGACCCTCCCGGTGCACGCACGGAAACGGCAACCCAGTTCTTTGCAGCCCTGGGCGGGTCTTCGGCAAATATTTGCGTTGCGCTGGTGCGACAGGGCGCGAAGGCAGCGCTCCTCACCCGCGTCTCCGACGATGCGGTCGGGCGGTTCTGCGTCAACCAACTCGACCACTACGGTGTTGAGCGAACCTTTGTAACTCCTGTGGGAGGCGAAGCACGCAATTCGCTCTCCGTGGTTGAGACCACGCTCGACAACCACCAATCCGTTATCTATCGCAACGGCGCCGCAGACTTTGAAATGTCGATGGCGGATGTTGAGATGGTCGACTACTCAAAGTATTCGGCGCTCATCACCACTGGAACCGTACTTGCCGCTGAACCATCGCGCTCGGCGTGTTTCCGAGCTTTTGAGCTGGCGAAGGCCGCCGGCCTGCCACTCATCTTTGATGTGGACTACCGTCCCTATAGTTGGCCGTCCGCCGAGATTGCAGCGGACGTCTATTCGAAGGCCGGCGCGCAGTGCGACATCATCGTGGGTAACGATGTGGAGTTCGGTTTCATGGCGGGCGACTACGATAAAGGGCTCGGCAAGGCGCGCGAACTCATCGCCGGGGGTGTGGCCATCGCCGTCTATAAGATGGGCGAAAAGGGGGCGATCACCATCGATGGTCACGACGAGCTGCGTACCGGCGTCTATCCCACCAGGGCACTGAAGCCGACGGGCGCCGGGGACAGTTTTATGGGTGCTTTCGTTGCCGCGCTCGCCGCAGGCCGCAGCACTGAGGAGGCTGTGCTGCGTGGCTCGGCGGCGGCGGCCATGGTGGTGGCTCGGGTGGGCTGCGCGCCGGCAATGCCAACGGTTGGCGAGCTCGACACCTTTCTCGCCCAACACCCAAGTCCGATCGTTGCGTAAGGAACGCCGCTGCCATGCATATCCCTCCCCACGATAACCAAAACCAGCCGATCGTCGATGCGGGCCATCCGCTCGTGCCGCTCAATTACTTTAATATTGTTAAGCTGAAGCGCGGCGAGGACTTTAGTTACCAAATCAAGGACTATGAAACCTGTGTAGTCCCGGCCACCGGAACAGTCGACGTTACCACCGGCGGGCAGACGTTTTCGGCCATCGGCAATCGCGGCGTCGACGTGTGGGACGGCGAGCCGGAGGGCGTTTATGTGCCCACCGATACGGGCGCCACGATCACGTGCAAGAGCGACGATGCCGAAGTCTTCATTGCGGGAGCAAAATACGACAAGATTTTGGAGCCCTTCGCAGTTCGCACTGGCGACATAGATCTTGTGCAGTACGGTTCGGACGACACAAAGACGCACCGCAAGATCAAACATATACTTGGGGCAAACCAGCATGACCGCGTGGGAAGACTGCTGGTCAGCGAGTTGTTCACCGTCGGCGCCGGTGGCTGGTCTGGCTTTCCCAGTCATAAGCATGACACCGACCGTCTGCCCGATGAATCACGCCATGATGAGACCTACAATTTCCGCTTTCGGCCGAACTATGGCTCAGGCCTCCAGATGCTCCAGCGCGTCGACAATGAGCCGGGCGACGCTTACCACGTCACCGACGGCTCAACGATCCTCATCGACAAAGGCTATCATCCGTGCGCGGCTTTGCCCGGCTATGAGATGTATTACTTTACGATCCTCGGTGGCCTCAGCCAGCGCAGTCTAAAACAGTACTTTCAGCCAACCCACGCAGAGCAACTCAAGACGATCCCTGGCATCATGGATATGATCGCCAAGTTCAAATGACCATCTCTACCTTGGCGGCGATCCTTGAGCCAGCACGCACGCAGGGCTACGCCGTCGCGGGTCTCGTTTGCCAAGGCTGGGAGGACATCCGCGCCTATGCCGCAGCGGCCGAAGCGGAGCGGGCACCGGTGGTCCTGCAAGCCGGTCCCGCCTGCCGCAAACACACACCGCTTCCCGTCCTCGCCAAGATGATGCGCCATGTGGCGCAGGACGTTGACGTGCCCGTGGCAATCCACCTTGACCACGCCACCAGTGAAACCGAGTGCCGGGAGGCGCTGGAGGAAGGGTTTACGTCCGTCATGTTCGACGGATCGCAGTTGCCGCTCCAGGAAAACATCGAAAGAACGGCAAAGATCGCCGAACTCGCCCACCGCAATGGCAGCTCCTGTGAGGGCGAAATCGGGTTTGTGGGCTATGCGGGCGGCGCCAAGTCGGACGGTACCGATCCGACCGAAGCGGCGACGTTTGCGGAACAGACCCAGGCGGACGCGGTGGCGGTTTCGGTGGGAAATGTCCATCTACAGACCGAGCGTGCGGCCCGTCTGGACATCGACCGCCTCGCGGCAATCGAAGCGGTGACGGATGTTGCTTTGGTGATCCACGGTGGCTCCGGCGTTCCCTTCGACCAACGCATGGAGCTCGCCAAGAACTCACAGGTTTGTAAATTTAATATCGGAACGGAGCTGCGCATGGCATTCGGTGCCGCCCTTCGCACAGCTATCGACACGGATGCTCAGCGCTTCGACCGCATCGAAATTCTCAACCTGACCCAGGCGCCCATTGAAGCCGCCGCACGGGCCGCAATCCGTAGCGTCGGCGCCTCCGGGAGAGCCTAGAGCGCGTTTCGGCAACATGGAATCCTGTCGCGCCTCGAACCGCACGGAAAGTCATAGATTTACGCGTGCATCGGGCGATCCCACGATCGCGTGGTGGGTTCTAAAATCTCCCGTTTCTTCGCCGTCCACGGCAAACCTCTACGCGAATGCCGAAACGGGCTAGCTGTTTGTGGAAAGGGTGATGTTGCGCCACTCCCGCAATGCGCCAAACATCAACCGGCAAAGTGGCGGAACGTCCTCAGCCTGGGTGGCGTCGGCTGATCGCGGGTGGCGTCGCCGGATCGCGAGCGGGGTGACCAATGACCATCTTGTCGCAGGGCCAACGGCTTAGTTTCAGCTGCACGCGGTCATGCGGTTTCGCAGCGTCTTGGGCCTGTATCGTCGGTCGCGGTGGATCTTGCCAGCACGGCTCAATCAAGCATAAGTTCCTATAATGGAGACTTCTGGTCTCATTTTTTGTAATGTTTGGAACTGGTGCCTGTGGAATTTGACTTCGTCGTTGTCGGTGCCGGCTCTGCAGGTTGCGCCCTTGCCAACCGCCTTTCCGCTAACCCGCGCTATTCTGTCGCGCTGTTGGAGGCCGGCGGCGTTGACCGATCCCCATGGATCCACATCCCCGTGGGGTATTTTAAGACGATCAAGGAACCGTCGCTGAACTGGATGTACCGCACCGAGGGGGACAGCGGCCTCAACGGCCGGGCCATCAACTGGCCGCGCGGCAAAACCTTGGGCGGCTCCAGCTCCATCAACGGACTGCTCTACGTGCGTGGCCAACAGCAAGACTATGACGGCTGGCGGCAGCTTGGGAACGTCGGCTGGTCCTGGGACGATGTCCTTCCCTTTTTTAAGCGCGCCGAGACCTGGGAGGGTGGCGAATCCGAGCTGCGCGGCGGCGGTGGTCCGCTGTCGGTTACCAAATCGCGCAATTCCTGGGAGATCGTCGATGCGTGGGTCGAAGCGGCCCAGCAGGCGGGCTTCCCCTTCAACGATGACTACAACGGCGAAACCCAGGACGGCGTTGGCTACTTTCAGCTCACCGCGCACAAGGGCCTGCGGTGCTCGTCTGCAAAGGCCTATCTCGCGCCGATCCGGCAGCGGGAAAATTTGACCGTGCTGACCAACTTTTTGTCTCACCGGGTGGTGCTGGAGGGTCACCGGGCGGTGGGCGTTGAAGGGACCCATCGGGGCCAGCGAGCGCTTGTGCGGGCCCGCAGGGACGTTATCCTCTCAGCGGGATCCATCGGTTCGGCGCAACTTATGATGCTGTCCGGTATTGGACCGGGCGACCACCTTCGCAGCCACACCATATCACCCATCGTTGACCGAAAGCATGTGGGCGCCAACCTGCAGGACCATCTGCAGGCCCGCCCCGTCTATAAATGTCGCGTCCCCACCATCAACACACGCACACGCGGCCTGCTCAACATTGTGAAGATCGGTGCCCAGTACGCCCTCAATCGCACCGGCCCCATGACCATGGCCGCCAGTCTCGGGACCGGCTACATTAAGACGCGGCCGGAGCTCGCGAGCCCCGACATTCAGTTTCATATTCAGCCTTTTAGCGCAGAGAACCCAACCACGGGAACAGACACGTTCGACGCCTTCACCGCCTCCGTGCTTCAGCTGCGGCCAGAAAGCCGCGGGGAAATTCGGCTCAAATCCAACGATCCCACCGAGCATCCGGCCATCACACCCAACTATCTCGCCACTTACCTCGATCAGGCCACCATCGTTGACGGAATTCGCGTCGCCCGCAGAATTTGCCGGCAGGACGCCATGGAAGGCCTGATCATCGAGGAGCATGCGCCCGGGGAACACATCGACGATGAGGACTTTGATGGGTTGCTGGAATGGGCGCGCAACACCGCAACCACGATCTACCACCCCACAGGAACGTGCCGAATGGGCAGCGATGAGGATGCGGTGGTCGATCCGCGCCTCAGGGTTCGCGGCGTTGAAAGGTTGCGTATAGCAGATTGTTCCATAATGCCTTCGATCGTTTCCGGCAACACGAACGCCCCAGCGATCATGATAGGAGAAAAGGCCTCGGATATGATTTTGGAGGATGCGCGCGCGTAACACTGGACTTCTGGTCGGCCGTTTGGTTGCGGGCCGGGAAGAGACGTGCTCTGACTTGTGCCTTCGGTTCGACGAGCACGACAGCAAAATAAAATGAAGGCTCGAACAACATCCTAGGGAGGGCAAATATGCTCAATCACTTCACATCTTGCGCCGCCGCGGCGGCGCTCGCCATCACCGCGCTCGCCGTACCTGATCCGGCGGACGCGGCAACGGTCATCCGCGTTCAGTCGGTCATTCCGAGCAGCGCCGATGAGATCGTAATGCTGAAAGACTTTGCCAACGATGTCAGTGAGCTGACCGACGGCGAAGTGGTCATCGAAGTGCTGCCGGCTGGGGCCGTGGTGGGCGTTCAAGAGACGCTCGATGCAGTGGACGCCGGCCTCATCGAGGGCGGCTTTGCCTGGACGCACTACTGGTCAGGCAAGCACCCGGCGGCCATGCTCTTCGGGTCCCCTGTCGCCGGTGCGGGTGTTGGCATCGACAACATCGCATTCCTGTCCTGGTTCCAGTACGGCGGCGGCAAGGAACTTTATGATCGCCTCTGGGACGAGATGGGCGTCAACGTTAAAGGTTTCATGCTGCAGCCCGTGGGGCCGGAAGCCCTCGGCTGGTTCAAAGAGCCGATCGCGTCCATGGACGACTTCCGCAAATATCGCTTCCGCACACCGCCGGGTATCCCGGGCCAGACCTATAAGGACATCGGCGTTGCATCCGTCGCCATGGGCGGCGGCGATATTTTGCCGGCCCTCGAAAAAGGCACCATCGATGCGGCAGAATGGTGCTGCCCGAAGCCTGATTCGGTGTTCGGCTTCCAAAAGGTGTTGAAGCACTACTACTTGCAGGGTCTGCATCAGGTGGTGGTGAACGCGGACCTTTACATCAACCGTGATGTCTACAACTCGCTAACCAACACCCAAAAGAAGGCGCTGGAAGTGGCCGCCAACGCTTCGCTGTCCAAGGCCATGTCCTATCGTATCCTGGAAAACGGCAAGGCGCTCGACAAGCTCGTCAACGAAGACGGCGTGATCCTACATGACACCCCGGCTGACTATTTCAAAGAGTACATGGACGCAGCCCGGGCTTCCCTGGAGGCGAACGCTGAGGAGAACGAGTTCTTCAAGGAAGTCTGGGACAGCCAGAAGGACTTCGCGCGGGTGGCTGTGCCGTTCTGGGCGGGGGCGCAGGCCTCAAACGCCAATCTCGGTAAGGCGTTCGCAGACTCGCTCAAGTAATCGCTAGCAGTGAAGTGACGCCCCGTCTCGCCCCATGTGGCAAGCCGGGGCGCTTTTGTTGGTTGCCGCCAGTGTGGCCGCCGGGCCGGGGCACGCGCCGAGCACGGAGCAGCGCGCAGCCGGAGCCGACCATGGCGCCACATCCTAGGAGACCGTGATGGCGGACCAAAACCCGCAAGTCACCGACGTCGGGGACGAACTTCTCGCCCACCGCCATGGCACTCCAGAATCTGGACTGCCGGACGATATGAACCCGGTGCATCGCACGCTCATCCGTACGATCGATAACGTCTCTTTGTGGTCGGGCCGGATCATCTGCCTCCTCGTCATCCCGATGATGCTTGCCATGGTCTACGAGGTCGTCGCACGGCGCTTGTTTATCGCGCCAACTCTTTGGGCATTTGACATCTCGCGAATGCTCTACGGCGTCTCCTTCATGCTCGGGGCAGCCTATGGCCTAATGCGTGGAATCCATATCCGTGCCGACTTTCTCTACAGAGCCTTGTCTGAGCGAAATCAGGGACGCATCGATTTAGTCCTTTACGTGGTTCTGTTCTTGCCCTCGATGATCTTCCTCTTCTACGCCGGCTATGAGTTTGCCTTAAAATCCATCATGCAGGGTGAGCGGGCCGGCGATAGCACCTGGGCGCCCATCGTTTGGCCGGTGAAAAGCGCACTCGCCGTCGGCGTGTTCTTCCTGGTCATCCAAGGCATCTCCGAAATTCTCAAGTCTTGGTACGCGGCGACCCGGGGGCGGTGGCCAGTCTGATGCTCGATCTCTTCCAAGCGTTCTTCGACCTCCTGCCGGATCTTCCCCCAGAACACATCGGTATCGTGATGATCGTCGCGATGCTTTTTGCGATTTTCGTCGGGTTTCCCATCTCCTTTACGCTGATCTTCCTCGGTGTCTTCTTCGGCAGCTGGGGCTTTGGGATCAAGCTCACCATCTTCCTCATGAACCTGCAGATCTATGGGTCCATGATGGAGCAGACCCTGGCGGCAGTGCCTCTGTTCGTCTTCATGGGTTTCATGATGGAGCAGGCGGGATTGATGGAGCGCTTGTTCCGCGCCATTCAACTTATGCTTGCCAAGATGAACGGTTCGCTGTTCGTGGCGGTGCTCTTCGTCTCGGTCATTTTTGGGGCGGCCACCGGGATCGTCGGCGCCTCGGTCACCATTTTAGGCATCATGGCGGCCACCACCATGAACCGGTCCGGATACGATGTGCGCCTTGCAGCAGGGACCATTACCGCGGGCGGTACCCTCGGGATCTTGATCCCACCGTCGATCATGCTGGTAGTCATGGGGCCGGTGCTGGAAGTGCCGGTCACCGACCTTTTCGCGGCCGCCATTCTTCCCGGCATCATGATGGCGGTCCTTTACCTCGTCTATTCAGTGGGCCGGTGCTGGCTCAATCCCTCGCTTGGCCCGCCTGTTCCCGACGACGAGCTGCCCACCGACCGCAGCCACGTATGGCGCGAGTTTTTCTTGGGGCTCGTCCCGCCCGCCATCCTCATCGGATTTGCCTTGGGCTCGATCCTGTTCGGCTGGGCAACCCCTACCGAAGGCGCCGGCATGGGGGCATTCGGAGCGGTGATCCTTTGCCTGGCCTACCGCCGCTTTACCTGGAGCAATACCTACTCGGCACTCATCAAAACCCTCGAGATCTCCGTCCTTATTTTGTTCTTGGTAGCCGCGTCGAACTTCTTTGGCGCCGTGTTTTCCCGCCTCGGGACGCCTCAGATGGTCACCGAGTTGCTGCTGGCGTTCGACTTTTCGGCAGGGACCATAGTGATCATCATCCTGGCGTTCGTCTTCATTCTGGGATGGCCGCTGGAATGGGTGCCCATCGTGCTGATCATTTTGCCGATCCTCTACCCAGTTTTGATCGCGCTTGATGTCGACATGGTCTGGTTTGCGATTCTTGTGGCGGTTTGCCTCCAAACAGCGTGGCTCAGTCCACCTGTGGCGTTATCGGCGTACTTTCTGAAGGGCGTCGTGCCGCAATGGAACCTTTCAGACATTTACCTCGGCATGCTCCAGTTCATGGTTATCCAACTCATCGGACTGGCGATCGTTTTCTTGGTGCCCTCCATCGCCACATGGTTGCCGGAAGTCCTTTACGGCAATTGAATAAGACCCGCGGCGCGTTGCAGCGACACCGCCCCGCGTTGTTGCTTTAACCAGGTGAGAGATCCCGGAGTTCTTTAGCGGAACGGTTCGTCTTCGATCCTGTGACGTTCGCCGGGTCTGCGACCGTGTCCGCAGCGTTGTTCAGTGGTGCTGAACCGCATTCGATCGCAGCGTCCCTGCCCCTGCTTCGGCGCCAGCATGAAGGGATCGCACGGCCGCCGCGGGAGCACGCACCCGGGTAAGGCGCGTTGCCTGAACCACCGTCACCCAAAGGGTAAGAGCAGCCATCACCTGATGCGTTCCGGCAAGCACCGGAGGCACGTGGTGAATCACCACCGCAATGCCCGTAAGAGCCTGAAAAGTCACCATTGCCGCCAGAAGGAGCGCGAGCCGCCGGCCGGCGTTGGGCCCTCCCCGCCACGCCACAGCGGCATGAAACAGGGCAAGGACAAGGACAGCGTAGCCGAACAGACGATGATTGAACTGCACCGCGATTGGGTTCTCAAAGGCGTTTATCCAGGCGGGAGACAACACCCCAAGACCATCGGGCACCAGGGAACCCAGCATGAGCGGCCAAGTATCGGACGCAAGACCCGCATCGATGCCCGCCACCAGCGCCCCAAGGGCAATTTGAGCGAGCACCGCGAAGGGAAGAAGGATCGCCGATATCTGGACCGACGCAGGCGCGCCGACGATCCCGCGCCGACCGGCTAGACGCTCCGAGAGCCATATTGTGAGGCCAAGGATGATGCAGGCGAGTGTCAAGTGCACGGCGAGGCGGTACTGGCTGACGTCCACCCGTTCGGTGAGGCCCGACGTCACCATCCACCAACCGACAAAACCCTGGAGCCCCCCGAGGGCGAGCAGAGCCACGCCCCAAGGCTTGAACCAGCGCGGTAGCATTCCACGCCACCAGAACACGGCAAAGGGTAGCACAAAAACGAGCCCTATGGTCCGCGCCACCAGACGATGGCCCCACTCCCAGTAGTAGATGACTTT
>JBCCYN010000167.1:0-9418 GCA_039189655.1 Pseudomonadota bacterium | reverse complement strand
GCAGCTCGTTTCGTTCGAGCGCGAAACCGTTAGTGTACCCACCAACATTTCCAACGGTGCCACCGCATCCCAGGCCGGTGAGAACGTTGAAGACGTCAACAACGAGCTGTCTGACGCCGCCACCGGGTTCGGCAAGCAGCGTGGCCGGACCCAGATTTCGCCCACCTTCGGCGTCTTCTCCACCGGCCAGTTCGGGCGCACCTACCACGATGGCTATCGCGTGCGCGGCGGCGGCACCTCAGGCGCCGTCACCCCGGCCTTCACCGGCGATAGTTTTTCGGTCATCGGCACCGGCGAACTCGACGCATCGGCGCAGTTCAACCTTGAGGACATCGGGCTGCGCATCTCGGCCTTCGGCGGCTATGCGCAAAACTACGTGCAGCTCGATCGCTCCGTGGACGGCGTGAATTTTACGCCGTTCGTCGGCACGGGTTTTAACGAGAGCGGTATTTTTGGCGGCTCGGTGCTCGTCAGCAAGATCGCGGGTGAGGGCAACCTCAATTACGGGCTCGTGAGCGCGGCTGGCATCTTCGGCTCCACCAACATTCGCGCCGCGGACACCGGCGGCCGGGGAAGCTATGGAACCCAGGGCGTCGTGATTTCCGGCAAAGCGGGCCGCAACCTTGCCGTCTCCGACAACGTGCGCCTGGACGTGCGCTTCGGTGCAGCGTTCAACCACTTCCACGGCGACGGGTTCACCGATGACCTGGGAACGCGCTATGGCAGCTCCACCGTCACCGCCGGCCAGGTGAGCTTTGAGCCGGGCGTCTCCACCGCTGTGCTCCTCGGCGACGTGGTGGTGTCTCCATCCGCGCGCCTTCTCTTCATCCAGCGTGTGGGCAACGACAACTCTGCCTCGGTGAACGGCACCAGCTTCACCTTCGAAGACGCGGACTTCACCCTCGGCGGCCAGGTTGCCACCACCTTCGACGTGACCGACCGCCTCGCTGCCGGCATCGCCGTGGAAGGTCGCGTCTCGGAGGACGACCGGACGCTGCTGGGCAAGCTCTCGCTGACATACCTGTTTGGCGGCGGGTGAGGGCAGCGGGCTGAATTTTAGCCGACCGCCGCAACGTCCGCGCGCAGAGGCCCCCGAAACCTCGCGGAATTCGCGATTCACTGCTTCGTGAATAAGCCGCTCGCCGGAATCCTTTCCGCATTGTAATACCCGTCACACTTTAGGCCCTTCGCCGTTGCAGCGCGGGGGATCCGGGCCCAATTGGCACTCATTGGTGCGGAGCGGGGGCTTCTGTTAGAATGCAGGTTATTCAAAACTTGAAGCCCTGCCGTGCCGGACACGTCGCGGAACATCGATGAGGCATTGGAAATGATTGCCCGTACCCTTGCGCGTATTGGTAAGAACGCCCTGCGTGGCGCCGCCGCCGCCGCTTTTGGTGTTGCGACGATGGCCGTCGCGGGAACCGGTCCAGCCTTTGCGGCGACCGATGCCCTTGACGGCACCGGCGCCCCTAAGGCGCGCATTGCCTTTGTGGTGGGCAATCAGCGCTACACCGACATCACCGTCGAGGCCCTGCTGAACCCCGTCAACGATGGCAAGCTCATCGCCCGTTCGCTGCGCCGGCTGAATTTCGAAGTGATCGAGGGTTACGACCTCAGCCTCCCTGATCTCCAGGCCCTGATCACCAAGAACCGCGCGAAGATCGACGCTGCCGAGGCGGTGGTGTTTTACTACGCCGGTCACGGCTTCCAGCTCGACGGCACCAACTACGTCGTCCCCATCGACGCCAAACTCCAATCCGTCGCGGACATTCCGGCGCAAACCCTCCAGCTCGACGCCATCATCAACGAACTGGAGAACCCGGACCGTCCGACCCTCGTTTTCATGGACGCGTGCCGGGAAAACCCGCTGCCGCCCTCCGTCGAGGTGGACAAGATCGACGGTCTCGCGCAGATCGAGGCGGGCACCAACACCTTCATCGCCTTCTCCACGGAGCTGGGCAAAGTGTCCTATGGCGGCACCGGCAAGAACAGCCCCTTCGCCATTGCCATGGCCACGCACCTGGAAACCCCGGGGCAAAGCGTGTCGGACTTCATGATCGAGGTGCGTAACGAAACCCAGGCCCTCACCCTCGACCGCCAGACGCCCTGGACGCAGGAATCGCTGCAAGCGCAGTTTTATTTCACCGAGCGTCAGGAGCTGAACAAAGACGCCATCAACGTCGCCCTCGCCAAAATCCTTGACGATCCGCGCCGTCTGCAGGCCTTCCAGCGCATCATTGCGGAGGAAAACCTTTCCCTTCAGGCCGCCATTTTCCGTGAGCGCCAGCGCAGCGTCGACGTGGTGGGCCAGCGTAGCGAAGCGCCCGAGGTGGACGACCTTTACTTCGCCCCCGCTCCGGCGGCCGGCGCGCAGGACACCGCAAGTGCCGAAGAGCCGGTGTCGAACATTGAAATCGCGAGCACCCGACCCACCGAGGCGTCCGCCGATCCTGGCGTCACGAACGAGGCAATGGAAACGCTGATGTTCGCGCGCCTCAACGACGATGGTAGCGTGGCGGTACCTTCGCCCGAGGAACTGGCATCACAGCGCCGAGACCTTGCCCGCCGCCTGCAGACCGAACTTCAGCGTCTGGGCTGCTATCGCATGGGCATTGACGGGCTCTGGGGACCGGGTTCGCGGCGTGCGCTGAAGAACTACCTCACTGCGCGCAAGGTGCCATCCGACGATCTTGACCCGAGCCTGCCGATGCTGAACCGCACGAGCTTGGATTCGGGCCGGGTCTGCCGCGCACCGGTGATCATCAAGCGGAAAAAACCCACGACGGTGGCGCGCACGACGCCACAGCGGGAAATCCGCCGCGGAAACCGTCGCAAGTCTGCCGTCAAGCCGTTCCGCCGTCGCGCCGCGCAGGGTCAATCCCGTGCCGCCCAGCGCTCCCGTCGGACCCAGCGCCGGCAAGCACTTCCGCCCGATATCCGCATGGGCGTTGGTATTGGACTTTAATCCGCGGCCAAAAAAACTGCCGCAACCCATTGAGGAGAGAGAAAATGATTATTCGACGGATTATGGCTTTGACGGGCGGCATCACCCTTGCCGCGGGTCTCACGGTGGCGACCGCCGCCACGGCCTTCGCGGAGGACCAGACGTCCTATTCCGTGTCGGATGTGGTGGAGCACTTCTCCCGCTCCGCCAATCTCGGCAAGACCCGGGCGCTTTGCATCGGCACTCCGTCCGAGTGCGGCCAGCAGGAGGAAGCGGCTGCCCCCGAGCCGTTCAACCTTTTCGTCCAGTTTGACTTTAATTCGTCGAACCTGACGCCTGAGGCGCGCCAACAGCTCGAAGTGTTCGCCGAAGCCGCCACCGGCGCCCTGTCCCGGGCGAGCTTCAACATTGACGGCCACACGGATGCCACCGGCACCGAGGCGGTGAATTTTGAACTTTCTTCCGCCCGCGCCAACGCGGTGAGGGATTTCTTGGTGGCGCGGGGCGTCTCCCGGGATCGTCTCGTGGCGGCGGGCCATGGCGAAACCAAGCCCACCCACGATGATCCCTTCCACAGCGCAAACCGCCGCGTGGAAGCGACCCTCGCGGAAATCCAGTAGGGCGGGCGGCCCCGTCGCCCGGTTGTCGGCGACGGGTCTCCCCCAGCTCTTGGTTGCTTCGATCTTAGAAAAACCCATCGTGCCCCGCGCGGTGGGTTTTCTTGCCGCTTGCGGGCCGGCCGGGCGCTGGGGATACCTTTGCCCGAGGTCGCGTTGAGCTCGGTGCAGGACCAAAGCATCATCTGACTGGATTGAAACGAACCTCGGCAAGATGACGCTGCAAAACCACACGCAGATCGCGTCAATCTGATTTAGTTTACTCGCAGACCGCTCCAGGGGGTGGCGACGGTGCGCGAAAGACGGACATTTTACTGATGGACATCGACTTTGAAGCGCTGATGCAGCCGGTCGATGGCGACGGCGGCGCCGAGCCCGACCTCAGCGACGACGACCTATTCATCACATTCGATGCCGACGTTGAAGGCTTTTTGCCCACCAACGCGGAAGAGTTCTACTACGGCTTTCGCCAGCCCAATGCCGACATTGAGGTGTTCGGCACCCGCTGCCTGGAGCTGCTGGACCGTTCGCGCGATCTGCGGCTGATTGTGGTTCTGGCCAAACTCGCCGCCCTTGCGGGCAACCTGACTCAGGTGGCCGGTTGCATCGCCCTGGCGCGCCAACACCTTCAGGAAAACTGGGAAGGCGTTCAACCGGGCGAACTGGGTGGCACTCACAACCTTCGTGCTGTGAGCGTGGAGCGGTTCGACGATTTTGCGTCCTTCGTGCTGCCGCTGCAGTACGTGCCGCTCATCAGCGACCGCAACGGCCGGGTTTGTTATCGCGACCAGGCCGTCGCGGCCGGAACGGTCATGGAGCGCGAGGACGAGACCTACCCGTCAGCCTCCGATATCGATCGCCTGTTCGAGCGCTGCGACGTAGACGACTTGGTGGGTGTACGCGACATCACCGCGGGCATGGCAGAGAACCTAAATGCCATCGCGATGATCTGGGCCGCCAACGCCGAAAACCCGCCCTCACTGGCGTTTCGGCGCCTGTCACCCCTGGTGACCCAAGTTGCAGCCTTCATGCAAGAAGCGCTTGAGAAGCGGGATCCAAGCCTTGCGGGCACGGACGACGCGGGCGCGGGCGAAGAGGGTGAGGGCCAAGGGGACGGCGAGGATGGCGACGGCGCAACGCCGGCGGGGCCGGTGGGCAAGGTCACGTGCCTTGCGGACGCAAAGGCCGCGCTGGAAGCGCTCAGCATGTTCTTTGAGCGCTTCGAACCGTCGAGCCCAGGTTACCTTCTGACGCGAAAGGCCATCAGCCTCGTCGGCCTCACGATGCCCCAGGTGATCCAGCAGATTGCCCCTGACAAGGTTTACACCACCCACATTCAGCTCGGCCCGAGACGCAACCTCGCGCTCCCCATGGAAAGGCTGACGGAGGAATTTTCCTATACGGAGATTGACCGCAGCGCGGACGGCGAGCCCACCACCACGTTCGAGGCGCCCGATCGGCCCACCGCCATTGCGCTCATGGGCGAAATCGCCACATGGTATAAGAAGAGTGAGCCGTCGAACCCGATCCCACTGCTGTTGGAGCGGGCGCGGGAACTGATGACAAAGGATTTCAGCACGCTCCTGACGGAGCTTGCCATACCCGAAGAGTAAGCTGCCGCGAGAGTATACAGTTATTTTCAAAGGATTTTTTGATGGGTAAGCCAGCCGCCCGCGTCACAGACAACGTCGTTCATCCGATCCCTCCGGTCCTCGGTCCAGGCCCCGGTGCGATCACTGTTCTCATCGGCGGATTGCCCGCATGGCGCGGTGCTCCCGCAGCTGCGGCCGCCGCAATCCAAGCGGCAAAAAAGGTGAGCGATGCGGCCATCAAAGCCGCGGAAGCGGCCACCGCCGCTGCGGCCGGTACGCCGGGGCTTCCGGCGGTGAAAGCTGCCGAGGAGACCGCTAAAGCGACTGCCGCCACGACCATGGGCTCCACCATTACCGGCGGCGCGATGGGGGCCGACATCCACATATGCGGCACGCCGCTCCCGCTTCCGCCGCACGGCCCGGGCGTCGTCGTCAATCCGAGCGTAACCGTCCTCATCAACAACTATGGCGCCTCTCGCATGGGCGATACCATCGTGGAGGCCGTGGGCCCGCCCAACAAGATCGTCAAAGGTATGCCCACTGTTCTCATCGGATAGAGCACTTTTGCGCAGCGCTCGCGCCGCGCGAAAGCCGCATTCTGGGGCCGCGGGTCTCCGCCCATTGGACCCATCCCCACGAGGCGGCCCGCGCAAAAGCTGGCAGGCCAATCGCGGGATTCTGGCCCTCATTGTCGCGCCAAAGCGCCAAAACGTGGCCTAACCGACCACGGCCTCCACAAACAGGCGCAGGCTCACCACCGCGAGGATCGCCAGCATCACTTTGTCGAAGGTCTCGCGCGAGAAACGCTTGCCGAGCCATGCTCCGATGGGCATCCCGCCAAAAAGCGGCGCGCTGGCAGCCAGGCTGATCACGGCGCGTTCGGCGGTCAGAACGCCCACCGCGATGAGAGCGACAATCTGGACCACCGCCATGGCCGCGAAAAATACCGAGACCACGGCAATGAACCGCTCCCGCGGCAGGCGCATCGCATTGAGGAAGGTGAGCGAAATTGGCGCAGAGATGCCGACGGCCCCCTGCATCACCCCGCTCATGAAGCCGACGGGGCCCACAATCGTTTGTGCGATACGCTCGCCCAGAACCCATTCGGGCCGTGCTATGCGGAAGGCGATGTAGAGGAACACTGCGGCTCCCACCGCGGCGAACAAGATGCTCGCTGATAGCGTGACGAGGAGAACACTGCCCACCGCAGCGCCCACCGCTGCCGCCCCGGCAAACGCAAAAACGAACGACGGGCTGCCCTGGAAGGCCCGAAAATGCCAGCCTTGCCAGATATTTGATAGGAGGCTCGGGATCGTGAAGACGGCGACCGCGAAGGGCACGTCATAGATGACAGCGAGGAGGGGCACGGCCAAAAGCGGCGCTCCGGCACCCGTGGCGCCCTTCAAAATGCCGCCCAGCATCAAACCCACGGCGCCAAGGAGCAACCCGAACTCAAGCATCCTAACCCCGCGGAAAGATCCGCACCGTCATAAAGGTTGTACGGTGCACTGCAACACACCGGCTTCCGTTTGCCGTGACAATGGTTTAACCCCATTTACGCCGTCGTGATCGTCTGCGGAGTTCGCCGTTGGCTTTGGTGGAGAGTTTTTTGGATTTCGCTGGCTTGTGGGTGCTCACCTACGCGCTGGTGTTCGGCTCGTACCTGGGGTTCGGCGCCGTCTTCACGGCGTGGGCCAAGCGCCACCCGGAACGGAAAATCCAGCAGGATCGGGACGGCCTCAAGCGGCGCAATCAGGAGATTCGTGCCAGCGCCCGCTCGCTGATCGTCACGTGCGGGTGCTTTGCGGGGGGGCTACACCTCCAACTCTCGGGCTACACGTTGTTCGATCCGTTTGCCCTCACCTGGTGGTCGGCGCCGCTGATGTTCATTGCATCGGTGGCGCTCTTCGACACCTGGTTTTATTGGGTGCATCGGCTTGGCCACACGGGCCCCTTCAAGAAGTGGCATCTGTTGCACCACCAGTCGGTGGCCCCGACGGTTTGGAGCAACTACTCCGACACATTCTTCGACGCCTTCACCCAGCAGAGCTATTTCCTCTTCATGCCGCTGATCGCGCCGTTCCCGCCCCACGTGTTCATCGCCCACCGGGTGTTTGACCACTTTAATGGGATGATCGGGCATTCCGGCTTCGAGTTTGCGGCCGGAACCTCCTCGCGCGCGCCCTGGCCGTTGGCCTCGGTGACGTTCCACGACATGCATCACTCGACGTTCAACTACAACTACGCCAACCACTTTTCCATTTGGGACCGGGTGATGGGAACGATCCATCCCGGCTACGACAAGCGCGTGGTCGAAATGGAAGAGCAGATCGCCACGAGCGCCCCGCCGCCCCAATCCAAGCGCTCCGATGGAAACCTCGCCGACGCTTGACGTCGCTCACCTCGGCGCCAATTGCATTTACGTTTAGTTCGAATACTTCGATTATGCTTGGGAGCTGTGCTGACTTCCGGGGGCGTCAGGCAGGTAACCGTCGCGGCGGAAGGGACTGCCCAACGAGTGGTTGCGCTGTTAATGCCTGCAGAATCTCTGGAGAAAAGCTATGTTTCTCGGTGGAGACGAAGAGGGTGGCACGACCCCTGCATTGTCTGGTTGCGGACCGGCGACAAAGCGGATATGCCAACGCCGACGGACCTGGAGAGGTTATTAGTAGCTCCCGGCTAGCCAGCCATTGACCGTCTCTTATATCTGTCAAGTAAATGACTTAAATTCTGTCTATTCGTTCCAGGAAAGGCGATTCGCCGACCAGTTTCGAGAATGACGACGGAACAGCAGGGTCCCCAGGTGCTCTGCACTCAAAGTCAACCACCAACCCGAGCAGCGGCCCGGGAAAGAAAGGAAAAACTCTGCAATGGCCACAGAAGAAAAAGCCGTCAAAGCACCCCCCAAAAAGGCCGGTGGCGCCAAGGAAGATGGGGTTCCGAGCGTTGCGAAGGTGCTCGCCCAGTACGACAAGGCCGACACCACGGTGAACCAGAAGCGGGCGGAACAGATGAAGGGCGCCCTGCGTGAGGAGGTCCTCACTGCCATGGCCGAGGGCAAGATCAAAGGGACGCGGGTTCGCACCTACGCGGCTGCCGCGTTGGGCCAAGAAATTCCGCTGGAAGAGCTGTCGCCGGAACGGGCCAAGCGCCGTCAGGAACGCGATGCGAAAATGAAAGCGGCCGGCAAAGATCGCGAGACCCGCGTGGCCCAGATGAAAGAACGTAAGACCAAGCGCCACGATGAGCGCGTTGCGAAAAAGGCGGCTGCGGCCACCACCTAGAGCCGTTCCGGCCTGGCTGGAATGCAGTCAGGCCGGAAAGCCCACTCGCTCCATAGATCTGCGAGCAGGCGCATCGAGTCGGTTTCCCGACTCTGACGAGAGCAGGCCACCGCACGGCAGCTGCACTCGGATGGATCGCCCCTAAACCGCGCGCTCAAGACTGGGTTGCCAGCCCATGGGGTGGCGCGACCCGCCAAAGGCTAGAGTTCTTTGGCACGCCTCGACGCGCAACGGGATTCCATGTTGCTGAAACGCGCTCTAAGCGCACCACTTGGCTGAGACGCGCCCCGAAAGAGCTGCGGTAATGCGGCTCGCGGATGTCGCGCGAACCACCGACATGTCTCCTCAGAGAAGTTTGTAGGCAGGGAGAGTGAGAAAAGCGGAGAGCTCGTCGGCGGTGGACAGCTCGCGGAAGAGTGCCACCGCCTCGTCGAAGCGGCCCGCGGCAAAAGCGTCTTCGCCGATCTCGCCGCGTACCCGCGCCATCTCCTCGCCCAGGCACCGGTCAAACAACTCGCCCGTCACCGTCTGCCCATCCTCAAGCATGGCGCCGTATTTTAACCACTGCCACAGCTGGGACCGAGAAATTTCCGCGGTGGCTGCATCCTCCATGAGATTGTAGAGCGGCACCGCACCGCGACCCCGTAGCCAGGCCTCGATGTACTGAACGCCAACGCGGATACAGTCCCGCACGCCCGCTTCTGTCTTGGCGCCATCATGCACCTGCAACAGCTCGGCCTGGCCGATCGTCACATCCTCACGTTTTCGAGCCAGCTGGTTCGGCGTCGGCATCTCGCGGTCGAAGACTTCCATGGCCACTGGCACGAGATCCGGATGGGCAACCCAGGTGCCGTCATGGCCCTCCTTCGCCTCGCGTTCCTTGTCGGCGCGGACCTTCTCCAGCGCCGCGGCATTGGCCGCCTCATCCCGCCGGTTGGGAATTTGCGCCGCCATGCCCCCCATGGCGAAGGCCCCGCGACG
>JBCCYN010000166.1:0-9454 GCA_039189655.1 Pseudomonadota bacterium | reverse complement strand
TATTACAGCGGCCCTTGAGGCCTACCAGCTGTAGAGGTGCGCGCATGCGGATACCCCATTTGGGCGCTCCGGCTTCGGTCGGCTGACGCCGGATAGATGTTTGCAACGGATCTGAGCAGGCAGCTTCACCGTCACACCTTGCAACGGGAGAGCCGTCCATAGAGGTAGTAGGTCTGCCGCGAGACACCGGCCTTGCGGCACACCTCATCGATCCAAGCCCAGTCATCAACCTATTTCAAAATGAACGCGACCTGCCGCTCACTGAACCTCTACTTCTTCATCACCCTTCCTCGCTTCGCCTGCAAAAGACACTACGAGAAAATTCTCTCAAGCCACGGTCCAGTTTTGGGGAAGCAGGTCACCGTAGGTGAGCGCCGGTATGCCGTTCCACCCAAACTCCGACGCGCCACCCGTACCCGCCTCGACCGGCCTGGCACTGCGCAAGCCGCAATCGCGTCAGGGTCTAGTCAGGCATGGGTCGCGATGGCCTCACGCCGGTTTGCAAACCTTTCTGGGAGCCTGAACAAGTCTTCTGAGTTCGGGCCAGGGCTCAAGGCAGTGCCGCTTCAGTTTCGCCAGCGCCCAGCGCATGGATCAGCTCGGACCGGTCATGCAATTCCTCCTCATCCGCACCGGTGCCCTTGGAGGGGAGGAGCTGAGAAAGGGACGTGCGGCGGTGGTCATGTGTCGACCGAGGTTCATGATCCTAGTGGGGTCCACCGAAACCTTCAGCGCCTCGATTACCGAACCGTCGGCGAAGGCGGCTTCCTTGGTCAGCCACGAAAGAGGTTCCAGACCCACCGCGTGGTGATGGGACACTGCTCCACCAGCTGCACAGAAATGGTCGAGTACTGCCTCCTTCGCGGAAAGATAATGGGCAAGTTCCCGCGCCGAGTCATAGATCCCATTCTCGTTGACCATACAGTGAAAGGCAAAAGTGAAGTAGATCGAGCAACCGGTGGAATAGGTATGGCTGATGTGCGCGCCAAGCGGGGCCATGCAGCGGTTAGAATGATTGCGGGTTTTGTTCCAACAAACCTAAAAAGTCGGGGGACGCCATATGTGCCAACGGCACAACGGAGAGACTAACGCTGTGGGCACGGCAGCTGCAAAGGATCCCCGCGGGATCTACCTCCCTCGCCGCTTTGTGGAATATCCGTCCAGCGACCTGGCGGCCGCCACGGAAGGTTCGGTCTACATGCGCTTTCCCGAATTGGCCTCTTGCTGGATCGCTCACCTGAACTAGCATCACGTCCACCACTTACACCCTCAGATCCCGAACTATCGTCTGAAGCAGGTCCATGAGGATTTCTTCGCCCACTTTGCCAGTCTCCTCACAGTGTCGTTCTGGGATGCACTCCGTTCATTCCGCTATAGGCTTTGGGACGAAGATCAATAGAAAGTCGTCGGGTTTCGCGCCTGCCTCTGTGCAGATGCGCGACCAAGAAAAACTTTCTCGAAATCTTGCCGATGGTCGCGCAGTAATTCCCAGTCGGTAGGGCGTTTCTCGATCAGGTTGGATCATCTGATCGAGAAAAGACGCTCTAAATTCAAAGATGCTCTAGGGCATCATCCGGCCGGGGTGAGCCGGGGTGGACAAGATGATGGGGCAAAGACACGAGTAAAGAGCGCCGGCCGCAGATGTAGACCCGTTGTTGCTGAGCAGACCCTGGCCACACGTTCAGTATCGTCGCGAGGTCGAGGCCGCGGGTGACCTGCGGTGCCGGCCCGCGATCCCAGCATCTCGTTGAACCTCGGCGCGACTGTCAGTCGGTTTCTACCAGCAACGACACGACTCCCGCGGCGAAAGTCGTATGAACGCATTGAAGCGGCACTCCCTCGGAATCAACGTCGAGCGCATCGACCACAAGAACCGGTGCACCGACCGCAATGTCCAAAAGTTCCGCAAGGCGTTCGCCCGCCAGTGCTGCAGAAATCTCGCTGCGAGCGCGGCGGTAGTGCGGATTGCCAACATTGGCGAACGCCTCGCTCAATGAACCGGTTCTGTCGAAGGATTCCAGCAATCCATCCGCAAGCTCGGCGCGTAACACATGGCTCGCAACGCTCGCCCAGCGCTCACCCATGGCCCGGCGCGTCTCAAGGATCAAAACGGCACTGTTGCGTTCAAGGCCTAGTTTTCGGGCGACTGCGTCAGACGCGGGCGCAATGTGGTAGCCGAGGCGTTCCGACCTTGCTGTTTGCTTCGCGTTGCGCATGATCTCGCCAAACCGTGTGCGGGCGGTGATCGGGTAAAGGACCGGTGCATCGGTCACGAACGTGCCGCTGCCGCGCCGGGCCTCCACCCGCCCCTCCGCCGCCAGGTGTGCGAGCGCGCGCCGGACGGTGTGGCGGTTTGCGCCGAACCGACGGGCAAGCACCTCTTCGGTGGGAAGCCGCGATCCGGGCGCGAACGTGCCCGCGGCAACGTCCACGGTGAGCGCGTCCGCGATGCGTTTCCATCGAGTCAACCCATCGGGCGCCGAACGGCCTTGGCGGGGGTCCGGCCTTTGGACTTTCGTCATTGGTTTGAACTGCCCATTGTTCCAGACCGGAACCGATTTTTTCCTAGAAAAGGTCTATGCAGCGGTCGTAGATTTGTCTAACAAACTCGACAAATCGAGCCCAATGATTTGATGGACTGCCCCATGAGCGCCACAGGGAAGGAAGCCGCTAGCCCTAAGCCATTCGACCGTGCCGCCGTGATCTCCACCCTCGCCCGGGCCAGCCAGAGGGAGCTCTCGGCGGCGCTGGACGCGATCGGGCAGCCGGACGGGTGGAGCTGGCTACGAGCACCGGAGACTGGCCTTGTCATGGTGCGGGGGCGCATCGGTGGCGGCGGGCCGCCCTTTAATCTTGGCGAGGCCAGCGTGACCCGCGCGAGCGTGCAACTCCGGGGCGGGCAAACCGGCCATGCCTATGCGCTCAGTCGGAACCGGAAGGCGGCGGGGGACGCCGCTCTTCTCGACGCTCTGTGGCAGACCGAGGCGCGCGAAGAGGTGGAGGACAGCATTTTGCGGCCAGTCCGAAGCCGCATCGCCACCCAAGACGCCCTTGAGGAAGCCGAGGCCGCCGCAACAACCGTCGACTTTTTCACCCTTGTACGGGGTGATGACTGATGGCGCAGGAACAAACCACCCCAGCGCTCGCCCCGGCTTTTTCCGCCCCGGTTTTCGATGCCGCGCAGGCCTTCCGCGCTCTCCTAACCGCCATCTCTCGGCCCGGTACCATCCGTACCGTTGATGCCCCAGAAAACCCACCAGCGCCCCTTCGGCGGGCTATGGCAGCTGCCATTCTGACCCTTTGCGATTTCGACACCCCCATCTGGCTCTCCCCCAGCTACGCTGAAGCGACCGGCACCTGGTGCAACTTTCATGTCGGCGCGCCGCGCGTTCGTGATCCGGCCAAAGCCGCGTTCCTGTTCGCCCCCTTGCGCGAAGCCCCGAGCCTCCTCGCTCTTGAGGCGGGAAGCGAGGCTTACCCCGACCGTTCCGCCACGCTCGTTCTGGAGTGTGACGTTGTAGGTGATGGCGCGCAGCACACGCTCACCGGGCCCGGCATCCCATCGAAGCGCCTCTTCGCGTCCGACGCATTGACCACAGATTTCCTAGCTCTCTGGAAGTGGAACCAAGCCCGATTTCCCCGCGGGGTCGATGTGGTACTCACCTGCGGCGATCGCCTCGCCGGACTGCCGCGGACCACGCAGATCCGGGCCGGCGGCTGATGTACGTTGCAGTAAAGGGTGGCGAAGCGGCCATCCGCGCGGCCCATGCGCTCCTTGCTGCTCGGCGTCGCGGCTCAAAAGATCTACCGGCGCTGACCCTTGCGCAAATCGTTGCCCAGATGGCCAACGCGGTGGATCGCGTGATGGCCGAGGGGTCGCTTTGTGACCCGGAGCTTGCCGCACTCGCCCTTAAGCAGACGGGCGGAGAAATGATCGAGGCGATCTTTCTCATCAGGGCGTACCGGACGACCTTGCCGCGCTTTGGCACTTCCCGCCCCATCGACACGGGTGAGATGCGTATCGACCGGCGCATCTCCGCGACCTTCAAGGACCTTCCTGGCGGACAGCGCCTCGGCCCCACCTTCGACTACACCCATCGCCTGTTGGATTTTGCCCTCGCGGCAGATGACCAGGGCAGCGCGCCCGCAACCGAACCCATCCCCGAACCATTGCGCGCCGAACCGCCCAAAGAGTCCCCGCCCCGGGTCAGCGATCTTCTGAAAGGCGAAGGACTGATCGAACCGGACGGGCCGGCGGATCCAGACGAAGAGCCCGGTGACATCACCCGACAGCCAATCGATTATCCTCTCACCCGCTCAGAACGTCTGCAGGCGCTCGCCCGAGGCGACGAGGGATTTTTGCTTGCGCTAGGCTACTCCACCCAGCGCGGATTTGGCCGCAACCATCCGTTCGCCGGCGAGATCCGCATTGGCGCGGTGGCGGTGGAGATGGACGTTCCGGAGCTCGGCTTTGCGGTGACCCTTGGTGAGATCACAGTGACCGAGTGCCAGATGATCACCCAGTTCACCGGCGGCGGCCGGGTCCATGGCGACGGCAGCGATGAGAAGCCGCCGCAGTTTACGCGGGGCTACGGTCTCGTCTTTGGCCGTCAGGAGCGCAAGGCGATGGCCATGTCCCTTCTCGACCGCGCACTGCGCTGCCATGAATTTGGTGAAGCGCCCGTCGCGCCGGCGCAAGACGAAGAGTTCGTCATCGCCCACAGCGACAACATCAAAGCATCCGGCTTCGTAGAACACCTAAAACTTCCCCACTATGTGGACTTTCAAGCGGAACTCGATCTGGTGCGCCGCCAGCGCGATGAGTGGAACGCCCGTCGGGAAGAGGCCTTGGTGGATCGCCCCGGCGGGACTATTGCGGAGCCGGCGCAATGACTGCGGTCTCGCAGCACCTGGTGCAGGAGAGGGAGGGCGAATACAATTTCGCCTACCTCGACGAGCAGACGAAGCGGATGATCCGCCGTGCGCTGCTAAAGGCGGTGGCGATCCCCGGCTATCAGGTGCCGTTCGCCTCCCGGGAGATGCCGATGCCCTACGGCTGGGGCACCGGGGGCGTCCAGGTGACGGCGGCAGTCCTCATCCCTGAGGACATTTTAAAGGTCATCGACCAGGGGTCCGACGACACCACGAACGCGGTCTCCATCCGGGAATTCTTCGCTCGAACCGCGGGCGTCGAAACCACCACGTCCACCGCAAAGGCGAGCGTGATTCAGACCCGCCATCGCATTCCCGAGGCGCCGCTCACCGAGGATCAGATCCTCGTCTACCAGGTGCCGATCCCCGAGCCGCTGCGTTTCCTTGAACCGCGCGAAACCGAGACGCGCGTCATGCACGCCCTTAGCGAATACGGCCTCATGCACGTCAAGCTCTACGAAGACATCGCAAAGCACGGCGAAATCACCACCACGTACGCCTATCCCGTGTGCGTTGCCGGACGATACGTTATGGATCCCTCGCCCATCCCAAAATTCGACAATCCGAAGATGGATGCGATGCCCGCCCTTCAACTCTTCGGCGCCGGACGCGAGATGCGGATTTACGCAATACCGCCCCACACACCGGTCACGAGCCTTGATTTTGAGGATCATCCCTTCTCGGTCCAGACCTTTGATGGGAAGGCTTGCGCCCTTTGCGGCGCCGACGATGTCTATCTCGACGAAGTGGTGACGGACGATGACGGCGGACGCATGTTCACCTGTTCCGATACCGATCACTGCGAGGCGCGGCGGGGCGGCGAAAGTTCCGCTGGGGCCACCGCGACATGAGCGAGCCGCCGCTCCTGGCGGTCCGCGGGCTCACCAAGCGGTATGGTCGGCGCGTCGGTTGCGAGGATGTGTCGTTCGATCTGTGGCCCAGCGAAGTCTTGGCCGTGGTGGGCGAGTCCGGTTCCGGCAAGTCCACCGTTCTGTCTTGCCTTTGGGGCGACCTTGCCCCGACGGGCGGGACGATCAGCTACACCGCACGGGACGGATCGGTTTGTGATGCGGACCGCCTCAGTGAAGCGGAGCGCCGGGTTCTCCAGCGCACCGACTGGGGTTTTGTGCGCCAAAATCCGGCCGATGGTCTACGCATGGGCGTTTCGGCCGGTGGCAATGTGGGCGAACGGCTCATGGCCATCGGCACCCGCCGCTACAGCACCCTAAGGCAAGCGGCCACAGACTGGCTTGAGCGGGTAGAAATCGATACCGGCCGCATCGACGAGCACCCCAAAAACTTTTCCGGCGGCATGCGGCAGCGCCTTCAAATCGCGCGAAACCTCGTCACCCGCCCTCGACTTCTCTTGATGGACGAGCCCACCAGCGGCCTCGATGTTTCGGTGCAGGCACGCCTACTTGACCTCTTGCGTTCGTTGACCCGCGACCTGGATCTCGCCGTCGTCATTGTCACCCACGACCTTGCGGTGGCACGGCTCCTTTCGGACCGCATCCTGGTAATGCAGGCCGGAATAGTGGTGGAAGCCGGGCTCACCGACCAGGTCCTCGACGACCCCCAAAGCGCCCACGCACAGCTATTGGTCTCTTCCGTCCTGCAGGTTGCCTGATGGATGCTCACCTGATCTTCGAAGACGTCACCAAGACATTCGTACTCCACCAGCGCGGCACCGTCCTCGATGTCATCGACAACGCGTCGTTTTCGGTAAGGGCTCAGGAATGCGCCGTTCTCACCGGGCCGTCCGGTGCGGGAAAGTCGACCCTCCTCAGACTGGCCTACGGAAACTATCGGGCCGATGGGGGCCGCATTTTGACCGGCCATGGCGACACACTCACCGACATCGCAACCGGCGACGCTCGCGCCATATTGAAAGCGCGTCGCCGCACCATCAGCTACGTCAGCCAGTTCCTCTCTGTGATCCCGCGGGTAGCGGCTGAACACCTTGTCGCCGCCACTGCCGAGGCCGCCGGCCATAAAACGCCCCGCGCGGTGGCCCGCGACACCCTCGCCAGGCTGAACCTTCCGGAAACCCTCTGGCAGGTCCCGCCGGCCACTTTCTCGGGCGGCGAGCAGCAGCGGGTCAATATTGCCATAAGCTTCGTCGGCCGCCATCCGATCCTGCTGCTCGACGAACCTACGGCCTCCCTCGACGCGCCAAATTGCGAGGTTGTCGTGGAATTGATCGAAGAAAAGCGAGCGGCCGGGTGCGCAATCCTTGCGGTCTTCCATGACAGCGCCATTCGCGATGCTGTGGCAACGCGGTGCATCGACGTAACGAAATTCACGCCCCCAACGGAAGTGACCGCGTGAAGTAATCAGGTACGCCGCATGCTGCCGGAGTTTGCCAGCCCATGTCCAAGGTAATCCCAGCCAAATCTGAGTAGCAGTCAGAAGCTGACCTTGCGTTGGATATTGCCATATCAGTCTGCGCGAAATATGCCACATCAATAAACGGTACCGAAACCGAAGTACTCAAACGTGCCAGCAAATGCCATTCCTTCAAAATAGCGAGACATAAACCTGCATAAATCGTTGGTCATGGAATGGCGCATCTGAAAGAGATCTGCCCTGCCTCTGGGCAAGGCGAAACGATCGAAGCTGATGTTCTAAACTCTGACGAACTTGATGTGCCTACACACGATGAGCTTCTTCGTTTGCAAAGTGAACCTTTCGGTGTCGCGTTACTTGTAGATGCACAGGGGGTACAGGACCCTTTCGAGGCACCGACAGGAATACGACGCATTTCAGGTTCAAAAACGACCATGCATAACGGCGGCCGAAGTCGCTCCATATGTAGGCAACGATGCGTTAGCCACAGCGCGTCTGTAGTATCCCTGCAACGATTTGAATACATGGAATCATATTGACGATCGAGTCATGCAAACAAGAACTACACGGTGCCAAAGCGTTACTATACCAAGCGGTTTCCGTCGTTGGAAGTGGCGAGATCATCGACGCTTTTACCACACTGAAATGCCTCCAAGTGCAGCCAGAAAGTAGCACTCTAAGAGAGAAGGGATATCACCCGAGAACGAAGCCCCCGTAACCGAGCATAGGTTCGAACAACACGTCGCGCTTCAAGGAAAATCCCTTTGATTTCTGGAGCTTTGCCAATCCAACACTAGATGAATTCCGAAACTGGCCGCGGGTTTTGTGATAGCCAGAGTGAGGTCGGCCCATGCGCTGCTCAGACTCAGATACCGGAATGGTTAACAGTCTTGTGTCAATCCAAGAGCAATACCGGCCAGTTGATCGGCGGAATAGTCGCCAACGGCTGGGGTCTGGCGGGCGCCTTGTCGCCTTCACTTCCAAGTAGCTGGCGCACGTCAATGCGCACTGACCGAAGGCCAGTCCAGGCAGTCCGTTTTTTGTGTGATCAGGCTTTGGCCTTGCGGCTCTGGCGAAGGCGGAAACTCTCGCCGTTCATCTGAAGGATGTAAACGTGCTGGGTCAGGCGATCGAGGATGGCGCCCGTCAGGCGCTCCGATCTGAAGACCTCTGGCCATTCGTCGAAGGGGAGGTTCGAGGTGATAATGATCGATCCGTGCTCGTAGTGCTGCGAGATGAACTCGAAGAGCAGCTCGGCCCCGGTTTTGGAGAGCGGCACGAAGCCCAGTTCGTCGATGATCAGAACATCCTGGCTGACGATGGTCTTCTAGAGACGCTGCAAACGGCGCTCATCGACGGCCTCCACCAGTTCGTGGACGAGAGCGGCCGCGGTGGTGAAGCGCAGCTTCAGGCTCTTCTGACAGCCGGCCGGGCCGAGACCCAGGGCAACATGGGCCGTGGCGGTCCCTGGCGGACCAAGGGCGATGATGTTCTCGCAGCGAAGGGCGAACTCGTACCGCGCGAGCTCCATTGTCAGGGTCTTGTTGAGCGACAGGATTGCCTTGAAGTCGAAACTGTCGAGGCTCTTGGTGGCGAGGAACTTGGCCGCCTTGATCCGACGTTCGGTCATCCGGCGTTGCCCGCCGTCAGCGCCGATGGGACCTCTGGAGTGATTTCGTGCCGGAGGGTTTTTAGCTCATCGTAACCGCCAAGGAGTGAAGATGAGACAGAAAGCTGGGCCGCAAACACAATCGGTGAGGCAGGTTGCGAAAGACATCCGCCGACGTACGCGAAAGCACCATTCGTCGGAGGGCAAGCTCCGCGTCGTTCTGGAGGGGTTGCGCGGCGAGGAGAGCATCGCCGAGCTCTGCCGGCGAGAAGGGATCGCGACGAGCCTCTATTATAGTCGGTCGAAGGAGTTCCTCGAGGTAGGCAAGAAGCGTCTGACCGGAGACACGGCGCGGTAGGCGACAAGTCCCGTGGTGAAGGAGTTGCGCGCCGAAGCGGTGGCGCTCAAGGAAGCGCTTGCAGAGGCCACCCTTGAGAACCGGCTCTTTAAAAACGTATGGCCCGCCCCGTCTGCAAGAGTTTTGTTGGTCCTGATAGCGGTCTGCAAAAACGTATCCGGCATGTCGGCCAAGCAGCCGCCGCCAAGATGGAGATCCGCGCGTCCCGT
>JBCCYN010000165.1:0-9999 GCA_039189655.1 Pseudomonadota bacterium | reverse complement strand
GCTGGCGAGGGGGCCTACGATGGCTTCGAGCGCTTCGGCTGGAATGGCGCCGGGCCGAAGGAGCGTGGGCGATCCCGTCACGTCCACCACGGTCGACTCAAGCCCGATGAGGGAGGGGCCGCCGTCCGCCAGCAGCTCGATGCGTCCTGAAAGCTCCGCCATCACCGCGTCGGCAGTGGTAGCTGATACCCGGCCTGACCGGTTGGCACTGGGAGCGACCAACGGGCCGATGGCAGCGCTCGCCTCGCGCAGGAGCGACCCTTCGGGGATTCTCACCGCCACGGTGGGGCCGCCGGCGCAGGCAAGGGCGGAAACCGGGGCCGATTCCTTGCGCTCCAGCACCAGCGTCAGGGGGCCTGGCCAAAACCGTTCGGCAAGGGCATTTGCAACTGCGCCAAACACACCGATCTCGCTGAGCATTTCCACATTCGCGCCGTGCACAATCAATGGGTTGTGCGCCGGCCGTCCCTTGGCAGCAAAGATAGCCCGCACCGCTTCGTCGCGGTCGGCGCGGGCGCAAAGACCGTAGACCGTTTCGGTGGGTAGCGCCGCCAGCCCACCGTTTCTGAGAACTGTGACCACGCGCGCCAAAACATCCTCGGCGTCGGTGGGGATGATTTGGGTCGGCACCATGGTCAAAGAGGGTTCTCCAGGGCTGGTGCTTTGGCGCGCCACCGCGGGTGCGCTAAAACCCATGAACACAAGCTGCCGGACAGCCGGTCCGGGGCGGTTTTCTCGTTCACTAGCTGGGTTCGACGATGTCTTACAGTGCTCCGGTATCGGAAATCCTGCACACGCTGGAGGAGGTTGCAGGCCTTGCTGAAGCGCGGACCGCTGGCGCCGTTGGGGAACTGGCGCGTGAAGATGCAGCGGCGATCCTCACGGAGGCAGGCCGCTTTGCCGATGAGCGGATGGCGCCGCTCAACGCCGTTGGCGATCACCACCACAGCCGGCTTGAAGGGCACAATGTGGTCACCCCGCCGGGTTGGCGCGAGGTCTATGATGCCTGGATAGAAGGGGGCTGGAGCACCCTCACTGGTGAAACGGAGTTCGGTGGCCAGGGTCTTCCCATGGCGTTGCAAATCGCCCTTTCCGACATCTGGAATCAAGCCTGTGCGGGCTTTGCCCTCAACCCGCTCCTCACGGTGGGGGCGGTGGAAGCTCTCCAGGCGCACGGTTCGCAGGACCTTAAGGCCACCTACCTGCCCGCGATGATCGACGGGCGATGGACCGGGACCATGAACCTCACCGAGCCCCATGCGGGCTCAGATCTGGGCGACCTCAAAACCCGCGCCGAGCCCCAGGACGACGGCACCTACCGGGTCTTCGGCCAGAAAATCTACATCACCTACGGCGAGCACGATCTTACAGAAAACATCATCCATCTGGTGTTGGCCCGCATCCCAGGTGCGCCGGAGGGTACGCGCGGCATCTCGCTCTTCCTGGTGCCGAAAATTTTGGTGCAGGCGGATGGCTCGCTGGGGCGAGAGAACGACCTTTTGTGCGTGGGCGTGGAGAAGAAGCTGGGCGTTCACGCGTCACCCACCTGCACAATGCTCTTTGGCGCGGCAGGCGAGGGGGCGATGGGCTACCTGGTCGGCGAGCCCCATCGCGGCCTTTCGGCCATGTTCACGATGATGAACAACGCCCGGGTCCAGGTGGGCGTGCAGGGCGCTGTGGTGGGCGAGCGGGCCTTCCAACAGGCGCTCTCCTATGCGCAGGAGCGCAGGCAGGGGCGAAACGGGTCCGGCAGCCCCATGGTGCCCATCGTGGAACATCCCGATGTGAAGCGCATGCTCCTGTCCATGAAGGCGATGACCCAGGCGGCCAGGGCCATTTGCTACGCCTGCGCCGTCGCCATCGACCGCGGCCGCACGGACCCATTCTTCAAGGCGCGCGCCGACCTTTTGACGCCCCTTGCAAAATCCTTTTCGACGGATGTGGGGGTCGAGGTCGCTTCGCTGGGCATCCAGGTCCATGGCGGGATGGGCTACATCGAAGAAACCGGCGCGGCGCAGCATATGCGCGATGCACGTATCTTTCCCATCTACGAAGGCACCAACGGAATTCAGGCCATCGATCTATTGCGTCGCAAAATCACCAGGGACGATGGCGCCGTTCTCGATGCCTATCTGGACGAGCTGTCGGGCATTGCTGAGGCTGCGCGAGGCGCCAACGCGCTGGGTCTTGCGCTGGCGGCAAAGACGCTGGACGAAGCCATCGCGGCTGTTCGATCCGCCGCCGCCGACCTGCGCGCTGAACTTTTGCGAAGCCCGGAAAAGGCCCTCGCCGGCGCAAGCCCCTTCCTGCGCGCCCTCGCCACCACCGCCGGCGGTGCGTATCTCGCCAAATCGGCCCTCGCCTCCGACGGCCAGCCCGCCGAAGGGCGAGCGATGCTCGCCAGATATTTTGCAAGCACGTTCCTGCGGTCTGTCCCTGCGATGGCCAGCAGCGCCACAGATGGAATGGCCGATGAAGTGGTCGCCGCCAACGCGCTGAGTTTTTGCAGCTAACCCTATGACCCCATCGGCGCCGGCAGCGCCTGTCCCTAAGCTGCCGGCACCTCCTCGAAGGGAACGCTGACGGTCACCTTCTCTTCCAGCCAATCGGGCACCGGAAGACCTTTTTCGCGCATGAAGGCGGGGTTGAAGAGTTTGGAGGCGTAGCGGTTGCCGTAGTCACAAAGGATGGTGACGATGGTGTGGCCTGGTCCCATCTCCCGGGCCATGCGCATGGCGCCGGCAATGTTGATGCCTGAGGAAAGGCCGAGCACCAGGCCTTCCTCCCGAAGAAGCTGGTAGACGAGGGGGACGCCCTCCGCATCGGGGATCTGGAATGGCATGTCCACCACCGCGCCCTCTAGGTTTGCGGTAATCCGGCCCTGGCCAATCCCTTCGGAGATGGATGAGCCTTCCGACTTCAACTCGCCGTTCGAATAGTAGCTGTAGAGCGCCGCACCCATGGGGTCTGCGATGCCGATTTTCACATCGCCGCGCTCCTTAAGCGCCATCGAAACACCGGCGAGGGTACCGCCCGAACCCACAGCGCAGATGAACCCGTCCACCTTGCCGTTCGTCTGGCTCCAGATTTCCGGTCCGGTGGTTTCCACGTGGGCCTGGCGGTTCGCGACGTTGTCGAACTGGTTTGCCCAGATCGCGCCGTGTTCGCTCTCCTTGTCCAGTTGCGCGGCGAGCCTCCCCGATACTTTCACGTAGTTGTTGGGATTGCGGTAGGGCACGGCCGGGACTTCCACCAAAGTCGCACCGGCAAGCCGCAGCGCTTCTTTCTTTTCTTCGCTCTGGGTTTCGGGAATGACGATGACGCTCTTAAAACCCATGGCATTGCCGACCAGGGAAAGGCCGATCCCCGTGTTGCCGGCCGTGCCCTCAACAATGGTACCGCCGGGCCGCAGGGCGCCCCGGTCCACCGCATCGCGGATGATGTAGAGCGCGGCGCGATCCTTTACCGATTGGCCCGGGTTCAAGAACTCGCACTTGCCCAAAATTTCGCAGCCGGTCTCCTCCGACGGGCCTTTGAGGCGCAGCAGCGGTGTGTTGCCGATGAGGTCGATCATGGAGGCGGCAGAACTGGTGGTCATGGTCATTGTCCATTGGGGCGAAGTGGTGGGAAAATGGGCGACGCAGGGCGCGCACTCAAGGGTCCCGTGTCGCCGCCCAGCTCAACGCTGAACGACAAGCTGCCCTTGCCGGCAGCTTCCCCTCGGTCGCCCTTCGTACTAAGGCGCGTCCCAGAGACAGGAAATCAGGTCGCGGCTCCAGTCGCGCGGAAAGAAAAACTCCGAGTAGGCGGCACGATCCTATGATCGCGTGGTCCGCTAGGCAGTGGGCGCGTCCGCCTTTGCAAGACGTGTCACCAGGACAAGGATGGAATGATGATGGGCTCCCGCCTCCTGCTGGCAGCGTCGCTCACCGTGATTGCAGCGGTGGGGCTTTGGGGTGTTTTGGACTCTGAAAGCATCGTCGCCGTGGCCAGTGCGGTGGTGGCGCAGTATTTTGAAAGCCGCGGCTGGTTTGTGATGCTCTCCGTCTCGGGGATGCTCATTTTATGCATCGTGCTTGCCGCATCGCGTTACGGCAGTGTGCGCCTTGGAGCCGATGACGACCGGCCGGAGTTTTCCACCCCGTCCTGGATTGCGATGCTGTTTGCAGCCGGGATGGGTGTGGGGCTCCTTTTTTGGGCAGTGGCCGAGCCGCTGACCCACTTCCAGTTCGCCAAAACCTTCCTCCCTGAACCATTGGCGGCAGAACAGGCGCTGCTCGCCACCAATTTCCATTGGGGTATTCACGCCTGGGCCATTTACGGCGCGACGGCGCTCGCGATCGCCTATTTCAGCTTCCGGCGCCGCACGCCGATGCTGGTGGGAGCACCGGTGCGCAACCTTTACCCGGGAGAAACCTGGGCCAAGGTGTTCGGCTGGCTCTCGGATTTCATGGCCATCGTCGCCATTGCCATCGGTGTGGGTGGTTCCATCGCCATGGGCGTCTTCCAGGTGGCCGACGGCGTTGATGTGCTTATCGGCGGCGAAAAGGCTGGCCCGGTTCTGGTGGCGCTGGTGTTCGCGGTGATGGTCGCCGCCTACGTGCCCCCGCTCATGGTGGACCTTGGCCAGGGCATGGCGCGTCTCTCCAACCTTGCCATGATGATCGCCATTGCCCTCGTGGCCTTCACCATCATCCTTGGGCCCACCCAGTTCCTTCTCAACTCGGTGGTGAGCAGTTTTGGCCAGTACGCCGCCCACGTCATTCCCCGCGGCTTTGAAACGTTCACCTTCTTCGACGACGAGATGAGCCGCTGGTTCAGCGACTGGACGCTCACCTACATGGTCTGGTGGATCGCCTGGGGGCCGTTTGTGGGCGTGTTCGTGGCGCGCATTTCGAGGGGGCGTACAATCCGCGAGTTCGTGCTGGGCGTTCTCGTCGCGCCCACCTTGTTCTCTGTGGTCTGGTTCGGCTCCTTCGGCGGCATCGGCCTTTATGACACCCTGCATGGCACAGGCGGGCTCTTGGATGTCACCACCACGAACGTGGAGCGCGTCACCTTTGCGCTGCTGGAGCGCTTGCCACTGACGGGCCTCACCACCATCGCAACGATCCTCGCTGCGTTCTTGTTTATCGTCACAAGCGTGGTGAGTGCCGCGTTCGTGCTGGGCACCTTTTCAAGTGGGGGCGACCCGAACCCGAGCCCGCGTTTGCGTCTCATTTGGGGCGCGCTTCTCGGTCTCCTTGGTGCGGCAATGATCCTGTCTGGCTCCATCGAGGCGGTGAAGAAGCTCATCGCAATCGGTGCCCTGCCGTTCGTCTTCATCACCGTGGTGCTGCTCGTCTGTCTGGTGCGAGCGCTTCGGGAGGATTTTAAGGAGGACCGCGCCCATGCTGGTCGGTGATTGGCTCGACACCTTCCTCAACCTCGGCACCTTCGCGTTCATCGGGTTTGCCATCTGGCTGCTGACGAGAACGTTGAAACGGCCCGACAGTCGCGAAGATGCCTGAGAGCGAGCGATCGCTTTATTAGTGGGCGATCGCTCTAAAGGTGCTGACCGCCCGAGACTTCGATGCGCTGGGCGGTGATCCATTGGCTGCCGCCCAAAAGCACGCCGGCGATGGCATCGCCCACATCGTCAGGTAGGCCGGCACGGCCCATGGCAGTCGTCGATGCCACGAACTTGTTCACGTCGGGCACATCGCGCACGACGCCGCCGCCAAAGTCGGTCTCGATGGCGCCGGGCGCGATGGTGTTCACCGCAATGCCCCGGGGGCCCAGCTCCTGGGCGAGATAGCGCGTGAAAACTTCCACGGCGCCCTTCATGGCTCCGTAGGCGCCGTAGCCCGGCAAGGAAAAGCGTGCGAGCCCTGAGGAAAGGTTCACGATTCGCCCGTCGTCTTCCATGAGGGGCAAAAGTGTCTGGGTGAGGAAAAAGACACCTTTCAGGTGGACGTTCACGAGACTGTCGAATTGTTCTGGGGTCGTTTCGGCGATCGGTGCGTAAACGCCGTGCCCGGCATTGTTGACCAGGAAGTCGAAGGTTTCCCTGTCCCACTTGGATTTGAGCGCCGCCAAAAAGGTCGCTTTGAAAGCGTCGAATTGGGCGATGTCTCCGGTGTCCAGTTGGATGGCCACCGCCCTTGAGCCCAAGTTCTCAATTTCGGCCACCACCTTATCGGCTTCGTCTTTGCGCTCCCGGTAGGTGAGAACGACCCCGACGCCCTGGGCAGCAAGTTTCAGTGCCGTGTTCTTCCCAAGTCCACGGCTGCCGCCGGTCACGAGTGCAATCTTCGTCATGGTGGGCAATCCCATCGCTGCTGAATGTTCACCGAACCTAAGTTCGGCTGGGCGATGGCGCGTGCCCAATCCTGCAAAATTTCTGCCTAATCCTCCAATGCACAAGAGCTTCGCTTCACCCCACCGATCTCGTCCGCTACCAACATGGAAGGGGTTGAAAGTAGAGATCATGTTGATAGCCGACCTTGTTGCGGACATTCAGGCGTTCGCCAAAAGCGCGCAAAGGGTGGGGAGTATCTTTCCGACGCCCGTTGCCGGACTGAGTGTGCTTTGCGATGCCGAGCCCACGCGGTTTGAGGCCATGGTCTACGATCCGGTGGTGTGTCTCGTTCTCCAGGGCGAAAAAGAAACACGCCTGGGCGACCGAATCGTGCGGTTTGGCGCTGGCGATTCCCTCATTGTGAGCCACTCGATCCCGGTGATGGCCGCCGTTACGAATGCCAGCGCGGCGTCACCCTATGTGGCGATGGTTCTGACGGTGGACCTTCAAACAACCCGGAGCCTCTACGACGAAATCGGCGGTGTTGCAGAGCCGAACGCTCCGGCCATGAGCCTCAACGCAGCGCCCACCGATCCGGCGCTCTTGGACGCCATGGGCCGGCTTTTCCGCGCAAGCCAAGACCCCGTTGAGGCGCGGGCGTTGGCCCCGTCCATCAAAAGAGAAGTGCACTTTCGCCTCCTGCGCGCCGAGCACGGCACGATGCTGCGCCAGTTACTGCATCTCGACAGCGTTGCGAGCCGGGTTGGAAAGGCCATTGCCCTCATTCGCGGCGACTACACAAATTCCATCGCCGTTGCGGACATGGCGAAGGCGGCCGGGATGAGCCCATCCAACTTCCATGCCCATTTTAAAGCGCTCACCACCAAGACACCGCTCCAGTACCAAAAAGATCTTCGCCTGACCGAAGCGAGGCGATTGCTGGTGGAGGAGCGGGCTAGCGTCGCCTCAGCGGCCTTCAGCGTTGGATACGAAAGCGCCACCCAGTTCAGCCGAGAATACTCTCGGAAATTCGGCGTCCCGCCACGGCACGACATATTCGATGCCGCCGCAGCCCACTGATTTTATGTGGTTACTGGGATGAACGCCCTACTGGGGCGAGCGTCGAAGGGCCAACGTGCGGAGACGCGGGACGGTCAGTAGCGCTTTCGCACGTAGGAGCCGGGCGCGTCCTCAAGGGCGTTGAAATGCTGACCGCCGGGTTTTCTCGGCGGGACCCGCTCGCCGCTGCGGTGCGCTCCCAACCAATCGTGCCACACCGGCCACCACGACCCGGCAATCTCCGTTGCGCTTGCGGCCCATGCGTCCAGCTCGCCGCTGTCGTCCCCGTCGATCCAGACCTGGTACTTGTTCTTCGCCGGCGGGTTGACGATGCCAGCGATGTGGCCTGATCCAGTGAGGACAAATTTTGCCTCGCCACCGAACATCTTGTTGCCCTGATAGACCGACAGGGCAGGGGCGATGTGATCTTCCTTGGTGGCGACGTTAAAGACCGGCACCTTGATGTCCGACGGCATCAGGCGCATCCCGTCCACCTCTAGTTCTCCCTTGGCGAACAGATTGTCCAGATAGAAATTGCGCAGATAAAACGCGTGGTTGGCCGCCGGCATTCGGGTGGAATCGGAATTCCAATAGAGGAGGTCGAAGGGGAAGGGGTCCTTGCCCTTGATGTAATTGTTGATGACGTAGGGCCAGATGAGATCGTTGGCGCGCAGCATGTTGAAGGCGGACGACATGGCCGCGCCGTCCAGGTAGCCCTTGGCGCGCATCTTTCGCTCCAGGGTCGCCAGCTGGTCTTTGTCGACGAAAAGCTTGAGGTCTCCGGCGTGGGTGAAATCCACCTGCGCGGTGAGCAACGTCGCGGTGTTCACGCGGTGGTCGCCCACGCGTTCCATGTGGGCAAGGGCCATGGCAAGGAGCGTGCCGCCGACGCAGTAGCCCACAATGTCGAGTTTTTCCGCCTCCGCAGCCTTCAACGCCGTGTCGACGGAAAACATCACCCCCTCGCGCATGTAGTGGGTGAAATCCATGTGGGCGTGGCGTTCGTCAGGGTTCACCCAGGAACACACAAAAACGGTGTGGCCCTGTTCCACCAACCACCGCACCAGTGATTTTTCCGGATTAAGATCAAGCACATAGAACTTGTTGATCCAAGGCGGAATGATGAGGATCGGTTCGGCTGCGACATCGGCAGTGGTCGCAGCGTATTGGATCACCTGGCAGACGGCGTTTTGCGCAATCACCTTGCCGGGCGTGAGGGCCATGTTCTTGCCCACGGCAAACTTATCAAGGTCGGTCTGGCGCACCCGCAACTCGCCATGACCCCGGGCCACGTCTTCGGCAAGGAGCTTCATCCCATGGGCGAGGTTCTCGCCGGAGCGCTCAGCGGTTTCGCGCAAAAGCTCGGGGTTGGTGAAGACGAAGTTCGACGGCGAGAGGGCGGCGGAAATCTGGCGCACATAAAATCCCGCCTTGGCGCGCGTGTGCTCGTCGAGGTCGTCGGTCTCCTCCACCAACTTTTCCGCCCAGCGCGTGGTGATGAGGTAGGCCTGCTTCAAAAAGTCGAAGAATTGAACGGTGGTCCAGTCCTCGTCCCGGAAGCGCTTGTCGCCAGGCTCCGGCTCGGCCACGGGCGGCGCATCTTCGCCGGACAGGCGCCTCATGGATTGGGCGTAAAGGCCCATCCACTCATTGGCGAGCCGGGCCTGGGCCTCTATGGCGCGCGCCGGGTCCGACAGCCAGTAGTGACCAACCCGCGAAAGTGTCCGCATCCACTCGCCTATCTCGGCGCTGTAATTCTCCTTCGCCTCGCCTTCCTGCACGGGCTGCATGTAGGCAGCGAGCGCATCGTTGGCGTGGGCCAGCATTTTCGCGAGATTTTCCGCAAACGCTTCGGGATTCTCGACCACGTAGTTGAGGATTGGGTCACGCGGTGTGGTGGGGGAGCCACGATCGTCAGCCTTTGGGGCTGCCGCCGCTTCCTCTTTAAGGGGCTGTTGTTTCTTTTGCGGTTCGCTCATGGGACGAAATCCGTGTCGGTCACAAGGGCATCATAGGGCAGAACCGCACCATTGCCGACGGTGAAGTGGGGTTAAGCAGCGCATGGCTGTGTATTGGGCGCTTAAGGGAGTATCGACGTTGGCGTTGGTGTCCGCGCTAGCGGGCTGCGTTGTCGACCCCGCGGCGCCGCTTATCCCGCTGCCCGAGCGTCAGGGCACCGTCCTGCCGAGCGAGGCGCCTGAGCGTGGGCCGGACGGTTTTGCCAATGTCCTTGCCGATCCGGTGGTGGTTGGTGGCCTGCCCCGCCCTGAACGGGAGATCACTGCAGAGGAAAACGCCCTGGAGGCGGAAGGGCGACGCACCGCAGCGGCGGCAAGCGCGATAACTCCGGGAAGCTCGGCGGCTGCCCTGGCCGCGCGGGGCCGTAACCACGTGGCCGAGACCCGAGCTTCCTGTATTTATCGCGCTTGCCGCCGCTGCGGTGCGTCGCCCTTCCGCCTCAAGGGCGTTTTCCTCTGCAGTGATCTCCCGTTCCGGGCGGGGCAGGCCACCAACCACCACTGGATCGGCAAGAACATTGGCAAAACCGTCCGGCCCACGCTCAGGCGCCTCGCTCGGCAGGACGGTGCCCTGACGCTCGGGCAGCGGGATAAGCGGCGCCGCGGGGTCGACAACGCAGCCCGCTAGCGCGGACACCAACG
>JBCCYN010000164.1:0-10061 GCA_039189655.1 Pseudomonadota bacterium | reverse complement strand
GTCTGCGACCAGACCTCCTGCCTCGCGCACCAGCAGGGCACCTGCAGCCATATCCCAGGGTTCCAGCCCGATCTCCCAGAAGGCGTCCAGGTCACGCCGTTGCGCCCGGGCCCGGACGAGCAAGCCTCCGCGCCCGGCGGCGACGATGAAAGCTCCAGCGAGGACCTCGATCTGACCAGGAGTGACGGATAGGACGTCACTTCGTCTGATCCAATGAGATCGGCGCTCTATCCTGTGGTCGTCGCCGCATCGCGTTACCGCTCGTCGTTACGCTCTGGTCGGATGAAACCCTAAAACACGTCCCCGAAAGCGCCGCCTGAGGCGGCGTTTTCCCGTTCGCCGGCAAGGCTGCGAGTGCCGATCGGGGCGCTATGAGCTTTCATTCTTCTGTCGTCGATAGCCCGATGGGGTCTGGCCGGTCCATGCTTTGAATGCCCGGCGAAAAGCTCGATCGTCGGAGTACCCGACAAGGAGGGCGACGGACGCCAGAGAAATTGAGGGGTCCGCCAAGAAGCGCTTCGCATTGCTCTGGCGGACCTCTTCGATCATGGCGCTGAGGGTCCGCCCGTGGGCCGTTGCCAGGCGCTGGGCTGATCGCACGCTCAATCCCAAACGGGCTGCCGCCGCCCCCGCGCGATAGTCCCCGCCGTTTGCGTTTTCCACAATCGTGCGCCGCAGCTCCCGCAGCGCAGCCGGCGTTTTGGTGTCTTCCAGGCCTTCGCGCACAAGTCGAAAGTGGTGCTGCAAGTGTCGGAAAAGTTCTAAGTTTGCGTGTTGGACCGGGGCGTCCAGAAGAGCGCGATGGAATATGACCTGCGTGCGCGGTTGGTCAAAGGCTGCGGGGGCGCGGAAGTACCGCTCATAGACCTCCGGCGGCCCCCCGGGGGCATGGCCATATTCGACCCTTCGCGGAACCACGTCGGTGCCAAGGATCATCGATAGCGCGCGGAGAGAAAATCCGGTGCCCACCTCCGCCGTTCGGCCGCCATCCAGCGTATCTGCCGGATGAGATGCGCTGAAGGCGAAATGGTCTTCATGGGGGGAGAAGTGGATTTCAAGGGCCAAACGCTCCGCCACGAACGTCTGATTCTCGACAAAGAAGCACAACGCCTCCCCCGCTGTCGCAGCGAACTGAGCTCCCTCCACAAGACCACCGAGGTAGGAGAACGGCGCAGAACGCGCCATGGCCAGCGAAGGCACCTCATTTGGATGCGCGGTGCTGGAGATGAGGCGCCACAGGCGCGGCACCGCATCGTCAGGCAGCCGCTTGTCGGGCGAAATCAAGTCGCTTCGCGCCAGTCCGGTGGCTCCCTCCAGCGCTTCAAAGGTGAGTCCCCGCGATAGAGCAAATGACACCGTCGCGAGGGAGAGACTCGCAATCGCGGTCGGTTGATTCTCGCTGGCCGAAACTGTCCGATCTAGGTCGTCCATGGTCCTACCACTCTAGGGCAAATCTCGGCATCGTCACGTTTGGATGCGTTGTCCGCATGGGGAAAAACCACGTGAAGTCTCAGAAAGCCGCCTGATGGACAAGGAATTTCTGCCCGTACGGGTATCTCTTGCTCGCAATAACCCCCTTTTAGCAAGTATTCTTTTCCTCTATTCGACATATCAATTTAAATTGCGAGGTTCTTTGAGGCTACGAAAAACGATTATACTTTTTGAATAGCCCAACCCATCAGATGAATCACCCGAAAAACGCTCAAAGTTCCTCCACACTCAAAACACTTCGGCGCATAAAGAAACATCTTCTTCACGCCATGGATCGTGATGCAGGAGGCTTCCCCGCACGGTGCTGCAGCGAGGCCCACGCCCGCAGGCCGGCAGCCAGGCCGCATAGGCCGTGGTGGACCGGGCACACTTCCAGAGCCGGAAAGGAATATTGATGTCGCTGCGCCAGCTGCACCGTGCCGCCATCCTCGCCCTTGTCGGATTGATTCTTGTCGGGTGCACACCGGAGGAGACAGGCACCTCATCGCCGGAGCCTGTCCGGGGTCTCATCACGACGCAGGTTTCGGAGGTGGCGGAGACCATATTGCGCCGGTACCCGGGCGTGCTGGAACCGGCGGCAATTTCAACCCTTTCCTTCAAGGTCGCCGGCAAGCTTACCGAAGTCGATCTGCGCGTTGGACAATCGGTCCAAGAAGGAGAGTTGCTTGCCGAGCTCGACGACACCGTCTTTCGCAACACCGTAGAAGACCGACGCGCGGCCGTTGCGGAAGCCGAAGCGCTGCTTGCCCAGGCCCAGGACACTCTTGAACGCCAGGAAACCCTGTTTGAGCGCAATGTCGTATCGCGCGTCACCGTCACCGACGCGCAGACCGAAGTCCGCTCCCGCCAGTCCCAACTCACCCAAGCAGAGCAGTCGCTGGCGACGGCAGAGCAAGAGTTGTCCGACACGGAGCTTCACGCCCCCTTCGACGGTCTCATCAACGCCGTCGATGTCGAATCCTTTCAAACCGTTGGCATCGGTACCACCATCATGTCGCTCTATCAGACGGGCGCATTCGAAGTGTCGTTCTCGGTCAGCTTTGACGTCGCAGCGCGGCTGGTGGTGGGAACGCCAGCAAAGGTGCGCCTTTCCGATGATCCGGGAACGGTACTGCCGGCTGTGGTGAGCGAGTTGGGCGAACGGGCGGACACGGTTTCATCCTTCCCGGTGGTGATCGCGCTCACAAAGACGACCCCATTGATGAAAGCCGGCATGGCTGTGGAGGTGGCGTTCGAGTTCGACCTGCCCGCTGAGGTGGGGCACCTCATTCCCATCTCCGCTGCGATCCCGGACGTAGATATTCCCGAAGCGGTTTCGCCGGGGGACGTCGTGCCTTTCGAGGTGTTCGTCTTCGATGGCGCCACGGGCACGGTGAAGCGTCGGCCAGTGAAGATGGCAGGCATTCGCGACAATCGATTTCTCGTTATCGATGGCCTTGAGGTCGGCGAGCGGGTGGCAACGAAAGGCGTTTCTTTCCTGCGTGAGGGGATGAAGGTTCAACTCCTGGAAGATCGAAACGGCAACTGAGATGGACCTTCTCACCCGCTTCGGCCTCGACAAGAGCCGCTTCACGGTCCTGATGATGCTCCTCATTCTGGCGATGGGGATCAGCTCTTACCTCAGCATTCCCAAGCGCGAAAACCCCGAAATCACAATCCGCACCGCCGTCGTGTCGGCGCACTTTCCGGGGATGGCGCCGGCGCGGGTGGAAGACCTGATCGCCGTTCCCATGGAGCGACGGGTTCGCGAAATCGGCGACGTGGAGGATATCGAGACCATCATCTCCAATGGCCACGTCCTCTTAAAAGTGCACCTCTTCGATCGAGTCGCTGGCGAAGACATCGAAGCCGCTTGGGAAGATCTACGCAACAAGATGGCTGCGGTGCATTCGGAGCTGCCGAACGGGACGTCCAACCCGCAAGTCAACACGGACTATGGCGATGTCGCCATTGCAACGGTGGCGATAACCGGCGATGGCTTCACCTTGGCAGAGCTTGAAGACGTGGCTGAAGATCTTCGCACCGCCCTCTTCCGGGTGGATGGGCTCACCAAGGTGACCCTTTACGGCACGCAAGAAGAACGTATCTGGCTCGAAGTCGATATCCGCAAACTTGCCGCGGTGGGTGTACAACTTCAGCAGCTACTGGACGACTTGCAAGCGCAGAATGTCATCTTGCCAGCCGGCGACATCGACGCCGACGGAACCAGCATCGTGCTTGAGGCAAACGGCGATCTTACAACCGTTTCCGAGATTGGTGGTGTCCTGACCAAAGTCGACGGACTTGCCGGTTTCGTCAGGCTTTCCGACCTTGTGGACGTGCGTCGCGGCTACGAAGATCCCAAACGTTCTCCTGTCTTCTTCAACGGTGAGCCTAGCATCGTTGCCGCCATCGAGATGTCGCCGGAAAGTGACATTCAGGATTTGGGCTCCCGTCTACAGGCCGCGCTCGATTTGTTTGAAGCCTCGCAGCCCATTGGCATTGCCCTTGACGTGTCGACGTTTCAGGAGACCGTTGTCACGGATTCGGTGAACTCCGCCCTCGAAAATGTCGGCCAAACCTTCGGCGTTGTTTTCTTGGTCATGTTCATTTTCCTGGGGCTCCGCTCGGCAACTGTGGTCGCCTGCATCATTCCCTTCACCATATGCTTTGCACTCGCAGTTATGGGCCTTATCGGGGTGGACATTGAGCAGGTCTCAATTGCCGCGGTCATCATTTCCTTGGGCCTGTTGGTCGACAACGGGCTCGTGGTCGTGGAGGACATCGGCAAGCGCATAAACGCCGGCATGACCCCGGAGGTCGCCGCGCGCACGGCAGGATCCCAGTTCGTGGTGCCCCTTGGCGTTGCGTCGATCACCACCATCTCGGCTTTCATCCCGATGCTGTTACTCGATGGCGTCGAGGGCGAATTCGCGTTCTCGCTGGGCGCGGTGGTTTCTGCGATGCTGCTCGGCTCGTGGCTTACCGCGCTCTATATTCTACCCTTCCTATGCACAAAAATCCTGCGACCAGCAAAAAACACCGGAACGGAAGGGTTTATACTTCGCGCATATGGGGCAATACTGCGCCGTCTTTTGTCATTTGGTGCGCCCATTACGCTGCTGGCGTTCTTGGCGGTGGGCTACAGCGTCACGCAATTCGCGCAGCTGAAGCCGGAAATGTTTCCATTCAGCGAGCGCTCTGACTTTCTCGTCTATATGGATTTACCGAAGGCAGCCGCAATCTCCGAGACGGAGCGGGTCGCGCTTCGAGTGCAGGAATGGTTCGACGATAAAGGCGAAAATCCCGACGTCATCAACAGCACAGTCTACGTGGGCGATGGTGGGCCTCGTTTTAACCTGGGCCTCAACCCGGCTGATCCAGACGAGGCGAGCGCGTTCTTCCACGTCAATGTGACCAGCCTTGAAGCGGCTGAGACCATGGCCGTGCGCGCTCGTAGGGTATTTCTTGAACGTTTTCCGGAGGCGCGATTTCGCGTCACGCAACTTCCCCAAGGCGGCTCAGAGTCCGGCGTCGTGGAGGTCGAGATATCCGGTCCGGATGCCGACGTTCTCATGGCTATGGCAAGGGGCGTCGAGGCGGCCATCGGCCAATTGCCCCAGGTCGTAAAGAACGAGAGCGACTGGGGCGAAAAGGTCGTGAAGGTCGTGGTCGATATCGCACAAGATAAGGCACGGGAGTATGGAATTACCTCGCGCGAAATTTCGGAGGTCATGGACGCCTATTTTTCTGGCACTGAGTATTCCACCTTCCGTGAAGGGGATGAGCAGATACCCATCGTTATGCGCGCCACCTCGCAGGGTCGCGATAGCATCGAAGACCTTGAAAATTTAGCCATCGCTGCGGGCGGGCAGCTCATTGCCGTTGACCAGGTGGCGACGTTCCGTCCGAAGCTTGAATATTCTGAGATCAGGCGGGAAAACCAGGTTCGCCGCATCATCATCTCCGGCAAAAGCGCAGCCTTCAGCGCCCAAGGTATGCTCGCACAGCTTCAGCCAACACTCGATGCGCTGGACCTGGGGAACGAATACAGCATCGTCATCGGCGGCGAGATCGAAGACAGCGCTGAAGTGCAGGGGCAGATGGGCGGCAATATGCCCATCGCACTCGCCGTGATGCTCGCCGCGCTCATCTTCCAATTTAACTCAGCGCGCCGTGCACTCCTCACCTTCCTGACAATTCCCCTCATTCTCATCGGGGCGCCCTACGCTATGATGGCGATGGACCAACCCTTGTCGTTCTTCGCGATGCTGGGGCTCATGTCGTTGATGGGCATCATCATCAACAACGCCATTGTGTTGATCAATCAAATCGACATTGAGCGAGAGCAAATGTCCCTGCCCGATGCAATCATCGTCGCCGCAAAGGCGCGGGCCACGCCGGTCATGCTAACTTCGCTCACGACAATTTTCGGCCTCGTCCCCATGGCAATTTCGGGCGGCGCGCTGTTTGAACCAATGGCAACGATCATGATCGGTGGTCTTGCCATTGCCTCGCCGTTCAGCTTGTTGGTGGTTCCAACCCTATACTATTTTCTACTTCGCCCCCGGCACCGCCTGATGGCCAGCACCGCTGCGTAATACTTAAGATAAAAAATAATTGCTTACCTCCAATCGCTCGCCGCCATCACATCAGTAAAAATAAGGCCGAATTTCGGCAAATACATCATGCTTTGCAAGGGATTATAGTAATTCGTCTTTCGGTGGCTGCATTGAACAAAGCCGCCCTTCCCAAGGTTCACTGGGGCATAGCAGCCTATTCGATGTCCACAGGCGCGGGGGGTGGCGGATTTTTGTCGGTAGCGCCCGGGGCGGAGGGTTGGGGTCGATAAAAATCTGGAGCGTCCGGCGCGGCGTTGTGCACATAAACGTCCTGCTGCGGATAGGGGATTGAAATACCCGCTTCATCGAACCTTGTCTTCACATCTGCCATCAGGTCCCAGTATAAGGTCCAATAGTTCACCGTCTTCACCCATGGCCGACACAATAGGTTGACCGAGCTTTCGGCAAGTTCACCCACCGCGAAAGCCGGTGCGGGCTCCTGCAGAGCCAGTTCGTGTGCCGCAACCGCCTCGCGCAGTACGCTCAGAGCCTTTCGAATGTCATCGTCGTAGGAAATCCCAAACACCAAATCCACGCGGCGAATGTCGCTCGCGGTCACGTTGGTGATGGACGTGCCCCACACTTGCTTGTTTGGCATGACGATCACCTGGTTGTCGGGCGTCGTGATGGTGGTGGACACCACATTCACAGACTTCACCGATCCGCCAGTGCCGCCGACGATGACAAAATCTCCTTCGTCAAACGGTCGCGTGATCATGATGAGGAGCCCGTTGGCAAGGTTGCTGAGCGTGTCTTGCATAGCAAAGGCGATGATGAATGACGCGCCACCCACCAATGCAAAGAGCGGTGTGATATTCACCCCCATCGCCGCCAGCACCACCATGAGCCCAAAGGACAACACGAGCCAGTAGGTAATCGTGACCAGAAACGCCTGGAGCAACTTGGACGTTTTGGGGATCCGGCCGACACGCTTACGCACCACGCCACGAGCAATGCGCGCCACAAGGACAAGGACGTAGAGCGACACGAAAAAGACGACCGCTTTCCAAAGGATGGCGAGCCCACCGTTCCAAGAGATGAGCCACTCCCACGCGAGGATCGCTAGTGTTCGCGCATCTGTGGTTTGTGCGGCCTGGGCGGTCACAGCGGTGACGTAGGATCTCGCGGCGGCGATCTCGTCCGGGTTGCCCCCCTTGGTCTCCCAGGCATTCACCACCGCACCATAACGATCCATCACCGCATTGCGGTCTTGTGTGCCCGCTGCGATCTGATCGCGCAGCGCGTCGGCAGCGTCTCCTTCGGTTGCAAAAAGTTTTACCTGGAGGTCGGCGATCTTCTTCAGTTCGGCCTGGACGATCCCGCGCCACTGCTCGGTGAGCGTTGCAAGCTCGTCAGCGGTAAGTGGGACCGTAAGCGTCTGCAGTGCATTGAGTGGCGTCTTTGGGTTGGTAAGGGCCGGGTCCGCGGCGGCGGTGGAAGGCGTATCGGCTTCGTTGCTCGCCTCGTCACCCGGAGGCGTATCCGCCGCCGGTTCGTCCGACTGCGCACCCGCCGCTGGCTCGGCAGGGGTCGCGTCGTCCTGGGCAAGGCCAGGATACGAAAGCGCGACGGTGAGAATGAAAGCAAGAAAGATCGCACACAACATGCGTCGGGCAGCAGCCATGACCGTTTCTCCAGCATCTCGCGCGATCTTCTACCGCCAACGCGCGAAAGCACAATGACGGTCGTTGCCTAAGTGCCCAGCTGCCTCACTATCGGACATTGATTGCCCAAGATTTCCAAGGGCAATCTAGCAAAGTAGAAGACGGCAATGCCAAGCATTCCGGCGGAGCCAAGCCACCGGTAGGACGCAGCCAACAAACCCTTCGATGCTCTTGCGGCTGTTAGTGATCAATCCAATGCACCGATGGCATCGGGCTGATTGGCCGGAGCATGGACAAGCCGCACTGGATCCCAGCCGGGCCAGCGCGATTCTAGTGATGTGCACAAAGAATCCCTTGGCCAACGTGCAGCGTCGCTGCGGCGTTCGAGGCAGGTCCTGCAACCTTGTCTCAATCAAACGAAGAGATCATCGGCACTACATTATGGTGCTCTCTAGTATGAACTTGGCGGTGCACCGAATTACCTCATCAAGCAGCGCGGGATTTTTTATTGCGCCCAAGTCATGGCCGGCGTCGAGATCCAAGATGATCGTCTCGCCCGCTCGGGCCTGCGCAGCCCGTTGGGCAAGCGCAGCACCGTCGGCCACAAGAGGGTCTCGCCGCCCGGTTACGATAAGCAAAGGCGCATCAACCCTTCCGGAATCAGTGATCGGATCCACCTCCACGAGTTCGGCAAAAAACCCAGGGCGAAGCCTGGTTTCGCCGACGGTGCCTCCCGGTTGATCCTGGCGAGCTTGCCGCGCACCCTCATCAATATTTTCTAGACCGAAGATGATGCCGTAGGTCGCCATCGGATCCATGACGGGGTTCCAGAGCGCGACTTTGTCAAACAAGCCGTCCACAGCTGCCGCGCGAAGAGCAACGAGGCCGCCTTGACTATAGCCGAGCACACCGAGAGCAACGTCACCATCGGCAAACTCCGCTTTAAGCCAGCGAGCCGCTCGCATTGCGTCCCGCGCTTGTCCTGAAAATCGGGTATCGGCCCAAGATCCATCGCTTTGCCCCGAGCCGATGAAGTCAATCCGTAACGAAGCGATGCCGCGTTCGGCGAAGGCACGGGCGGTCCGAGCGAACATGCCCTCACCGCCTGCGACGGGGATTTCGTTCCGCGCTCCGGTGTATTCGTGGAGCATGAGAGCCAGTGCATCCGGGGCCTTGCCGGCGGGCGTTGCAAGGGTTGCAGCGATCAGGCCATCGTCCGTATCGATCCTAAGGATCCGCTCTGGTGCTGCGGTGTGGGTCGCCGGCGCGTTGCCACAGGCGTCGAGCTCATCGCCGAGCGCCGGCATCGTGCTAAGTATAGTGACGACCGCAATACTCAAAACCGAAGTCAATGCGGCCGCGCGCACTGACTGTCGCTTGTCTAAGTCCGCCATGCCGTCCCCTCCGTGCGCCGATAGTACAGTGCCGGGCATTTCGGTATGCCGCAATCGTCAGGGCGTGAGCTGCAACCGATCCCTGTGCCGCTGCCAAGTTTCATGAGGGCCGAATATTGCCGCATCTGATGATTTTTCGCTGTCATCAAGTTGTGCGCAAGACGAGATCATGCACTTTGTGATGTGAGGATGGAGGTGGTCGCATCTCCCCATCATAGGCGGTTATTTTCGAGCGACGAAGGAGGCACGCTGCGCCCTCGGGCGCTCGCAGAGAACGGTGTGGGTCCCGTGCCCGAGTCTGACCGTCCACCGGAATGATGGCCCGCGCACGCGCGTCTCCGCGGGGCACATTTGGGCCTTGAAGGGCGCTTGCGGCGCAGGTGCTTAGAGCAGCGAGATCAGACAGGTATCCGTTGGTGTTGCGCGTCATTGGCAACGGGGTTGCGCCGGGTGCCTACCCCTGTCGGCATCCACCGCGATGACGATGCGCGCCGTCTTGCCCGGCGGCGGATGGCACGTTTGGGCAGCACCTGACGGCGTACTAATGTCGCAAAGGCGGGTGACAGAACACCACTTTAACTACCTGCGCGGACGAGTGGCTTTTGTCCGAGAACGCGCAAGTGCAAGTATCCGGCTAAGAATGTTCAGCGTCCTCGAGGGGATTGTGGTTCAGGAGCAGAATTTCCCGATGGGGAACCGATGTCTCCTCAAACCAAATAAAACCTTACGGGCACGGCCGGCCAGGCCATTGACCGTAAAGCGCTCTCAGTTTCGGTCTTCAGGCAGGGTCGGGATGGGTAAAATCTCGATACCCTCATCGAGCAGAGCCTCGGCTTCTTCGGGGGCGGCCTTGCCATAAATCCCGCGGGGCTCAGCCTCGCCATAGTGGATGCGCCGTGCCTCTTCAGGAAACGCGCTGCCCACGTCAGTGCCGTGCTCGGCGACAGCTTCGCGCAGGGCGCGCACGGCCG
>JBCCYN010000163.1:0-10071 GCA_039189655.1 Pseudomonadota bacterium | reverse complement strand
CTGTTGCACACCGTGGAGGACGCCCGGAGGCTGGGCGTGGATGGCGTGTGTGTGATGGCGTTCATGGGCGGCGAGGTGGAAATGCGCACCTATGAAATCCTGACCCGGGTGGTGGGAGATTGCGCCGCCGACGGACTTCCGGTGATGGCCGAGGCCCTCCCTTGCCCCACCAACGCGATCCGTAACCCCAACGATGCCGGACCCATGGCGGACGCCTCGCGCATTGCCTTCGAATCCGGCGCCGACATCGTCAAAACCTACTACACGGGCTCGCCCGAGAGTTTTCGCCGCGTGGTGTCGTGCTGTCCCGTTCCGGTGATGATCGCCGGCGGCGTCAAGATGCCCACCGTGCGGGCAGCCCTTGAGGTGGTGCACGGCTCGGTGGCGGCGGGTGGCACCGGTGTCGTGTTTGGCCGGAACATCTGGCAGGCGCCTGACCCGGCCGCCGTGGTGCGTTCGCTCTCTGCCATCATCAAGAACGGGGCGTCCGTGGATGCCGCTATGGATATCGGAGGATTTAGCGCGGGCTAGGGCCCGTGGGTATCGGTCCGCACGAGCCGCCGCTGGTTCTCGGCATCGACGTCGGGACCCAGTCCATCCGAGCCATCGTCTTCGACCGCCACGGGTCACGCGTCGCCGACGAGCGCCAGCCCACGCCTGTCCACGACCTGGGCGGGGGCGCGGCAGAATACGACCCCGAAGAACTCTTCGAGACTGTCCTTACCTGCCTTCACGGGTGTGCGAGAACGCTCAACGGTGCGCCGGTGGCGGGGCTCGCCGTGGCAAGTGTTGGGGAAAGCTGCGTCCTGGTGGATGGGGGAGGGCACGCCCTCGCCCGTGCTCCGGTGTGGTACGATCGTCGACCGGACGGTGCTGCTAAGACGCTCTGCGAACGGATTGCACCCGAGCGCCTTTTCGAAATCACCGGGCTCGGGCCGAAGCCCATACTGACGCTCGCAAAATTGTTGTGGATGCAGGAGGCGGCGCCGGACGCCATCCGCCGTGCCAAGAACATGTGCTTCATCGCCGATTGGATTGCCTATCGTCTTTCCGGCGTTGTCGCCGCGGACTTTACCCTCGCATCGCGCACGCTCCTCCTCGACATTCATGGCCGGCGCTGGTCGAGGGAGATGATGGAGCACGCGGGCTTTGACCTTCCCCTTCCTCCGCTAAAGGCCTGTGGCGCGCCGCTGGGACCGGTGCGCCAAGACATTCTTGCCCGGATCAGAATGGAGCACGCGCCGACGGTTTGCGTGGGTGGGCACGACCACCTCATCGGCGCGTTCGCGGCGGGTATCAACCAGCCCGGTCAGCTTCTCGACAGTCTTGGCACCGCCGAGGCCTTGCTCCTTGCCGCGCCCGCGCCGTCCAACGATCCGGCGGTGATGCACCAGGGTTTTTCCCAGTGGGCTGTGGAGACCGACAAACCCTTTTCGTTTTTCGGTGGCGGCATCCTCAGCCATGGGGGTGCTGTGGAGTGGCTGCGCCATGTGTGCGGCGGTCCGCCTATCGAAGAGGTACTGGCGGACGCCGCAAAGGTGCCGCCGGGCAGCGACGGCGTGGTGTTCCTCCCCCATCTTTTTCATGCGCCACCGCCTGCGCCCGATCCTGACGCGCGGGGCGCCTTTGTGGGCCTTGCCCAGCATATTTCCGCAGCGGCCATGATGCGCGCTGTCCTGGAGGGTTTGGCGATGCAGGCGGCGCGGATGCTCGATGCCTTGTCTGCCCTTCCCGGCGTGGGGCCGCCGCGTGAAATTCGTCTCATTGGCGGCGGATCGCGTTCGGCGCTGGGCGTTGCCATCAAAGCGGCGGTATTCGGCCGGGAGGTCAAAGTGATGGACGAGGCCGATGCCACCGCCCTTGGCGCGGCAATGCTTGGGGGGATCGGCGCTGGTGTCTGGCCGAACCTTGATGCGGCCGTTGCGGAGGCGGGACCGAATTTTCGTGTCGTAGAGCCCGAACCGGCTGCCGTGGAGCGCTATAAAGATTTGCGCAAAAACGTCTTTGATCCGCTCCAGGCCGCCCTTGCGACGACGAACCACGAAATAGCGGCGAGCCTGCGCCAGGACGACCGCCGTTGAGTGACAGCCGAGCGTATCGGTTGGCGCACGGCGGTTGGCAATGGTCCTTGGCTGCCCGCTCCGCTTGTCATGACCCGGTCCGACTGTTTTAGATGGGGCGCAGGCCAAACGGGCGCGTCGCGCGGATTTACGTCGTCTAGACAAGCTCTAAGTCTCTGGTTTGCCGTGCCGATCGTTGGGCAACGCGAAACGACGACGCTGCGGCGCGCTATAACAATGACTGCACTTTAGGGAGGCAAACCCATGATGAAAAAGGTCTTGGCCGCTGCGGCGGTGGGGCTTGTGGCAATGGCGACAAGTGCCGCTGCCCAGGACAAAGACGTGAGCATCACCCTGGTTCCGGGGCTCACCACTGATGCATTCTACATCACCATGAACCGGGGTGCGCAGGCCGCCGCCGAAGCGCTCGGCATCACTGTCGACTTCCAGGGCGCCGAAGAGTTCGACCCGGTACTGCAGACGCCGGTCCTCGATGCCGTGATCGCGCGCCAGCCGGACGCGATCCTCATCGCCCCCACCGACACCACGCAGCTCATCGAGCCCCTGAAGCGGGCGAGCGAAGCGGGCATTCCTGTCGTAACGGTCGATACCTTCATCGATGACGGCAAATACCAGGACGGCGCTGGCGACGGCGACTTCCCGATTTCTTACATCGCCTCCGACAACGTTGGTGGTGGTCGCATGGCGGCCCGCTTCATGGCCGATGCCATTGGTGGCGAGGGCACCGTCTACGTCTCCAACGTGCGTCCCGGGATTTCCACCACCGACCAGCGCGAGGAAGGTTTTAAGGCCGAGATGGCTGACAACTTCCCGAACGTCACGGTTCTCGACACGCAGTTTAATGAGAACGACGCCTCGCTTGCCGCCTCGCAGTTCAACGCGGTGCTGGCACGCAACCCCGATGTGAAGGGCGTTTTCGGCGCAAACCTGTTCTCTGCGCTTGGCGCGGCCAATGGCGTTGAGGGTGCGGGCAAGTCGGGTGACGTCACCGTCATTGCCTTTGATGCGCCCCAGTCCATCGTCGATAACATCAGCTCCGGCCTTGTCGACGCCGCCATTGCGCAGCATCCTGCGGAGATTGGCTACTACGGCGTGATGACTGCCTATGCTCACCTCACCGGCCAGTCCGTCCCGCCAGCAATCGGCACTGGCTTTACAGTCATCAACGCCGACAATGTGGGCTCGGACGACATCAAGAAGTTCATCTACTCCGAGTAGGTCCACGCCGTATTTCGCGTGACGAGCCGGGCGTCCCGACGCCCGGCAAATTCAAGGTCGGAGTTGTGAATGGTTGATATGGCGGCGCAAGGAAGGCCCGGCGAGCCGCGTCGCCGCGTTTGGCTGAGATTGCTACTGTCGTCCTGGTCCTGGCTTTTCCTCGTGTTGATTCTCGTGTTCTTCGAGGTCTACGCGCGTCAAACCGCCGGGATCACCTTCCTCTTCAGGCTCTACAATATTCAGTCCATCGGTGTCGCGACTGCGCAGATACTGCTTCTTGCACTGGGGCTCACGCTGGTGGTGGTGGCGGGTCACATCGACCTGTCCATCGGCTTCACCACGGGCCTTGCGGCCGTCGCGATGGCGTTGGCGATCCGCTATCTGGACCCCTCCATCGGTGGCCTTCCTGCGTTCTTCGCCGGCATTGTCATTGGTCTTTTCGCTGCGCTCCTCGTTGGTTTTGTTAACGGCTGGCTCGTCGCCACCTTGGACGTTCCATCGTTTATCGGCACCCTCGGCACCTACGGGGTGGCGCGCGGGGTCGCGCTGATCGTGGCGGGCGGTGCGACGGTCTCCATTCGCTCTGAGGAGGCGCGCTACTTCGGCAACGGCGAGTTTTTAGGGATTGAGCTACCCATCGTTCTTGCCGTCGTGCTCGCCGCGGCCTGCCATTACATTCTCGCCCATACTCGCTTTGGGGTGCACACCTACGCGATCGGCGCGAACCGGGCCTCGGCAGAGCGCGCCGGCATCAACGCCAAGCGGCATCTGATGCAGCTTTTCCTGCTTTCGGCGCTCACGGCCGGTGTGGGCGGTCTTGTTTACACCGGACGTTTTTCGGCAGGCGCGGCCAACGCCGGCGAGCCCATTCTCCTTTACGCGGTGGCTGCGGTCTTCATCGGGGGCGCGTCTCTCACCGGCGGACAGGGCACAGTGATTGGGACGGTGATCGGCGCCATCATCATTGCCGTCATCCAGTTCGGCCTCGTCTTTTCCGGTTTGCCACCCTACTGGCAGTTCGTCGCGGTGGGCCTCGTTATCATCGTGGCCGTGCTGGTCGATCAGTCCCGCGACAAGATCTTGGCCAACACATGACCGCCACCGATGCCGCAAGCGCGCCGCAGGCCCCCTCTGGTGCCCCCCTCCTGTCGGCCAACAACCTTTCGAAGCGCTGGGGCGGCGTGGAGGCGGTCAAGGACGTTTCGTTCGAGGTTTTCGCAGGCGAGTGCGTCGTCCTTGCCGGCGACAATGGAGCCGGAAAATCCACCGTCATCAAGATGATTGCAGGGGTGCACGAGCCGACCAAGGGGACCGTGTCATTCGAAGGCGAAACGATCACCGGCCACAGCCCGAGGGCAGTGCGAGAGGCCGGCATCGAGACGATTTACCAGGATCTTGCCCTAGCCGATAACCTTGATGTCGGCCTCAACCTTTACCTGGGGCGCGAGATAAAGCGGCGCGTGCTCGGCATCCCGGTGGTGGACCGCAGGGGAATGCGTGCGGAGGCGACAAAAGTTCTGGAGCGGCTCGGGATCGTCGTGCCCGATCCGACGCTTCCGGTGCACAACCTATCGGGCGGACAGCGCCAGGCCATCGCTATCGCGCGGGCGATTCACTGGAAGGCGCGGCTGGTGGTGATGGACGAGCCGACGGCCGCCCTTGGGGTGCCGGAGCAGCGGGAGGTGATGGCTTTGATCGAGCGGCTCAAAGCCGATGGTGTGGGCATCATCCTCATCTCCCACAACCTACCGGACATGTTTGCCGCCGGTGATCGGATCATCGTGCTCGCCCGCGGCCGCGTCGCCGGAGAACGGCGCCCTGCCGAAACCAGCGACGAAGAGGTGGTGCGCCTCATGATGGGCGGCTGACGTTCCGCCCACTCTCAGCCCCGCTTCCGCGCCACGATGAAAACGGCGGATTTCGGCTTCGGCTGCCATCGATAAATCACCTCAAAGCCCTCGGCGGTCAGATTTTTTTGCAGCGCGTCTTCGCCAAAGACCCGCAAGACCGGCGGGAACAACCCCACCGCCCGCGCGAGCGGGGCCACGTACTTGATCCAGGGCGCCATCTCCTTGAGGCACGGCGTGGACGTGATGAAGATACCGTCAGGCTTCAACAGGGTGTGGACCTTTGCCACCGCGGCCCTCGGGTCGTGCAACAGATGAAGAACGCTGAGGCCGAGCACCGCATCGAAGGATGCAGCTGGCGCCTGAAAAGCTTCCAGCGCCGTCTGTTCGAACCGCACATTTTCGACACGCTCGGTGGCAGCCTTGTTGCGCGCGATGTCGAGCATCCCGCCCGAAATGTCCGTGGCGAGGATACTCTCTACAAATGGCGCGTGGGCAATGGCCGTGGAGCCGGTGCCGCAGCCGAACTCCAAAACCTCCATCTGCGGTGAGAGATAGCCTCGCGTGATGGCAAGTTTTTTCTGATAGGCGCTCTCGTCCGAAACGGGCTTTGCGGCGTAGCGCTTGGAAATGCGATCCCAAAAGCGTGCGTCTTTGCTGGGCGCTGGACGGGGGTCTTGCGGGACCGTCTCTTGGGGCGGGTGGGTCATGGTCGCGCTCGTCATCGGAGCCTTTCCTTTCCTTTTCCTGAGGTGGCGCACCAGGCGCCGCAAGGGATGGGCGTGGCAGCGAGCGCCCGCCGATCGAAGAAGTGGCTGATCTAGGCGTGACCCGACCGAAACAAAATTGACGAAATTTCTTACTCTTCTATGCATATCTGCATGGATTGGCGCTCCACGAAATTCGACTGGAACCAGGCCCGCGCATTCTTGGTAACCGCCGAGGAGGGGTCGCTTTCGGCGGCAGCGCGCTCCCTGGACGTGGCGCAACCGACGCTCGGCCGGCAGGTTCGTTCCCTGGAGGAGGCTCTTGGCGTGGCGCTCTTTGAGCGGGTCGGGCGTGGCCTCGTTCTAACGCCCAGCGGTGCGGCGCTGGTGGAGCACGTGCGCGCCATGGGGGACGCGGCAACGCAGTTCTCGCTCACCGCATTGGGGCGTTCTCAAGCGCCTGAGGGAAAGGTGACCATCAGTGCCACGGAAGTAGCGGCAGCGTTCGTGTTGCCCGAGATCCTGGTGAGCTTGCGTAAAGCCCATCCCGGCATCACCCTAGAAATTGTCGCGTCCAACTCGTTGAGCGACCTGCGACGGCGAGAGGCGGACATCGCCATCCGTTCCGTCCGGCCCTCGGACCCTGAACTCTTCGCCCGCAAGCTGAGCTCCCAACGGGCGCGGCTTTACGCGGCCCATGCCTACCTCGATGGGATCGGCGAACCGGCCGATGAGCACGAACTAGCAAAGGCGCAGTTCATCGGCTTTCGCGACAATGCCCCCTTCGAGGAGGGTTTGCGCGCGTGGGGCGTGCCGGTGACGGCGGCAAGTTTTCCGGTGCTTTGCGCCGATCACTCGGTGCAGTGGGAGATGGTGAAACGCGGCCTCGGCATTGGCGTGATGGACGAAACGGTGGGCGATGCTGAACCGTTGGTGCGGCCGGCAGCACCTTGGCTCGCGCCGTTTCCGGTGGACGTTTGGCTTGTGGCCCACCGGGAGATCAGCACCAGCAAACGCGTGCGTATCGTGTTCGATCACCTGGCCAAAGCGCTCCGAAAGGCTACCGCTACCTGAGCACTGCCCGCCAATTTGGGTTATGGTCGCCTCAGAACACGAAGGGACGGGCCGCCATGGAAAGCCGCGACAAGTACGTCGAAGATTTGAAAAACAAGATCGACGAATGGAACGAGCAGATCACCAAGACTGAAGCGAAAATGCGCGAAGCGTCGGAAACGGCGAAACAGACGTACCGTACGCAAATCGACGAGATGACCGCGCACGCCCAAGAAGCTCGCACGCAGATGGAGACATTGGCGAAGGCTTCAGCTGACGAGTGGGACAAGCACCGGGAATCGTTCGAAGCCGCGTGGAGCGACATCGCCGCCGGTTTCGGCCGGGCCTGGTCACGCTTTCGGTAGGTGAACTGCACCCACCCCACAGGACGCTGCGTCGGCTGCCCAGGCCCTTCGTGATTTCCCGAAAAGCGCGCGTTGCCATGGGCCGGCCGCGCCGTGGTCAGGGGCGGGCGCGGGTGGTGCTCAGGAGTGTTCCTTAGCCTTCGACGAGAGCGCTGCCACAAGGTCCACGGCACGGACCACACCCACCGGCTCCCCGGCATCGTTGATGACACGCACGCTTTGGTCCTCGCCCAACGACGAAAGGATTTCTTCCACCTTCGTCTCAGCGTCGACGGTCTTTGCGTCGGCGGGCACCTCTCCGGGCACCATCACGTCGGCGGCGCGAAGGGCGGCAAGCGGGTTCATGTGGGCCACAAAGTCGGCGACGTACGCATCGGCCGGATCGCGGGCGATTTCCGGCGGGGTGCCGCACTGGACGATACGACCCCCTTCCATGATTGCGATGCGGTCGCCGAGCTTAAAAGCCTCGTCGAGATCATGGCTGACGAAAATAATCGTGCGTTGGAGGTTCTTTTGCAGGTCCAACAGCTCGTCTTGCAAGCGGGTGCGGATCAAAGGATCAAGCGCCGAAAACGGCTCGTCCATGAGAAGAATGGGCGCTTTGGTGGCGAACGCACGGGCAAGGCCGACTCGTTGCTGCATTCCGCCGGAAAGTTCGCCGACTTTGCGATCGGCCCAACTCGTCAGTCCCACGAGGTCGAGTTCTGCGCGCGCCTTCGCCTCCCGCTCAGCCTTGGGTACGCCCGCCAGTTCGAGCCCGAAGCCGACATTTTCGGCGACATTGCGCCAGGGCAGAAGCCCGAACTGCTGAAACACCATGGCAACGTGCTGGGAGCGAAGCCGACGCAGCGTTTTCGCGTTCGCGGTGCTCACGTCCACCATGGTGTTGCCATCGTTGACAATGACACGGCCACCGACGATGGGGTTTAGGCGGTTGACCGCGCGCAAAAGCGTGGATTTGCCCGACCCCGAAAGGCCCATGAGAACAAGGATTTCGCCCTGCGCCACGGTGAGCGAGCAACCGTGGACGCCGAGGACTTGGCCCGTCTCCTCCTGGATTTCCGTCCGATTTTTCCCCGCTGCCGCGAGTGGGAGAGCTGCCTCGGGGTTCTGGCCGAAAATGATGCACACGTCATCGAAGATGACCGCCGGTTCGCTCGCGCCGGTCATGTCTTCGGCCTTGCAATGCGCAGCACGCGATCAAGGATGATGGCCACCACAACGATGACGAACCCGCTCTCAAACCCGAGGGATGTGTTCACCTGGTTGAGCGCGCGGACCACTGGAACCCCGAGCCCGTCAGCACCCACCAGCGCGGCGATAACCACCATGGAAAGCGACAGCATGATGGTCTGATTAAGGCCCGCCATGATTTGCGGCAAGGCGTGGGGAAGTTCCACCTTGATGAGCTTTTGCAAGCGCGTGGCACCGAAGGCGTCGGCCGCTTCCAGGAGCGGGCGAGGCGTCGATGAGATGCCGAGTTGGGTAAGGCGGATGGGGGCAGGGACGACGAAGATCACCGTCGCGATTAGGCCGGGAACCATGCCGATGCCGAAAAAGACGATCGCCGGTATGAGGTAGACGAACGTCGGAAGCGTCTGCATCAGGTCAAGAATCGGCTGCAGGACGTTGTAAAACTTCGGCCTGTGTCCGGCGATAATGCCGATGGGGACGCCCACTCCCATGCAAACGATGCACGCCGACATGACGAGGGTCAGGCTTTCGGTCATCTCCTCCCAGTAGCCTTGGTTGAGGATGAACAAAAAGCCAATCACCACAAAGATGGTGATCGACCAGCGCCGCTGAATGAGCCAGGCGATGAGGCCCGCAATGGCGATGACGATGAGCGGATTGGGCGTTTGGAGCAGCCACAAAAGCGCGTCCACCAGCCGCTCCATGGCGTCGGAGAGACCGTCGAAGAACCAGCTGCCGTTTGCCTGCATCCAGTCAAACACCGCCTCGGCCCAATCGCCGACCGGAATTTTGTATTCTGTCAGGATATCCAATTCTCACTCCCGTGCGGCGTCAGACAGGGTTGCGTCGCCACGCGGCGCGGCGACGCAATGGTGAGCCCGCACGGCCCGACGGCAAGATGCGTGCGAAGCCTCCGGGAGGGTTTATAGCCCGAGCTTTGCCTTCACAGCCTCATCGCCTGGTTTGCCGTCAATGGTCGAGATGCCGGCGAGCCAGGTGTCGAGTACCGCAGGATCGGCCTTGAGGTATTGGGCGGCCGCATCGAGAGGATCCTCACCGTCGTCGAGGATGGCGCCCATCACCTGGTTTTCCATGGCGAGGGAAAACTCTAGCTGGCTGAGAAGTTTTCCAAGGTTGGGGCACTCATCCGAAAACCCTTTGCGAACGTTGGTGAAGACAGTGGCGCCGCCTAGGTTGGGGCCGAAAAAGTCGTCGCCACCGGTGAGGTACGTGAGTTCGAAATTGGCGTTCATGGGATGGGGCTCCCAGCCCAGGAACACAATGGGCTCATCCCGGCGGGATTTCCTGGCCACCTGGGCAAGCATTCCCTGTTCGGAGGATTCGCGCACTTCGAAGTCCGATAGGCCGAAGGCGTCCTTTTCGATCATATCGAGGATCAGCCGATTGCCGTCGTTGCCGGGCTCAATGCCATAGATTTCGCTATCGAGGGCATCGGCGTTTTTGGCGATGTCTTCAAAACTCTTAATGCCGAGCGCGGCACCGGCGGCGTTAGTGGCAAGCGTATATTTTGCGCCTTCCAGATTGGCACGAACTGTTTCAACTGTCCCGCGCTCGCGATAGGGCGCGATATCGCCCTCCATCGTAG
>JBCCYN010000162.1:0-10075 GCA_039189655.1 Pseudomonadota bacterium | reverse complement strand
GCCTGCGATCTTGATGAAAGCGCCGCCCAGCGCCGGGGACCGCGAGCACCAGATACGCTTTGGCTTTGGTGCGAACGTGGAGCCGAACCTTCACGCGCCTTTCGAGGCCCGCTTTGGGTTTCCTCTGGTGGAAGCTTGGGCGATGACCGAGACCGGGGCAGGGGCCTGTATTGCCGCCAACCGTCAACCCCGCCGCGTGGGCGCAAAATCCATCGGTCGTCCGGGCGAGGAACTCGACGTTCGTATTGCCGGTGATGATGGCTCACCCGTCGGCGATGGCCCGGGGGAACTTCTCGTCCGCCGCCGCGGCGGCGATCCGCGCTTCGGCTTTTTCTCCCGCTACCACAAAGACCCGGGTGCCACCGAAGCGGCCTGGCGGGGTGGCTGGTTTCACACCGGAGATATGGTTCGCCGCGAGGGGCAAGACCTTCTGTTTGTGGATCGGGCGAAAAACGTCATTCGTCGCTCCGGCGAAAACATTGCGGCGGTGGAGGTGGAGGCGGTGTTGGTGGCCCAAGACGGGGTGCGTGCGGTGGCGGTCGCTCCGGTGGAAGACGCTTTGAGGGGCGAGGAGGTTTGCGCGCTGGTGGTGGCGGAGCGGGCAGACGCGGCCTTTGCAGCCGAACTGGTGGGCCATGCGCTTTCTGAGATGGCCTACTACAAAGTGCCTGGCCACGTGGCGTTCGTGGACGCTTTGCCCCTTACGGCCACCCAGAAGGTGGACCGCCGGGCGCTGAGAGCGATGGCGGCCGCGAGCCTTAGGGATGGTGTTGCCCACGACACCCGCTCCCTCAAGGGACGGTCGCGGTGAACTATGATGGCGTGGTGCTCGCTGCGCCGTTCTCGTTGGTGCCGGAGCGGCAGTCGGAGGAGACCACCGAAGGGTTGGCAGCCCGGGTGCTCCGCGGCGTTCTCGATACGGCGCGCCTTTCTCACCACGACCTCGATGGGCTCAGCCTTGCAAGCCTCACCCTTCACCCCGATAGCGTGGTGGCGTTCGCGGCGCGGGCGGGGCTTTCGTGCCGCTACCTCGATCAGCCACCCATGGGTGGAGCAAGCGCCATCGCGGCATTGCGACGGGCAGCGCGGATGGTGGCGGCGGGCGACATACGCACCGTGGCGCTGGTGGGCGCAGACAACACCGCCGGTGCGGCCTTTACGGACCTGGTGCAAAATTTCTCGCGTTTCTCCCGGGAGGCGGTTTGGCCCTATGGGGCGGGCGGTCCCAACCTCGTCTTCGGGCTCATCACCGCCCACTACATGGAGCGCTTTAAAGCAACGCGGGAGGATTTTGGTACCCTTTGCGTGGCCCAGCGCGTCAATGCCCAAGGAGTACCCCACGCGGTGTTTCGCGACCGTGCGCTCACTCTTGAGGAATACTTGGCGGCGCGGCCCATCGCGGAGCCTTTGTGCCTTTATGACTGCGTGATGCCGGTGGCTGGCGGCGAAGGCTGCCTGGTCATGCGCGAGGTGGATGCGGATGCGGCGGGTCTTCCCTACGCCCGCCTCCTGGCGACCCTTGAGCGCCACAACGCCTTTGCGGACGATCCGGTGCAGTTTCGTGGCGGTTGGGCGCTGGAACGGGCTTCGTTTTGGGCGGCCGCGGGGGTGGAGCCGGGCGATGTGCGCTGCGTTGAGACCTACGACGACTATCCGGTGATGTCCCTTATCCAACTGGAGGACATGGGGTTTTGCGGAAAAGGGGAGGGGCCGGCGTTCATCCGCTCCAAAACCCTCACCCGGGATGGGACGTTTCCCCACAATACTTGCGGCGGGCAGCTCTCGGCCGGGCAGTCGGGCGCTGCCGGTGGTCATCTGGGCCTGGTGGAGGCGCTGCGGCAGGTGACCGGCACGGCCGGAGGGTGGCAGGTTCCAGATGCCCTGCTGGCCCTTTCTTGTGGGTTCGGCATGGTCGACTACGACCGAGGCATTTGCGCCACCGCAGCGTTGCTGGCACGCGGCCGCACCCCGTGAGCGCGATTTGCATTCCGCACTGTGAGGCGTGTGGCGCCCACCACTATCCGAGGCGCGCGGTATGCCCATTTTGTCTGTCCACGGAAATGGGCAACGCGCCGGTCTCCGGAGCGGGAACGTTGCTCGCCCACCGTTCTGCACCGGAGTTTGTCGGACGCGTTTTCGGACCAGTTGCCCCTGGCGGTGGGCTCGGTTCGCCTCGCCGAAGGGCCGGTCGTGATCGCGTTTCTGGAGGGCGATCCGAAGCCCGAGGGTAGCGTTTTCGTGCGCGAAGAGGACAGCCGGTTTTACGCCCGATCCCCTTGAAGGGGAGCGCGCTTGCGACGGCGGCGGGGTTTGGCACCGGCGCGGTGAAGGGAAAGGGCGGCGCGGGTGGAATCCTCAAACGCCGAAAGGTCGTTGCTTGCCACCGTGAGCGCAAAACCTTCCCGGGTGCGGGCGATGGCAGCTTCCGGCGTCATGGTAAAAATCCCGCAGGGAATTTTGGCTTCCGTGGCGGCCGCGAGCACCTTTGCGCAGGCCGCATCGTGGGTCTTGGTTCCCGGCGCAGCACCCAGGGAAAGGGCAAGATCGCCGGTGCCGATGAAAACGAAATCGACGCCGGATTTCGCAATTTCAATTGCCGCCTCGACGCCTTTGCGGGTCTCGATCATGACACCGGCGACGATGCCGTCGTTGGCCTTGCGGGCGTGGGCGGAAAAGTCCGCAAGGGGCCTGATGCCGCCGCCCGAGCGATGGCCGGCGGGGGGGTAGCGACACGCCGAAGCGACGGAGCGGGCGGCGTCTGCCGTTTCGATGAGCGGGACAATAACGCCTTCGGCTCCCGCATCGAGCGCCTCGCCAATGCTGGCGTCCTGGGCATCGCGGGTGCGCACCAACACCGGCGCGGTGGATGCGGTGACGGCAGCTTCCAGCGAGCGGCGGTCGAACAGACCATGCTGCATGTCGATGGCGATGGCGTCGGGATCGTGACGGCACGCCACCTCCACCAGCGTCTCGGAGCCGAGGATGAACCATGCCGCGCCCACCGGCCCACCGTTCACAAGGCGCGGTTTGAGACGGGGCGCGCCGGGGACGAATGCACTCATCGCAGGTTCGCTTTCTTTAGAAGCGGCAAGATTTCTGCGCAAAAGTACGGCAACTCCTGCGTATAATTCAGGAAAGAGAGCGCCGCGCCACAGTAACCTTGTCGTTGGATCTCGACGATTTCGTCGGCGATGCTTTGGGGTGTGCCGATGAGGCCATAGCTGCCGGCGCCGCCTGCAAACCGCTGGCGGTGGAGGATATAGGCCTCGTCGTCGTGGCTTCCGGAGTGGCTTTGCTTGCCGGCCATGTGCGCGTCGACGGCTTCGTGGTCCGCTTCGTGGCGCGCGTAGCGGTCGTAGGCGTCTTGCGCCTCCTGCAGCGTGCGGCGGCAGACCACGTGGCACACGGTGTAGATATCCACGTGGCGGCCGTGGTTCGACGCGCGGCCGTGAATGTCGGCCACATGGCGCGCGCCGTCCTCCATGTTGGTGAAGGTGGAAAACAGGAAGTCGCAGCGCTTGGCCGCAAACTCCCGCCCTGGGGGACTGAACCCGGCGTTCATGGTGACCGGGCGGGGGATTTGCAGGCTGGCTGGCCGGCTCACCACGCCTTTCAAGGTGTAGTAGCGGCCTGCGTAGTCGAAGGGGGTGTCGGCGGTGTAGGCGCGCTCGATGATGTCGAGCCATTCCTCGGCGCGGTCGTACCCCTGCGCATCGGGCGCGGTACCGAACATGGCGAACTCGTCCGGCTTCCAGCCGCACACGATATTGAGCCCGGCTCGCCCGCCGGACACATGGTCCACCGTGGCCAGCGCCTTGGCAGCATAGATCGGGTGGATGAGGGGGACATGGACGGTGGCGAAGATCGCCATGCGCCGGGTGACGGCGGCAAGGGCCGAGGCCCAGGTAAACGTCTCGAACGAGTGTTCCCGCGCCCGCGTCCGGCCGCCGAAACCGCGCCACCGGGCGATGGGGAGGAAAAAATCGAGACCGCCTTCGTCGGCAATTCTTGCCGCCTCCATGTTGTCCGTCCAAGAGGCGCCCCACCGCTCCGGAACCGTGGTGAGGGCAAGGCCGCCGTCCGCGTTCGCCGAGAACACGCCGAGCTTAAATCCCTCAAAATTGGTGAGCGGGTTGTGGGGCCTGTGGGGCAGTGCGGAGGGGTCGGACAAGGCGAAAAGTTCCTTTTCTTTGGCCATGGTGCCCGGCTTTGCCCCCCGGCGCCAGCACGCGGTTGACGGCGACGCGGCGCCGTGGCCCTTTCGCGCGGGCACGGAGGGATCATGGACGCCATCTTAAGTGCGGCGGACGGGGCGCGGCGGTTAATCCGCGACCTGGAGACCGACAACATTGCGGCCCTTGCCACCAGGGCGAACGCCCTCGAAGGTGTGATCCGCCTTTGGTACGGCGAGGGCGATGTGGTGACGCCGGACTTCGTGAAGGATGCGGCCGCAAAGGCGCTCCAGGAGGGCCGCACCTTTTACGAGCCCGATATGCGTGGCTCCGCCGACCTCCTTGACGCCCTCTCCAAATACCAGAGCGCCCTCCACAAAAGGCCCATCGGCGAGGATCGGAGCGCCGTCCAGCCAAGCGGCATGCAGACCCTTCACCTTGCCATGACGCTGGTGTGCGATCCTGGCCAAAGCGTCGTCACCATCGAGCCCCAGTGGCCCAACATTCGCCATGTGGTGACCCTGGCGGGTGGGCGGACCGTGCCCGTTCCCCTCGATATGGACGCGGTGCGGCCGACCCTTGACCTTGACCGTTTGTTCGACGCCTGCAGCACGGACACGGCGGCCATCTGTTTTTCCACCCCCGCCAACCCCACCGGCTGGACCGCCACGCGCGAAGAGCTTTCGGCCATTTTGGAGTTTGCCCGGGCGCGGGGGATCTGGGTGATTTCCGACGAGGTCTATAACCGGCTGTGGTTCGGCAACGAGCAGTGCGCGCCGTCCATCGTCCCCCTTGCCGAGCCGGAAGATCGGGTGCTGACCGTCAACTCCTTCTCTAAGGCCTGGGCGATGACGGGCTGGCGCATTGGCTGGCTGGTGCACCCGCCGTCGCTACAGGCCAAGATCGCTGCGGTGACCCAATACATGAACTCCGGCACGGCGCCGTTTATCCAGGCGGCCGCGGCGGTGGCGCTCAGCGAAGGTGAGCCGCTGGTGGCCAAAATTCGCGATCGGTGCCGGGACGGGCTCGATGTGGCCTATGGCGCGCTGGCGCCCGTCAGCGGTGTGCGGCTATCGGAAAAACCGCGGGGCGGCATGTATGCCTTTTTCCGCCTCACCGACGAAGACGATAGCGAGGCGGCGTGCACGCGGATCCTGGAGGAGGCGCGGGTGGGCCTTGCGCCGGGTTTTATGTTCGGTGCCGCCGGGCAGGCCTATCTGCGCATGTGCGTCTGCCGCGAGACCGAGGTGGTGCGCGAGGCGTCCACCCGCATTGCCCAAGCGCTTCACCGTTGAGCCTCACCTTTCGCACCGCGCGACGGGACGACCTTCCCCAAATCGTTCGCATGCTCGCCGACGACATTCTTGGGGCTGGGCGCGAGGTGGTGAGCGACCCGCCGGCGCAGGAATATTTCGCGGCGTTCGAGGCCGTGGACAAAAACCCCAACGACTTTCTGGTCGTGGCTGAATTGAACGGCGACCTGGTGGGCTGCGCGCAGTTGACCATCCTGCACGGTCTGAGCCGCAAGGGCATGAAGCGGGGGCATATCGAAGCCGTGCGGGTGGCGTCGGGCCACCGGGGCGGCGGTATTGGCGAAGCGCTTATCAAGGAGCTCGTGCGTCTTGCCCGCGCCGCCGACTGCGGTCTCGTTCAGCTCACATCGAGCGTTGAGCGGGATCGGGCGGTAGCCTTTTATGAACGGCTCGGGTTCCGCGTCACCCATAAAGGCATGAAGCTTGAATTCTAAACTTTCTCGCTGCACCGCTTGCTTTGGGCGGGCGGCGCCGCGAAGGTTTCAGCACCCGGCACCAACGCCGGGGCGTAAGGCAAAGGGGTGATCATGCTCAAGACCATCATTTCGGCGGCGCTTGTCGCAGCAGCGCTGGGTGCCGCATCGGCGGTTCCGGCGAGCGCGGACACACTGAACGTAGGCGCCTACCCCGCCAACCCGCCCTGGGAGGTAAAGCAGGAGGATGGCTCCTTCGTGGGCTTTGAGGTGGATTTGGTGAACGCCGTCGCCGAAAAACTCTCCATGGAACCAGAATTCCAGGACCTTGGGTTTCAGGCGCTATTCGCTGCCACCAGCTCCGGCCGCATCGATATGGCCATCTCGTCGATCACGGTCACCAACGATCGCCTGGAAAGTCAGGATTTTTCGCAGCCCTACTATGACGCTGACCTTGCCCTCGGCGTTCGCGAGGATTCCGGGGTAAAAACCCTTGCGGATCTGGCGGGCAAATCCGTGGGCGTGCTCTCCGCGTCGACGGGCGAAAAATGGGCGCGCGAGCACGGCGAAAAGCACGATATTGACGACGTGCGGGGCTATGACGCTTACCAGCAGATGCTCCTTGATGTGCAGGCCGGGCGCATCGCCGCCGCCATCTCTGACCTTCCGGGGATGCTCTTTGCCTTCACCAAAATGAAAGGCATGGCCGCGGGCGAAACCATCCCGACGGGCGACCAATACGCCATCATGCTCGCCAAGGGATCGCCACTCACCGAAAAGGTGAGCGAGGCCATCACCGCGCTGAAGGAAGACGGAACCCTCGCAAAGATCCACGAAAAGCACTTTGGGACGGTGCCTGGCCCACTCACCAGTACGGTAAAAGTCCTACCGACGCCAAAAGCCGAGTAAAGGCCGATTAGTTGGAGCTTTTCGACAGCTTTTTTAATGTCGATGTGATGCTGCGGACCCTGCCCATGCTTGGGCGGGGTCTTGTCAATACGGTCCTCCTTTCGGCCTTTTCCATCGTCACCGGGATTTTGGTGGGCGTCTTCTGGTGCCTCCTGCGCCTATACTCCCCGACACCGGTGCGTTTGGTCACCGTTTTTCTGATCGACTTTTTCCGCGCTGTACCGATCCTCGTCATTCTGGTGGTGATCTACTACGCGTTGCCGGGGATTGGCATCGTGCTCTCGCCGTTCACTGCAGCGGTGATGGGCCTTTCGCTGGTGCTCGCCGCCTTCACAGCCGAAGTTTTTCGCGCAGGCATCCAAAGCTTGCCGAAGGGGCAGTTCGAGGCGGCGGACGCGCTGGGCCTGCCCTTTCTCGTGACGCTCTGGCGGGTGATCCTTCCCCAGGCGGTGCGTGTTGCCATCCCGCCCCAAACGTCCAACTGCGTCGGGATCGCCAAGGACACGAGCCTGGCATCGGTGGTCGCGATGCCCGACCTCCTGAAGGAGGCCATGAACGGGCAGGCGCTTTTTGCCAATCCCTCACCGCTCATCGCCGCGGCCATCATCTACTTTTTGGTGCTTTGGCCGGCGGTGCGGCTGGTGTCTTACCTTGAAAACCGGGCACGGCAGGCGAACGCGGGAAGCTAGCGGCTCTGACCGGCCACAGTCGGTCTTGCACAGCGCTTTTTTTTCGCAGGGCTCGCATGAATGTGATGGGGATCACGGACGCGCGATGCTGGCGTCGATATCCCATGGGTATTTTTTGGGAAGCTTTGTCATGAATGAGATTTCGACAGTCGAGCTGAAGAGCTTTTTTCCCGAGTTCGAAGCCGTCCATCTTATCGACTGCTTTGGGCCCCTTCTCCTCACCCTCGAAGATGTCGAGCGGGAACTAAAACGAGGAACGTCCGAAGCCGACTACCTTGTGGGAACGGACTACCACGATTTGCTGGTGGGCGGCGCCGGCGACGACACCTTGCTAGGAAGCAAAGGCCGGGACGAGCTGCGGGGCGGCGCCGGCGTCGACGAGGCTGACTATTCCGGTTCGTCGTGTGGCGTCTCAGTGGATCTTGCGGGCGGCACAGGTTGGGGCGGCCATGCCCACGGCGACACCTTCAGCGGCATCGAGAACCTTCGCGGGTCGAATTACGCCGATACGCTGGAAGGCAGTCGGTTCGACAACAGGATCGATGGCGGCAACGGCGCCGATCTCATTCGCGGACAAGGCGGCAACGACAACCTGCGTGGCGGGGTGGGGGCGGCGAACGATACCCTCTTTGGCGGCGATGGTGATGACGAACTCTACGGTGGCAAGGGGCAAAATTCTCTCACCGGCGATGCCGGCGCCGATGTCTTCAAATTATACTTTATCGATACTGAAACGACGATTGAAGATTTTACCGTCGGCGAAGACACCCTGCATCTCATCGGATTTTTTGGGTACGAATATTTTATCAAGAACGCTGTCGATACGGGCGGAAACGTCGTCTTCTCCCGCTACAACGACTACTTGAACTATACGTCGACGCTGGTGATCGAAAACCTGCAACTCGCTGACCTCAGTCGCAACGATTTTATGTTCAACTGATCGTCGTTGGGTCGGCCCTGATGGTTGCAGGTCCTAAAGGGTGAGCAGGGTTCCGGCGCCGCCTTCGGTAAAGAGTTCCAGGAGCACGGCGTGCCGCGTCTTGCCGTTGAGGATCACGACGCCCTCCACCCCGCGCTCCAGGGCCGCGATGCAGGTTTCGACCTTCGGCACCATGCCGCCGGCGATAACACCAGAGGCCATCAGCCGACGCGCCTCGGCAACGCTGAGCTGTTTGATGAGCTTTCCGTCCCCATCCAGCACACCGTCCACGTCGGTCAAGAACAAAAGCCGCATGGCGCCGAGCGAACCGGCGATGGCTCCCGCAAACGTGTCGGCGTTGATGTTGTAGGTTTGGCCGTCCGTGCCAGATGCGACCGGGGCAATCACTGGCACAATTTCCTGGCGGGTGAGGACGTCGAGCACGTCCCGGCGCACCTCCACCGGCTCCCCGACGAAGCCGAGATCCACCACCCGTTCGATGTTGGAATCAGGGTCTGCCGTGGTGCGCCGCAGGGGCTCGGCGAGCACCATGCGCCCGTCCTTGCCGCAAAGGCCCACCGCGCGCCCGCCAGCTGCATTGATGGTGGAAACGATGTCTTTGTTGATGGAACCGGCGAGCACCATCTCCACCACTTCCACCGTTGCCCGGTCAGTGACGCGCAGGCCATCGCGAAACTCGGACTGGATGTTGAGGCGCTTCAGCATTTTGGCGATCTGCGGGCCGCCGCCGTGCACCACCACCGCATTGATCCCCGAAAGGGTGAGGAGCGTGATGTCCTCGGCAAAATCCCGGGTTAGCTCCGGGTCGCCCATGGCATGGCCGCCGTATTTCACGACGATGGTCTTGTCGTCGTAGCGCAGCATGTAGGGGAGCGCGGTGGCGATGATCTCCGCCCGCAGCGGCGCGTCGGTGCTCGCGGCAAGTTCGGCTGCGGCCCGGGCCGTCTCTTGGGGATTTGCGTCGGACATGGTCACCTCGGATCGCGCAGCGGCATCGCGAGAGCGTTATGGCGCGGCGCCTTGCCGCGCAAGGGGATCAGCCGTCTGGCGCAGCGCCGGGGAATAAAATGGGGTTTAAGAACCGCGCAAGGGCCGCGTTGGATTGTTGGCGCACCGCCTCGTCCGCCCCGATGAGGTAGCCGTCGGAGTTGGAGCAAAGGGCGAGCATTGTGGCGCGGGCGACGGGGCCGTCCATGATGAAGAACGAGTTTTCATCGCGCACCGCACCGTCTTCTCCGACCCGGAAGCGGCAGTCGGCAATGTGGGCCGGAGCGCGCCAGCGGCGGCTTCCTCCGTCCCAGCGGTGCATGGCGTCATAGCGGGCGATCTCCACCGTTGAGCCACCGGCGCGCAGGTCTTCTGCCGTGGCTTCGCAGGCGTCGGGGTCCATGATTTCGTCCCGCTCGCCCCACAACATGAGGAGGGGTGCGCCGCTGGTGGTGGAATCGTCAAAGCGCGCAATGCAGGGGCCATAAAACGCCACATGGGCCGCGAAGGGAGCGGCGCCATAGGCGTTCAGAACCTGACGGTAGGCCGCATAGGTGGCGCTCATGCCGCCATAGGAAAAGCCGATGATGGCGATACGCTCGCCGTCGATGTCGGGCCGGGCGGCGAGCCAGGGGCGGGTGGCGAAGGCGTC
>JBCCYN010000161.1:0-10404 GCA_039189655.1 Pseudomonadota bacterium | reverse complement strand
TCTAACGTGCTCGACAGATCGACGCTTTCGATTTGAGCTATCTCATAAACCACTTCTGAGAGTATGATAACCTCCGCAACAATGGTTTCACGAGCTTTTTGATATTCCTCTTGAGTACCTGAAAAAATTAACGCCAAGATTAGCGCGTGCAAAGTTCCGATACGAAAGACTACACTTGCAGCAATATCTCTTGTGTCTGGAGAAATTTCGTTAAGCTTGAACTTTGATAGTAAATAGAATGGTACAATGCAGACCAACCCCATGAAAGCCATTACCATTGCAGCGCTGAACCACGGGTTGGTTAGCATCCAGTCCAGCATTGCGCCTCCACTCCAGTTCCTTCGATGCATAGCCACTGCGCAACATTACCTGCCCGGGAGGGCAGGCTGCTGGGCGCCTTGGCCGACAGTGAAACGATCTCGGCGTCCCAATCGAGGGCACGGGCCGCGCGCTTAGCGGTAGCTGTGGCGTCAGCGTGGCCTCCGCGCAAGGAAAATCTGCGCCAGGCGCAGTCCTCTGCGCTGCCTTAACCGCAGCGACACGGCGCCTGGAATTTCGGGCGCTTGTCTACGGCCAAGCAATCAATGGTTTGAAATTTCGGCTTCGCGCACCACCCTGTCAAACAAATAGGTTGGAGAGACCCAATGCCCCACATAAACCGCCGCGAGGCCCTGCTTGGTGCCGCAGGCGCCGCCGCCCTTGGCCTTTCGGGCCATGTCTATTTCGCACCACCGGCGCGTGCTGCCACTGCCGGCCACTTTTCCTACAAAATCGGTGATATCGATATCATCGGACTTCACGACGGCTACTGGGAACGCCCCCTAGATCCAGGGTTTGTGGGCAACGCCGAACTGGTTGACGTGCAGGACGCCCTGGAAGCCGGCGGCCATCCGCGTGATCTCCTGCCCATCAACTTTGCTCAAACTCTCATCAGGTCGGGCGACCGGACCATCCTCGTGGACGCTGGGACGGGCGCTCAGCTCGCACCCACTGCCGGTACCATGATGGACCACCTGGCCGCGGCCGGGGTCGCCCCGGAGAGCGTCGACACGATCCTCATTTCCCATTTCCACCCGGATCACATTTTTGGCCTGATGGCGAAGGAAGACAACGCCCAGGTGTTCAAGAATGCGCAGATTCTCGTGCCGGAACCGGAAATTGCTTTCTGGACGGATCCGGCCACCATTGCGGCACTCCCGGAAAACCGCAAAGGGTTGGCGAACCGGATCGTTGCGACCCTTGGGAGTTGGGACAACGTCGACCGCTACAAGGACGGTGCGACTGTGGCGCCGGGCGTCGTGGCACAGGCCGCCTATGGCCACACCCCCGGACACACAGCCTTCGTGGTGTCATCGGGCAACGACTCTCTCGTGATCGCCGCCGACATTGCCAACATCCCTGCCCTCTTTGTCGCCAATCCCGGCTGGCACGCCACCTTCGACATGGATAAGGCCGAAGCGGAAGCCGCACGCCGGAAATTGTTTGACCAAGTGATCGCCGATGGCTCGATCATCGCCGGCTATCACTTCGGCTTTCCCAACGCCGGGAAGCTTGAAAAGGACGGCTCGGGCTACGCGTTCACGCCCATGTCAGTCTGAACCTCACAAACCAGCACTCCCAAAAAAGGGCGCCCCAACGGCGCCCTTTTTTGCGTCTGACCTGGCACGCGAAGCGCATCCACCGCAGCACCTTCACAGCATCCGTTTCCGGCGGATACGATGGTGCCCGGGCGGTTGAAGCGGCAGGAGGCCCAACGAGATGACGTTGAATCGCTATCGGCTGGCGTTCGATATCGGCGGCACGTTCACCGATTTCGTGCTCCTCGACGAGGCGAGCGGCCGCGTTCACCTCCACAAGTGCCTCACCACGCCGGACGACCCTTCCATCGGCGCGCTTACCGGCATGAATGCCCTGATGGCCGAGACTGGGACCGCCATGGATGCTCTCAGCCACGTGGTCCATGGCACCACCCTCGTCACCAACGCGCTAATCGAGCGCAAAGGATGCCGCACGGGTCTTTTGACCACCAAAGGGTTTCGCGACGTGCTGCAGTTCGGCACCGAGCAGCGTTACGACATCCATGACCTTTTTCTGCGCTTTCCAGACCCTCTGGTCCCGCGCCAGTTGCGCCTAGAGATCGACGAGCGGGTGGCAAGCGATGGGACGGTCATTGCGCCCCTCGATCGCGCTGAAGTCCGTGCCCAGGCAGGCGAGCTGGTGGCATCCGGCTGCGAAGCCATCACCATTGCATTTTTACACAGCTACGCCCATCCGGCTCATGAAAAGCTGGCGCGGGACGTGGTTCACCAGGCTTTTCCAGACATTGCCGTCACCGCGTCCAGCGATGTCCATGGCGAAATTCGCGAGTATGAGCGCACTTCGACCGCGGTGGCGAACGCCTATGTGCAACCGCGCATGGCTGCCTACGTGAAGCGGATCGAAGACGCACTCGCGGCCAATGGGTTTGAGGGGCGCTTCCACCTCATCCAGTCCTCCGGCGGGCTAACCACACCCGAGACCGCCGCACGGTTGCCGGTGCGCTTTCTGGAAAGCGGGCCGGCCGGGGGCGCACAAGCCACAGCGTTCATCGGCCGGGCCATCGGCCGTGACGATATCATTTCCTTCGACATGGGAGGCACCACCGCAAAGGCCTGCCTTATTCGTGGAGGTGCACCCGACATCGCCCCAATGCTGGAGACCGCCCGCGTGCACCGCTTTAAGCGCGGCAGCGGGATCCCTATCCATGCGCCGGTAATCGACATGATCGAGATCGGCGCGGGCGGCGGCTCCATCGCCCGGGTGGATGATTTGGGTTTGCTGAAGGTCGGACCAGATAGCGCCGGTGCTGATCCCGGACCAGCTTGCTACGGGCGCGGCGGACACGACGTGTCGGTGACGGACGCCAATCTTCTCCTTGGTTATCTCGACCCGAACTATTTTCTCGGCGGTCGCATGGCCCTCGACGTAAACGCCGCACGGGCCGCCCTTGACCGACTTGCCCAAAAGCTTGGCCTTTCCGCCATTGATACCGCCTTCGGCATCTACGACCTCGTGTGTGAAAACATGGCTGGTGCTGCGCGCGTCCACATCGTGGAAAAGGGCAGCGATCCAAGGCGCTATGGGATGGTTGCCATGGGCGGTGCAGGGCCGCTCCATGCTGTGCGGGTGGCCGAAAAGCTGGGGGTCGGAGAGGTGGTGGTGCCGCCTGCTTCGGGCGCGGCCTCCGCGCTCGGTTTCTTGGCGGCGCCCGCCGGGTACGAAACCTCTCGCTCGCTGCCGATGGCGCTGGACGCTTGCGACTTTGATGCGGTGAACACCGTGCTCGCGGAGCTGGAAGCCCATGCCCGGGCGCGATTGGTGGAAGCCGGCACAGCTCCTGACACCATTGCCGTGAGCCGGAAGGTGGACATGCGTCTCAAAGGGCAGATGCATGAAATCACGGTGGCGCTCCCCAGCGGCGCCATCGATGGGGCAACGGTGGCGGTTCTGCGCGAGCGCTTCGCCGAAGAATACGCCCGGCTTTATACCCACGTGTTCACCGGCGCCGCCGTCGAAATGTTGAACTGGAGGGCCGCGTGCACAGGACCGACGCCACAGCCGTCAACGCGGCTTGCAGGTGAAGGGGCAGGCGGCACCGCGCTCAAGGGAACACGCCGCGCCACCTTCGCCGATGGCCCTGCCGATGCCACCGTCTACGACCGCTACGCCTTGGCGCCGGGCACCGAAATCATCGGCCCCGCCATCATCGAGGAACATGAAGCCACCACCATCGTGCCGCCCAATGCAGAGGTCATGGTGGATGGTGAACTCAATCTGAGGATCCACCTGAAAAAAGCCGTCGCTCGGGACGCGCTGGTGGGCGCCGATGACAGCTTGGAAGAGGCGGCGGCGCGCATTGAAGCTGATCCCATCGGTCTTGAAATCATGTGGAGCCGGCTGATTAACGTGGCGGAAGAGTGCTGGACGACAGTAATCCGCACGGCGTTTTCGCTCATCATCGGTGAAGCACAAGATTTTGCATGCGAGATTTTAGATGCGAACGGACAACAGCTCGTCCACTCGCCTCGAGCGATGCCGGTCTTCAACATCACGCTACCCACCGCCATCAACGCGATGATCGAACGGTTCCCCGCCGGCACGCTCGCCGAGGGCGACGTCCTCGTCACGAACGATCCCTGGCTTTGCGCCGGCCATTTGTTCGACATCGCCATCGCAGTGCCCGTTTTCCGGAACGGCAAGGTGGTGGCCTTCGTGGGCGTTGTCGGCCACGTGTCCGATATCGGTGGCACAAAGGACGAATTGAATGCTCGGGAAGTCTTCGATGAAGGGCTCCAAATTCCGCCCATGAAACTCTTCAAGGCCGGTGAGGCCAACGAAGACCTCTTCACCATCATCGGAGAGAACGTGCGCCGACCAGAGCAAGTTCTGGGCGACATCCATGCCCTCGTGGCGGCGGGCCGGACGGGAGCTGAACGCATCGGCGAGTTCATGGATGAGTACACCATGCACGACCTTGCGGCCTTGGCAAAGGTGGTGCAGGCCCGGGCAGAAGTAGCCATGAAGAAGGGCATTTCCGCCGTTCCCGACGGCAGCTACACCCACGAACTCATGGCCGACGGCATCGACGAGCGCACGATGCGCTATCCCATCAAATTGACCATTGATGGCGACACGATCTCTGTGGATTTCGAAGGCGCTCCCAAGCAGCTCGAAAAAGGCGGCTCCAACTGCACGCTGACCTATACGAAGGCGCACGCCACCTATCCACTCAAGTGCGTGTTTTCCCCGGAGGTGCCAGGAAACGCGGGTTGCTATCGACCGATGGCTGTGGAAGCGCCCAAAGGCTCCATCCTCAACTGCGACAAACCGAAATCTGTCAATATTCGCACACGCACGGGCTGGTATATCGCGCCCAATGTCTTTGCTGCCCTTGCCGGCGCTGCGCCGGACAAGGTGCAGGCGTTCACCGGTCTGCCATCAAGCCTACTCTACTACGGACAAGATCCGGACGGCGTCTTTTACTCCGATCACCTGTTCCAAGGGGGCGGTCAAGGCGCATCGGCTCACGGCGACGGCATTTCGGGTCTGCTTTATCCCACCAGTGCGGCGAATACTTCGGTGGAAGTCTTTGAAACAAGAGTCCCTGTACTTGTGATCGAAAAGGGTCTCGTCGCCGATACGGGCGGCCCTGGCAAACGGCGCGGCGGGCTTGCCCAGCGTATTCGCACCAGAAAACTCCACGATGACGGGGCGTTCTGCCAGGTGGGCATTTATCCCAACGGCGTATTTGCGCCCATCGACGGGTTGTTCGGCGGTGGTGCGGGAGAGGCAGCGCGGGGCTGGATCGAGCAGCGTACCGCGAGCGGCGAGAGCGTTGCGCATGACTTGGGGGTCGGCGCCCTTCGCCAGCTTTCCGGGACGGACGAGGAGGCGAACCTTCAGCTTTGTGGCGGGTCCGGGTACGGCGAACCCACGAGCCGCCCGGTCGACCTCGTTCAGGCGGATCTCGACGCCGGCTACATCACCATCGACGGCGCGCGGCGCGACTATGGCTGCGTCGTGGGCAGCAATGGACGGATCGATGAGCGCGCAACCCAGGAGCTAAGATCTGGCCGCGCAACGATACCGGCTTAGGGCGTCGGCCTACCCGATCGAGTTAGATCACCGCCATAGAGCAGGTCACACGATCATGCGATCCGATGAACTGCTCCAAGTTCCTGCTTCACCGCGCGATTCGCAGCGCGACATGATTCCATGGTGCTGAAACGCGCTCTAGTTGCGTTTCCAAGACTGTTGTTCATATCGGCACGAACGCTGGACAATGGGCCAAAACTCTCCCGCCTTGCTCCATCGTCCCGCGCAGCGCCTGATGCCTCAAGGGACGCTTCGCTCTTTGCCCTTGACCCATCAGGCGCTGCGCGGGCTTGAAAAGGTGTCGGCTCCGGAAGAACGTCGCTTTTTGGTGTCCCACCAAAAGAACTAGTCGGAATGGGTGGCACAAGGGTGGGAGGTCTTGCCGCTCGCTAGCGCGAACAACGGCGATGGCTTTCACATCTAGCCATTCGTCTTCGCCGCATCACTTCGTTGAGCCTCGTTTCATTCCGCCCCGATGATGCGTCACGTGGCGGGCCGATCGCAGATCAGAAGCGGCCTTTCCAGGGGACAAGGCGGCGCTCAGCGGCGCGCATCAACATGTCGATGCTGTAGCCAATGATGCCGATGAGAATGATCCCCATGATCACGATGTCGGTGAGCTGGAATTTCGACGCCGCGATGATCATCATACCGGCGCCCTTTTGCGCCGCGACCAGCTCGGCAGCCACCACCGTTCCCCAACAAACACCCATCGCCACCCGCGCCCCGGTAAAGATTTCCGGTAACGAGTTCGGAATAATGACGTATCGCAGGATCTGCCACTTGGAAGCGCCAAGGCTGTAGGCGGCGTGGACTTTAGTGATGTTTACCCCCGAAACGCCTGCCCTTGCCGCGATGGTCATGATCCAAAGGGCGGCAAGGAACAGGAGTACAATCTTTCCGGTCTCCCAAATCCCGAACCAGATGATAACCAACGGAATGAGGGCAAGCGGCGGGACCGGTCGCATGAATTCAACGATGGGGTCGAACCAACCGCGGAACCAGCCCGAAAGGCCCATGGCGTAACCCAGCGGAATCCCGAGGGCTGCCCCGGCAAGGAAGCCGACCACCACCCGGATCAGCGACCAACCCACGTGCTCGATCAAGGTAAAATTCTGATAGCCCTCGGATGAAATCTGCACCAGCCGGTCCACGACGGCTTCGGGCGAGGGCATCCATATGGGTTCCATCTGCAACCCACTGTTTGGCTGGAAGCTCAGCGTACCCTTTGGCGTCATTGAGACCGTGCCATCGCTCACGCGCACACTTCCACCCGGCTCAATGGCTCTACCGTCCACCGAAACAATGTGGAAACCGTCGTCGCGGCCACCCTCGTCGTTGCGGTCTACCCGCACGAGAGTGCTGCGCCATGCGGCGGTGGTTTCCACGTCGTTCTTTGCAAATCCGTCACCGGGTTCCACGACCGGTTCATCAACCTCCTGGCCCGGTTCGCTCACGCGGATTTGGACCACCGCCTCATCTGTCTGCCCGGCGGCATTCTCGGCGGTGTAGGTGAAGCTTGTGTCTCCAATGAAGGGGCCCGGCACATGGATGGGCACCCACTTTGAGCCGGTGAACGCCCCCCAGATCAAGAAGATCACAACAATGGAGATGATGGAGGCAGCGCGGTCGGAGCGGATAGCGCTCTCGTCGCCAAAGGTCACCGTCTTGCGGCTCGTAATATCGTTCCGCGCCGTCCTGCGTTGACGCGCGAAGTGGATGATTGCCCAGCCCCCGACGAAGAGGGCGACATAAACGGCAAGGAGGACAGAACCGGTCATATTATTATTCTCACTGGGCCGCGTCGGCCCGCCCCATGATTTCTTCTTCCATCTCCCAAATCATCGAAAGTATTTCTTCGCGCGTCTCGGCAAAGCCTTCCGACTTTTTCACATCCCGCAGATCGGCGTTGACGCCGCGGTCGGCGAAGGGAAGACGGTACTCCTTGTGAATGCGCCCCGGACGCGGCGCCATTACAATGAGGCGCTCTCCCAAAAGGAGCGCCTCCTCCACGGAGTGAGTGATGAGGATGACGGTTTTGCCCGTTTCGCTCCAGAGCTTTAGGACAAGGCCCTGCATCTTTTCCCGGGTGAGCGCGTCGAGAGCGCCGAGGGGTTCGTCCATCAAGATGAGGTCGGGATCGTTGGCAAGGCACCGCGCGAGGGCAACGCGCTGCTGCATGCCGCCGGAAAGCTCATAGACGGCCTTTTCCTTAAAACCGGCGAGGCCCACGGTCTCAAGAAGGTGGTCGGAGATCTTGTCCCGTTCGGCCTTGGGCATGCCCTTCATGCGCGGCCCGAAGTCCACGTTGTCGCGAACGCTCATCCACTCGAACAGAGCGCCCTTTTGGAACACCATGCCGCGCTCTGCATCCGGTCCTTCCACATCATGCCCGTTCAGAACAATGCGACCGGAGGTGGGGGCGAGAAAACCAGCAATGATGTTCAAGAGGGTGGTCTTGCCGCATCCCGACGGGCCGAGCACGGACATGATCTCGCCGGTCTTTATGTGCAGCGAAACATCCTTGAGTGCCTGCACATGGGTGCCGTTGGGCAGGTCAAAGCGCATCGACAGGTTTTCGATGTTGAGGCCACTATCGTTGGCGGGCGCAGGAGCTTCCATGGGCATTCTTCCCGTTTGAGGGATAGCGGCCGGCGCGATCCCCATACATGAAGGGCAGCAAAGTCGCCGCCCTTCGTATTGCCTAGCGAGCTGTCGTACTTGGGCTCGACTACATGGACTGCGCAGATGTCAGGTAGCTGGTGTCCACATTATCCTCGTAGCTGCCCAGAGCGTTCGGAATGGATCCCGCGTCCTTAAACACACCGGCGACGCCCTTCATGAAATCAGCCGCCCCACCGTCGAGCCACTTGGCACTCAACTGTTCCTCCACCGAGGGGAAGACGAACGTTGCCAGGGTTTCGGACGCGGCCGTTTCGTCCATGCCCGCGTCTTTGGCAATCACGGGGAGCATTTCATCCGTGTGTTCGCCGGACTTCCAGCGCGTGTTCATGTCAGCGGTGACTTTGAGGAATTTTGAGAGGAGCTCGCCGTTCTCGCTTGCGAAGTCCCGCGGCACAGAGGTGACATCGAAAACTAGAATACCAAGCTCTTCTTTTTCGGCCCCAGTGAGGAGAATGTTGCCGTGCTCCTTCATGCGCCGCAGTGCACCACCCCAGCCGCAGGCCATGTCAAGATCACCCTGCGCCAGGGCGGCCGCCCCTTCCGCGGGGGCCATGTCGACGATTTCCATTGAACCTGTGTCGACGCCAAAATGGTTCATCTGTTCAAGGAAGCCAAAGTGCGCCGCCGTACCAAGGGGCACGGACACACGCTTACCGGCGAGTTCATCCGCGCTGTCCTTGTCGATCTCCAGCGCCTCGGCGACAACGCAGTTGTCATTGTCAGAATAGCTGACCGCCACGTCGACCACTTGAAGGTCTTGTCCCGTGGAGGTGGCGACGACGAAGGGCGGCACCCCTTGGCTGACGGCGATCTGCACGTCACCGGAGGCCATCGCCGCGGACATGGCGGTGCCGGTGTCGAACGAAACCCAGTTGATGGGCACGCCCAGTTCTTCTTCGTAAATGCCCTTTGCCTTGCCGTATTGGAACGGCATCGGCCACTCCAGGAAGTAGGCGACGGTGATGGATTCCTGCGCGTGCGCGGCCGGCGTGCCCAGTTGGGCAATGACAATGGCGGCGCCGGCAGCGGCCGCAAGGAAGGTAGATCTTAGCTTCACAAACTCTCTCCCGTTTTCCTGTCTTCTCAGTCAGGCGTCTCTTTTCATGGGTCCCGCTGAGGCGTTGCGGCGTTCCTTGCACAAAGTGCGCCAGACAAACCACCACTTCGACTACCGTGCGAGATCGGCCCAGGTTAGGCCGCGAATCTGCCCCTTGCCAATGCCTTTGGTGATGGGCACGCGCACAGGTACGCGGCCCGAAGGAAAATTTAGCGGCAAACCGTTCTGTCCACCGCCGACGTTCGGGCCTGCGATGACGCTGCGGGAGGCTTGACTTGTCTGTGCGCGCCCACCAAGAGGTCGCCATGGTATTTTGCGAGGTCCCGCGATGAATATCCCCCTGATGCCCAACGATCTGTCGGACGTGGTTGCCCAGGATACGGCCCATGTCTGGCATCATCTTTTTCAGCACAAAGCGCTTGAAGAAAAAGACCCGCGCATCATCGTGGAGGGCAAGGGGCTTCGTGTCTGGGACCAGCACGGAAAAGAACATCTTGACGGCGTTTCCGGCGGCGTTTGGACCGTGAACGTGGGCTACGGCCGCCAGTCCATCGCAGACGCCGTGCGCGACCAACTGGTCAAGATGAACTTTTTCGCAAGCTCGTTCGGTTCCGTACCCGCCGCCCGTTTCGCCGACCGGCTGATTGAAAAAATGCCGGGAATGAGCCGTGTTTACTATTCAAGCTCCGGCTCAGAAGCGAACGAGAAGGCCTTTAAGATGGTGCGCCAGATCGCCCACCAGCGTTACGGCGGAAAGAAGTGGAAGATCCTTTACCGCGAGCGCGACTACCATGGCACCACCATCGGTGCGTTGTCAGCGTGCGGCCAGGTGCAAAGGGCGGCGGACTATGGCCCGTTCGCGCCGGGTTTTGTGGAGGTCCCCCACAACCTTGAATACCGCAACCAGTATCCCGACGCGCCCTCTTACGGTGAGGCCGCGGCCGATGCCATTGAGGCGGTGATTTTGCGCGAGGGTCCGGACACCGTGGGCGCCATTTGTCTTGAGCCCATCGTGGCGGGTGGCGGCG
>JBCCYN010000160.1:0-10552 GCA_039189655.1 Pseudomonadota bacterium | reverse complement strand
GTGCGCGGTTGCCAACCCTCAAAGTTTGACACCAGGCGGTCGCCAAGGATTACCGGCACCGTGACAAGGTCCTGAACGCTGCCGTCCTGGGCGCTCGTCGAAAAGAGGGAGATCTGCACCTCCGCGCCCTTGGACGGGTCCACCGACAAAAGCGGCGTGAGGTCGAGGGAGGACTGGAACTGGCGAACTGCCACGGAGCCGCCGCCAGTAAAAAATCCTTCCGCCACGGCGCCGGCGAGGGTTGCTCGCCATTCAATGTTCGCCTCGAACACGACCGACTGTCCCGCCACCTCTACCGGCGATCCCACCAAATCGAGCGCCCGAGGCTGCTGAAAATCAATCATCGTGTGCTCCCCCATCCCTCAAGGCGAAAGAGTCTACCCCATCGATGGCGACAAATCACCTCACCTTGCCGTTTGGGTGGGAGTGAAGGGAGCCGTGCGCGGAAAAGCTCAGGTGGGAGAGCGCAGTGCCTCCCGAAGCCGCGATACCTCGGGAAGGCCGTCCTGCTCGAATTCTGGCGTGTCCCCAGCGCTAAACACTTTGAGCAAGCCGCAGCCGAAAATCCGGTCGATGATCGTCTGGTCCACGCGGACCGTGCGGAGCGAGGCGCGCTCCACCTCCACATGGGTTTTGGCGAAAATTCCAGTTTTGTAGATGATTCGCTCCTCCGTCACGGTCACCTCGGTGAAGCGGTTGTCGATGAACCACCAGCCGAGGGTGAGTGCGCCACCGATGGAGACGATCAAGCCAGGGTAATAGAGCCAGCCGTAGGAGAAGGCGAGGATGAAGGCGATCACGACCACGGCGACCGTGCCGGAAAACCGCACCGGCTGGGCGCAAAACATCAACGGGGCCTCCCGATAAAGTTCGTTCAAGGGTGCGCCCTCCTGCCGCTCAACAAAGTTCGTGAGGCGACCATAACCCATTGGCGGGCCGGCGACAGCGCCCTCGTTTTGCCGCTGTCCACTGAAGCGTGCGGGACACACATCCATCGGCCCCGTCGCCCATGCACACCACATCCAAAAGGCCGGCCCATCGGCCGCCTTGAGCTTCGCACCGCGATCCCTTAAGTGCTGCGACGGCGCGCCGGTAGCTCAGCTGGTAGAGCATCCGACTTTTAATCGGCAGGTCCGGGGTTCGAATCCCCGCCGGCGTACCATTGGGACTTTCGTTGCCGCGCGTTGCGCTGCTTGGGCGGGGATTTTATGCGCCATCGCGCCTCGGCCGACTCGAGTGCGTTTGCCATGCGCTGACAAAGCGTGCCGCCAAAGGAAATTCATCGTGTCGTCGGAAACCTTGTCCCAACCCGTCCTGTCAGACTTTCCATCCTACTTTGCGCGCCTGAAGGAGATATTTGCAGGTGAGCCCGAGGACCTTTCTGAACTCGATGCGCTGGCGCAGGATTTTGGGGGTTTTGAAACGAGCGCCAGCGGCACAAAGTACGCCGCCGATGTGCAGGACATTGCGGACCACCTTTGGGCCGATGGCCGCAAGCAGACGGCTTTAAAACTCTTGGAGTGGGTGGCGACCACCGAAGACGCCAGCACCCTCACCCTTGCGCGGGTGGTCCACCATTCCTTAGAGCCGGTGCTGCGCCGCAAAACGGCGAAAACTCTCGCAAAACGCCCCGATGCACTGACCGAATTCCACATCAAGGCGGCGCGGCGGCTCAATGACCGAGAGCTGGCCGCGTTCGTGGCCTCCAACATCATCGTGCCTTTACGCCCGGTGAACCGCAGACGCAGTTGGAAGCGGGATTTTCCGCGTCAACTCTATACGGAAGTTCTCAAGCGAACCGGCTCGAAACGCGAATACGACTTCTCCGCCGAGCGCTTTGCGCAGGTCGCGGAGTTTTTGAACGCAAAGAACCCGGCCATCTTTCCGATGGACGGTGGCGACTACACTGACGATCTCCTCCTTGATGCGAGCCTTAACCATCTCGCGGGTGCGCGCAGGTTTCCTCGGGGTATTGCGCCGACGGCCTTTCAGCCCAATGCCGGCGTGCGCCCGGCGATCCATCTCCTGCGCGTGGAAAACGCTAAAATCGTCTATTCGGGCACCAACGTTGCGGTGCTGACGCCGAACGGGTTCTTGCCCCAATCCATGTTCATCCCCAGCCGGACAATTTTGGATGCGCTGCCCAAATATTCGTTCGACCGGTTGATCTACGCAGGCGACTATCGCGGCGCCGATAACATCAGTCACTTCACCTTTGACAGCATGCCGCGGGCGCTTTTGATCGCCAGGGCGCGGCCGAAGGTACCGGTCCTCTTCAACCCACCAAAGTTGGCCGGGCAGTATCAACGCCATTTGGCCTCTCGACTGGGGCTAACGGTCCCGGAAATCGGCGAAGACGCATGCGTTGTGGAGGCCGGAGAACTCTTTCTCGCCCATAGCGAAGCGAAGTCGACGCTGCACCCCGTCTACCATGGCCATCCGCGGCTGGTGCGCTTCTTCCACCGGCTCACCAACCCGGGCGGGCCGCGGCGGAAGGTCTACGTCTCGAGGGCGGATTCGAGCCGCCGGGAGATGGCGAACCAGCAGCAGCTGGAGGATCTTCTTAAAGCGCGGGGGTTCGACATTGTGGTTCCGACGCAGTACGAGCCGGAGCAACAGCTCGCCTTCTTCGCGGAAGCCGATGTCGTGATCGCTCCCCACGGCGCGGGCCTCACCAGCATCGCCGCGTGCTCGCCCGGCACCAGGCTGCTGGAACTCTTCAGCCCCGAGGTGGGAACGGCCGCCTATGGTGCCATCGCCACCGCAAAGGAGATGGAATACGAGTTTATTGTGGGGACCGCCGCCGAAACCGAGGAGCGGTTCGGGTACACCGTCGACATCGACCAGGTGTTGAGTTTTTAGCCCCGTCATTGACTGGCCACGATGTCCCCCTCGCCCTGAGGCGTGCCGGGAAGTAGAAGGCGGTGCGAGCGCGGCTCTTCCGGTCAAAAGGCTGGGCGGGAGCGAGAAGGGCCCACCAAGCCCATTCGTCGATCCGGGTCCGATGGACGCCACCCCGCCGTAGTGCCACACTTGAAGAGAAAGCCTTCAAGAAGCTGCTCGGAGGACATTTTATGAAGCCCAATAAGACGTTGAAGGTCGCCGCGCTTTTGGCTGCATTCGCGGTCCCAGCCGGCTTCGCCACGCCCCCGGAGGCGACGGCCCAGGATGTGACGCTCACCCTTGCCCACTTTCTAAGCCCCAAGGCGCCGCCCCATACGCGCTTCCTAGAGCCCTGGGCCCGCAAGGTGGAGGCGGATTCCGATGGCCGCATCAAGATCGAGATCTTTCCTGCCATGGCGATGGGTGGCAAACCGCCTGAACTTTACCGTCAGCTTCGCGATGGCGCGGCGGACTTGGTGTGGACGGTACCGGGCTATACCCCAGGGGTCTTTCCCCGCTCGGAAGTCTTTGAGCTCATCACCGTCCACCAGGGATCGGCGGAAGCCACGACCCTTGCCATTCAAGACGCCTTTGACCTCGTCGCGGACGATTTTAAGGACGTGAAACCCATCCTCATTCATGTGCATGCTGGCCAAGCCCTTCACATGCGGGAGGGCTGCATCGACGGTCTTTCCGATCTTGCGGGCAAAAAAATCCGAACCCCATCGCGCACGGGCGGATGGACGATTGAGGCCTGGGGCGCCGAGCCGGTGGGCATGCCCGTCCCCGCCCTCCCCCAAGCCCTGTCCAAAGGCGCCGTGGATGGTGCCATGATCCCCTTCGAGATCATTCCGCCGCTCAAGGCCCACGAACTCACCGAGTGCTCCATCACCGGCGAAGACGATGCCCGTTTCGGAACCTCCGTCTTCATGTTTGCCATGAACAAGGACCGCTACGAGGCTCTTCCTGAGGACCTGAGAGCCGTTATCGACGCCAACTCCGGCCTTGCCGCCGCGAAGGTTGCCGGCCCGCTCTGGGATGAAATCGAAGGCCCCGGCAAAAAACTCCAGGAGGGGACGGGAAGCGAGGTGCGCGCGCTTCCGGCCGCCACCACTGCAGAACTCAACGATGCGGCTGCGGGCGTTGTCGATCGCTGGATCGAGGAGGCGGAGGCCGTTGGGATCGACGGCAACGCACTGGTGGAGGCAGCGCGCAAGGCCGTCGCGGCGCACTCTCCCTAAGCGCCGCACCTAAATTCCGTGAAACGAAGCGTGCGCGGGATCGGTGCGGTGGTGGCGAAGGCTGCGGAAGTGGCGGCCCTTGCCGCTGGCGTTGCGCTCCTTGCGATCATGGCGGCCACTTCGCTCAATGCCGCCGGCTTCGCCCTTGACCGCCTTGCCCGCCCGTTCGGCGGCGCCGTGCCCGGGCTTCCTGGGTACGAAGACTTTGTGAACCTGACGCTTTCGGGCGCGGCGCTCCTTTTCTTCCCCTACTGCCAACTGCGCCGGGGCCACGTGGTGGTCGACATTTTCACCAAAGGCCTTCCCGCGCCGCTGGGTCGCGCTCTGGACCTTTTATGGCTTTTGGTCCTTGCCGCCCTTGCGCTCTTTTTGGCCTACTGGATGACTTTGGGCCTTATGGAAACGCGCGCAGATGGCGTCCGCTCCCCGGTCCTCGGTTGGCCCCTTTGGCCCTTCTACCTGCCCGGCGTCGCTGCACTTTTGCTCTGGGCGCTGGTCTGCTTGACCCAGGCTGCCGCAGGACCGGAAGCCGGCGCCAGTGGAGCCGCTGAGGGTGCGTCCGGCCAGGACGGATAGCGGCCGGCGTGGGTGAGCGCGAACTCATCGGGCTTTGCGGATTTATCGTCCTGTTTGCCCTCCTTGCGCTCCGGGTTCCGGTGGGTCTTGCCATGGTGCTGGTGGGGATCGGCGGCAACTTCGCCCTGTCCATCGCCGCACCGTTTTTGCGGTTCGAACCCTTTTTAAGGCAGTTCAAGACCCTCCTTTGGGGAACAGTGGCGAACTACGAGCTTTCCGTCGTCCCGCTCTTCATCTTGATGGGATTGCTGGCAAGCCACGCCGGCCTAAGCCGAGATCTTTTCCGTGGGCTCAATGCACTTATCGGAAGGGTGCAAGGCGGCGTCGCCATGGCGGCCATCGGTGCTTGCGCGGGCTTTGGGGCGGTTTGCGGCTCGTCCCTCGCCACCGCGTCCACCATGGGCCGGGTGGCATTGCCAGAACTTGCCCGCCTCAACTACGCCCCGCGCCTTGCCACGGGGACGCTTGCCGCCGGCGGCACCCTTGGCATTCTCATCCCGCCCTCCGTGGCCCTCGTCCTCTACGCCATCATCGTAGAAGCCTCCATCGTCGACATGTTCCAGGCGGCGATCGTGCCGGGCCTCATGGCGGTCGCGTTCTTCGTGGCGGTGATCGGCCTTACCGCTCGCCTCTCCCCCGAAAGCGCGCCGAAGGCGGCCACTTTGGATCGCGCTGAGCGACGCGCCGACATCCGCCGCCTGGTGCCCGTTCTCGCCATATTCGGCGCCATCGTGGCGGGATTGGGTCTTGGCCTTTTCACGCCCACGCCCGCTGCCGCCATCGGCGCCACGGCGATCCTTGTCTACGGATTTTATCTGCGTGCGGTGTCGAAACCGGACGCCGATGGCCACCGCGCGGGCCTCACCCTTTCGGGACTGAAGGCATCGTTTCTCGAAACGGCCGTCATGTCTGCGATGATCTATTTCATCTTGTTTGGCGCGGAGGTGCTGAAGGGCTTTTTTGCAAAGGCGGGCTTGCCGGCAGCGATGGCCGCTGGGGTCTCGGGAAGCGGCCTCGACCCCTACGTTGTTCTCCTGGTGCTCCTCTTCGCGCTCATCGTGCTGGGGTGTTTTATGGACAGCCTTGCCATGATCCTGGTGGTGTTGCCGTTCTTTTGGCCGGCCCTCGTGGCGTTGAATGGTGGCGACTACGTTCTTGCCGCCGATGCCGCGTTTTACCTTGACGCGGAAGACCTGAAAATCTGGTTCGGCGTGGTGGCCCTCGTGGTGGTGGAACTGGGGCTCATCACCCCGCCTGTGGGGCTTAATGTGTTTGTCATTGCTCAGATTTCCCGCACACCCATGGGTGAGGTCTTTCGCGGTGTTGCGCCATTCTTTGCCATCGAACTGATGCGCGTTGCCCTTCTCATCGCCTTTCCCGCGCTCTGCCTATTCCTGCCTCATCTTCTGGGCGGATGACCGCCGCCCCTTCCAGCTCAACCCTTTCGGGAGCGACCGGGGTTTGCCATTAATCCGGTCGAGTATTGGCGAAGGGAAGACGTGACGATGGTGGGGACACGGGACGGCGCGCTCGGACGCGCTGACGAACATTTTTCGTCCGGTGCATTCCAGGACGACCTTGCCCGCCGGGTGGCGATCCCCACGGAAAGCCAGGAGGACCACAGCGGCGCCGCGCTCCACGCCTACGTGGCTGACGAGCTAGAACCTCGCCTCAGGGCGCTCGGCTACAGCGTTGCCATCGAAGAAAACCCCGATCCCCGGGGCGGCCCGTTCCTCGTCGCCCATCGACAGGAAAGCGAAAGCGCACCCACCCTCCTCACCTATGGCCATGGGGACGTGGTGCGCGGTCTGGCAGAGGATTGGCGCGAAGGGCTCGATCCGTTTCGTCTCACCGTTGAAGGCGATCGCTGGTACGGCCGCGGCACTGCCGACAACAAGGGCCAGCACAGCGTCATCATCGCCGCTTTGAAGGCTGTTCTGGATGAGCGCGGCGCCCATGGTTTCAATTCAAGACTCCTCATCGAGATGAGTGAGGAGATTGGCTCCCCGGGCCTTGATGATTTTGTGGCGAAGAATCCGCAGCGGCTCGCGGCAGACGTCTTTATTGCATCCGACGGTCCGCGCATGACCCCGCAAAAGCCGGCGCTAAAGCTCGGCAATCGTGGTTCCGAGTCCTTCGACCTCACCGTGCAGCTGCGCAGCGGCAGCCAGCACTCCGGCCATTGGGGAGGCATTTTGGAGGATCCGGCCGTCATTCTCTCCCACGCCCTCGCGACCATCGTTTCGCCAAGAGGCCAAATCCTCATTCCGGAATGGCGCCCGCGAAACATTCCCCAGAAAGTTACGGAAGCGCTGCGGAGCGAGACCGTCGACGCCGCCAATCCGGAACTCATGATCAAGGACGATTGGGGCGAGCCAGGCTTCTCGACGGCGGAAAAAATGCTCGCTGGGACGAGTTTCATCGTCCTTGCGATGATCTGCGGCCGCCCGGAAAACCCCGTCAATGGCGTCCAGCCATTTGCCCGTGCCCGCTGCCAGCTCCGCTTTACGGTGGATGCGGACCACCAAAACTTTTTGCCGGCCCTGCGCCGACACCTGGACGAGAAGGGTTTTAGCGCCGTCTCCATCGAGCCCACCAGCCGCGCGGAATTTCCCCCTTGGCGCACGGCCCCTGAAAATCCCTGGGTGGACTGGGCCCTCAACTCGATGGCGCAAACCCTCGGCGAAAGGCCGACGCTTGTGCCCAACTCCTCAGGCGGACTGCCGAGCCGCACCTTCGGGCATCATCTTGGTGTTCCGGTGCTTTGGGTGCCCCACTCCTACACCGGCTGCCTCCAGCATGGCCCTGACGAGCACGCTCTCGCGCCGCTCCTGCGCGAAGGTCTTGCGGCGATGACTGGTCTGTTCTGGGACTTGGGCGAGCCTCGATAGCCGCCACGGCACCGGGTAGAGCAGGTCCGCGATCATGCGCTCGCATGACCTGCTCCAAGTTCTTGTTTCACCTCGCGGTTCGAGCCGCGACATGATCCATGTTGTCGACGCGCGCTCTAGTTGGGCGATGCGATGGTTTAGCGGGCCGCGACGGTGATCTCTTCGGCGCCCAGGAGTTTGTCGATGCGGTCTCGCTCGGCCTTGAAGGCGAGGAGTTTTTCGCCGGTAAGTTCGCGACCCCGCCGCAGGCGGATTTTCAGCGGATTGACGTGGCGACCGTTCACACGCACCTCATAGTGAAGATGCGGGCCTGTGGAAAAGCCGGTGGAGCCCACGTAGCCGATGATCTGGCCCTGCTTCACCCGAGAGCCCTTGCGCATACCCTTGGCCAGGCGGGACTGGTGCGCGTAGCCCGTTTCATAGCCGTTCTTGTGCTCAATCAGCACCCACCGGCCATAGCCGGCCCGCCAGCCGGCCTGCTTCACGACGCCATCTCCCGCTGCGTAAATCTGCGTTCCCCGGGGGGCGGCCCAATCGACACCCTTATGCATCCGGCGCCGGCGCAAGATGGGATGGCGGCGCATGCCGAACCCGGACCGGAACACCCCCCTTGCCATGGGCTTTCGCAGGAGGAACTTGTCGCCGGTGCGACCTTCCTCGTCGTAAAAATCCACCTCCCCGTCGTCGGAGCGGAAACGATAAAAGCGGCGCTCGACGCCCCCAGCGGTTAGCGACGCAAAGAGGATTTCTGCGGCCCCGCCCCCCTCGGCCTCGCCGTTGGTTTCTTCTTCCACGGAGTGGATAACTGTCAGCTTGTCGCCGGGGCGCACCTGAGCGTTAAAGTCCACGTCCAGCGAGAAGGTGGCCAAAAGGTCGTCCCGGACACTTTCCGGCAGTTCGTGGTCGACGGCGGTTTGGTAGAGACTTCTGTAAACCGACGGGAGCCGGCCCACGCTCGGGGCCACTTGGGCATCTTCCACCACCGGCGCCGGACCCGGGGGCGCTTCGCCGAGGACGAACGAGCCAGTGTCGTTCATGGCGACGGTCGCCACATGGGTGCCAACCTCATAGAGCGACAAGCGGCTCGGCCGGCGCGTCGCCTCTTCGTCGTTCTCCTCCAGGAGGAAGGCGATGCGAACGGTCTGGCCAGGGCGCAAGCGGGCTACGCCGAGCGGCGACAGAACCCGTTTGATCTCGTCGATGTCGGTCTGTGGAATACTGCTGCCACGCAAAATGTTGGTGAGCGTGTCGCCTGGCTGGACGATTTCCACCAGCTCGTTGGCCGAGCTCGCAGCGGTGTCGGTTTCGCTCGTCTTGATGAGCTGGGACATGTTCTCTGGAACAACGACCACATTGCGCGGTGTGAGTTCCTCCGCCTCCAGGAAAATGTCGGTTTCCCCGAGGGCAACCACGGAACCGAACATCTGGCGCTCCTCGCGCAGCTGGCGTTCGATCTCGGTCTCGTCGAGGGAGATATCGTCATCGAAAATGACCCCATCACCCTGGGGGAGCGGCGCGTAGCTCACTGTAATCTCGCCGTCCACCGCCCGGTCGTAAATGGCGTCCGTGGCACTGGTGATGACGGGGGGCTCGCGCACCGCTAGGTCGCGGGCGTTAAAGGCGGGGATGTCGCCGAGCTTTTCCCGGTCGAGGACCAGGCTCGCATCGATGAGCGCGTAGGGCCGCTTGGCGATGAGGTTGTCCTCGCCTTTGCGAACGACCGTGCTCACCTCGATGACACGGCGCGATGAGACCTCCTGGATCACCGGCGTGACGCGGTCGCCCTTGGCAGCCTTTCCCTCGGACCTCACTTCCAACGGCGCCACAGCAGCTTCGGCACGGATGGCGTAGCGACCGTCGAGGGCGGCAAGGAGCGCTCCCCCCATCAGCGCCAGCGACGTCACCGCGGTGGTCACGGCCCCGAACAGCCAGCGCAGACTGACGCCGCGCCGTGTGTAGCGGTTTGGGTCGTCATCCCCCACCGCCAGTGGGGCGTCATCGCCCAACTCCACCGGCGTTTTCCGCCTTTGATGATCCCAAACTCGCAAAGCTGCGATCCTCCCGCGCCGCCGTTCGCTCGCTTATGCCACAACGAACCGGGAGGAATGAACCATGGGAAAGTGTTATAATTTCGTCATCCGGCGAGGCGGGAAGAACATCGATCTCGACGTTTGAAATGGCGAACCGCCGCGCGTCCCCTGGTTTTCCCGGGTTATGCAAAGGCCGGAACTTTTCTGCTTGAGCGTTGTTGACACCCGGCGGGGCGCTGCGTATATCCACTCTCGCTCCTGGGCAACGGCGTTGCGCGCCGCGCTCCTGAGCTTCAGTGACAGCACTGGCCGGATGGCCCGCTCGCGGGAGACGGTCTTCTGCCCTCTGAAGGTTGAGGCGGGTTCATCCGCCGACGAGGCACTGCCTCGGGTTCTTTGACAATTGAACATGAGAGAAGAGAAACGTGGGCGGCGTTGTCCTTGCGGCTCCTTTAGGGGAGCAAAAAGACAACGACGGGTCACGTTTCAAGACGGACCGCTCTGTCGAGAGACAGAGTATGTGTCCTCGTCAATTTGATCGTGCTTTGCACGATCGAAAGTCAACGTGACTTAAGTCGGATCAGTGGATCCTTTTGGATTCCTGAACTCACAAGTTGTCTCAACTTGAGAGTTTGATCCTGGCTCAGAACGAACGCTGGCGGCAGGCCTAACACATGCAAGTCGAGCGCCCTCCTCGGAGGGAGCGGCAGACGGGTGAGTAACGCGTGGGAACCTACCTTTCGGATCGGAATAACTCAGGGAAACTTGAGCTAAGACCGGATACGCCCTTCGGGGGAATGATTTATCGCCGAGAGATGGGCCCGCGTTGGATTAGCTTGTTGGTGAGGTAACGGCTCACCAAGGCGACGATCCATAGCTGGTCTGAGAGGATGATCAGCCACACTGGGACTGAGACACGGCCCAGACTCCT
>JBCCYN010000159.1:0-10575 GCA_039189655.1 Pseudomonadota bacterium | reverse complement strand
GCCGTGGGCCTTGGCATCGCCCTTGGTCTTTTCGGCCGCCAGGCGATGGGAACCGACCGGCTGCGCAAAGTCCTAGAGCTGGTCTTGCTCGTCATGGGTGTGTCGCTGCTCAGCCGAGGGATTTGGGATGTTAGCTGACGGTCTTCCCCACAACGGGCTCCTTCCGGAACTTGACCGACATCCGCGCGTCGATCTGGGCCTCATCTGCACTAATATCGATCCCCTGGAACGGCTGGGGCGGAGCCTTGGCATTTCCTTGTTTGCCAAACGCGACGACGCCCAGCCCCTCGCCATGGGTGGCAACAAGACGCGGCAGCTGGAGTTTTATCTTGGAAAGGCGGCGCAGGAGGGCAGCGATACGGTGCTCATTACCGGTGCCGTCCAGTCCAACTTCGTCCGCTCTACCGCTGCTGCTGCGCGAAAACTCGGCTGGCAGGCCATCGTCCAGCTGGAAGACCGGGTGCCCACGGACGACCCCATCTACGCCGCGTCCGGCAACGTCCTCCTCAATCAAATCTTTGGGGCAGAAGTCCACTACTTCCCGGAGGGCGAAAACGAAGCCGCCGCCGACGCTCACCTCGATGAGTTGGCCGAGAAGTGCGCTCAAGAGGGTAAAAAGCCCTTCACCATCCACCTTAGCATCGACAGCGCGCCGCTGGGTGGCCTCGGATATGCCTTTGCCGCAGCCGAGACTTGGCGCCAATTCAAAGACTTGGGAACTATGCCAGATCACGTGGTGATCCCTTCGGGAAGCGGGCTCACCCATGCGGGCTTCCTGGTGGGGGCCCGCGCCATTGGCTGGGACGTTCCCGTTCACGGTATCTGCGTTCGCCGGGCGGCGCCTTTGCAAAAGCAGCGCATCACCCAAAAGGCCGAAGAGGTGAACGCCCTGCTCGGACATCGGGCAACGCTCTCGCCCAATGATGTTGTTGTGGACGATGAAACGCTGTCACCCGGTTATGGCCGCCTCAACGAGGCGGTTTCATCGGCCATGGAACGGGCGGCGCTGGACGAGGCGCTTCTCCTAGACCCGGTCTATAGCGGCCGGACCATGGCGGGTCTCATTTCCCTGGTGGAGCGGGGCGTTATCGCACCCGGCGCCACTGTTGCGTTCATTCACACCGGCGGCCTGCCTGCCCTTTTTGCTTACCAAAACGCTCTAACCGCGCGAGGCTAGGGCGAATCACGCGATCATGGGATCGCCCGATGCCCTCTAAATCCTTGTCTTCCAACGCGGTTCTGGTCGCGACAACAGTCCATGTTGATGAAGCGCCCTCTAGCTGTCGTTTCCAAGAAGATGGTTCATATCGGCGCGACGGCTGGGCAATGGGCCAAAACTCTCCCGCCTTGGTCCATCGTCCCAGGCATCGCCTGATGCCTCAAGGGACGCTTCGCTCTTCGCCCTTGACCCATCAGGCGCCGCCCGGGCTTGAAAAATGTGTCGGCTCCGGAAGAACGTCGTTTTTTGGTGTCCCACCAAAAGAACTAGTCAGGGTGGGTGGCGCAAGGGTGGGCGTTCTTGCCGCTGGCTAGCGTGAACAACGGTGATGGCTTTCGCACCTAGCCGAGCAGCATGACCGCGCCAGCAAGTAAAAGCTTAAGGGTTGTGATTGGTGCCCAAAGTCTGCGTTCAGCCTTTGACCGAGTCGCGCAGTTTGCAAGCGCGACCAGGGCTTGCAAACTGACAGTCAACCAGCCGGTCCAACGAGGCCAGTTTGGCCAGCCTCCTGAGGCCGACAGGATCGCCAATCCAAACCCGAGAAGAATCACGATCGAAATGCCGGCTGCAACCCGACCTGAGACTGGCAACGCTCCGCCGTGCCGGCCACCCTGCGTCAGCCGGCCCCACGGCGCACCGGCAATCAGCGCAATCTGAAATCCGATAGTCCCAACTATGAAACCGCAGTAGATGTAGGCAAAAAGCTCTATGATCACGCCACACCACAACGTTCCTCAGGTACGCTGAACCTATCTGACCTATAGTCGTCCGTCATACGGGTTTGCGAGACGGGATCGCAGGGCCTGCTCTAGGGTCTTGTTTTACCGCTCGGTTCGGGTCGCGACATGAATTCATGTCGCTGAGACGCGGTTTAGAAGTCGAAGCTCAGCGTCTCCTGCACGGGCTCGCGACGCGCTTTGGGGTTTTCGGCCCGCAACAGGCGCTTCAGTTCTTTTAAGGTGTCGGCCTCTCGGGGCAGCTTATCCCAGCGTAGCCGGGAAACCCTGGGAAAGCGCATGGCAACGCCGGACTTGTGGCGGCTGGAACGCTGCAAGCCCTCAAACGCGATTTCGAGCACCAACCCGCTGTCCTTGCCGTGCACCACCTCGCGCACCGGACCGAACCGCGACGTGGTGTTGTTGCGCACGAACTTATCGATCTCCTGCAGCTCGGCATCCGTGAAGCCGAAATAAGCTTTTCCCACAGGGACCAACTCGCCGTCGTCATCCCAAACTCCGAATGTGTAGTCAGAGTAGAAGGAAGAGCGTTTCCCCGAACCGCGCTGGGCATACATCATCACGGCGTCGATGATGAAGGGGTCGCGCTTCCACTCGAACCACAGTCCCTTCGGCCGGCCAGGCACGTAGGGGCTGTCGAGCCGCTTGAGCATCACCCCCTCCACCGCTGCAGCATCGATGCCAGCACCGGCCGCGGCGGGATCCGCTCGCACCGCGGCAACATCGTCCCAGGTCGAAAATTGGAAGGTGGGCGAGAGGTCGAACATAGGCCCAAGACTTTCGCAGAAGGTTTCAAGGCGCGCCCGGCGCTCCGCAAAAGACAACTTGCGAAGGTCTTCGTTTCCCGCGGCCAGAAGGTCATAAAGCCTTACCCGGGGTGGATAGTCGCGCAGCATTTTCGCGCTTACCGTCTTTCGATTGAGGCGCTGCTGCAAAACGTTGAAGTTTTGAATGGCGCCGCCTTTGACGATCAGCAGCTCGCCATCCACCGCACCGTCGAAGGCCACCGCCTCGCGCACATCGGGGAAGGAGGCGGTGATGTCCTCGCCGGAGCGCGAGAAGAGCCGCACAACCCTGCGCCCGGAGCGATCCGTCCCGGCCGCAATCTGGACGCGGATGCCGTCCCATTTCCATTCCGCGCTGAACTCGGCGGGATTTTGGGTGCGTTTCAGCTCGTCAAGATCGGTGGGATTGGCCAACATCGGCGGATGAAACGGCGCCGGATCTCCGCTTTCCGGTGCGTCACCGCGCCCCTCCAGCCAGGCAAAGAGGTTTTCGTAGGGCGGCGACAAACCGTGCCACACCTCTTCCACCGCATCCGGCGGCACCTCGCCAAGGCGCGCCACGGCCGTCTTGGCAAGGCGGGCGCTCACGCCGACACGCATGGCCCCGGTGATGAGTTTTAGGAGCGCCCACCGACCCACCTCATCGAGATTGTCGAGCCACAGGGCTAGCTGTCCGCCAAGGCCGGCCTTTCCCATGGTTTGGAGGGTGACGATCACCTCCGAAAGGTGCGGACCCTCGGGGGGATTGTTGTGCCCCATCAAGCCTTCCGCCGACGCGCGCGGCCGGGCTGGCCACATCAGCGCCACCGTTTCGGAAAGGTCCCCCACATAATCGCGCGAGAGCGCGAAAAGGACCGGGTCGGTGCGCTCCGCGATGAGAGCGCGGATCAGACCAGGCTTGGCATTCTGGAAGGAAAGTTCGTCCGTGAAGGCGGCAAGCGCATAACCCCTTTCGGGGTCAGGAGTTGCACGAAAATAGGCCTCCATGAGCGCAAGTTTCCCGTTGCGGCGGGGCTCGTAGGACAGCCGGTCGAGGAGCTGGGCGAAGGCCTGCATGGACGTTCACGTAGAGCGCATCTGGGCGCCGCGAAAATATATCGAGATGAGTGCAACGCGCAAAACCCCTGATGGGGGTCGTGCAATCCCATGGCCGCCCGCGGCGCGTACCCCAGGAGGGCCGCCGCTGCTGCAGTCTTTTCGCCGTGCCGGCCCCGCCCGCGCAGTCCGTTGGCGTTACTGGGTGGTGGCCGGGGCGCCGCCGCCGGCGCTGCGGTCGATTTCATCGATCAACGCATCACGCTGGCTCCGCCAAAGGTCAGCATCGCGGCGCAAGGCATTGATTTCATTTTGCAGGACCGCCTTGCGTCCCCCCAGCTCGCCCTCCAGCGTGACGAGCTGGCGGCGCAGATCCGTCAACTGCGTATCGCTGCGCACCGCCTGCTCTTCCACCTTCGTACGCTTCTCGGTCAGGTCGGCGATTTCCTTCTCCAACCCTTCCCGCTGGGACTGCAGCTCGCTGATCAGCGTCTCGATGTCGGACTTTTGCGCGTCAAGACCCTTGGCCGCCTCATCAAGGGTGGCGTGGCTCGCCTCAAGGTCATTGAACGCATCGCGCAGCGTGTCGCGGTCGGCGGTGAGCTTTGCAATCTCCTGGCGCATTGCTTCCCGCGCCGCTGAATCCTTTTCCTGCTTGGCGTTGATGTCAGCGGTGAGCGTGTCGCGCTGGTTGGTGAGGCTTGAAATTTCCGTCTTGAGGCCGGCAAGGGCAGACGCGGCCGCTTCCCGGTCGTCTACCACGTCGGCCAGGTCATCGCGCTCAGCACCGAGGCGGGCGAGATCCCCCCGAACGGTCTCAAGCTCAGCGGTCACCCGTTTCAGTTCGCTCTCATCGCCCTGCAGGCTCGCCACGGTTTTGCGCGCAGCGTCCCGTTCGGCAATGGCGCGATCCCGCTCCACGGTCGCGGCTTGGGCGGCACTTTGCAGCGCATCCACCTCTTTGCGCAGCGAATCGCCTTCGGCGCGCAAGCTATCCACGCTGGCGCTGGCGCTAGCTTGCTGCTCCCGGGCAGAGGCGACCTTGGCCTCCAAATCCCGAAGCGTGCCCCGAGCGGTGTCGAGTTCCGTATTGACCTCATTGAGGCGCGCATTGGCATCGCCAACGGCTGTCTCGGCGCGCTCCCGCCGCGTCGTCGCGGCGGTGACCTTGCTCAAAATCTCGGAAAGTTGCGCCTCGGTCTCGCTCCGCTGGGTCTGCGCTGCCTGGCGCGAAGTCCGTTCTTCGTCGCGCTTGCGCCGTTCGTCCTGGATGGCTTCCTGCAGCGACCGCTGCTCGCTCTTGGCGCTGTTCACCTCAGCGTTGAGGCTATCGCGCTCCGCAGTGAGGCTCGAAATATTTTCACGCACCCCATCGAGTTGCTTCTGCGCCTCGGTGACAGCGGTGGTCAGCTGGTCCTTTTCCTCCGTCAACGACTTTACATCGGCCCGGGCAACGTCCGCGTCCGCCTTTGCCTTTTCCCGATCAGCGATGGCACTGTCCCGCGCGGTCTCTTCCGCCTGGCGCGATGCGACCGCGGTTTTCACGTCGCCTCGCGCACCTTCTGCTGCCTCGCGGTGAGTATCCGCCTCGTCCTTCGCACTCGCCACCTGGGCCTTTAGGTCCTCCACCTCGCTGGTGAGTGTGTCGCGTTGGCCGCCGAGGTCCGCAACCGTGCCCTGAGCCTCCTCGATTTCGGCGCGCAGCACTTCAGCTTGCGAGGTGAGGGCCGCGGTTTCTGCAGCTACGACGTCCCGTTCTGCGCTCGCTTTGGCAGCCTCCACGTTGATTTCTTCCAGCGTACCGGCCGCCTCGGTCTGGGCTTCGAGCTGCCCGGTGAGCTCCGCCACCTCAGCCTCCGCCGCGCTTTGAACCCCGGAAAGGTCGGCGGTGAGTCTCTCGCGCTCTTGGTAGAGATAGACTGCCGCCGCGAGTGAAGCGACGGTGACGACGGCGAGCAATGCGGTGAGGAAGCGGGACATACGCGCACAGACCTTTCTGCGGTCATGGAACTAAGACTACGTCGGCCGCGCCTGGTTAACACAAAGTCGACGTTGGCGCAGGTCCGCCTGGTCTCCCCAAGTTTGGCCGCGTGTCCCGTCGGATAGGCAAACTGAGCGATCCAGCGTCCCATTCGCAAAAAAATTCCGGCGATGGCGACTTTGATCGCCCGCTTGTCATGGGTTTGTCATGGCTGGACCGTACGCGGTGCCCCAATTTATGATCGTGTCGAATGACAAAAAGGGAAAACGCCTGATGAAATCGACTGCATTGACGTTGTCGGCGGTGTTCGGGGGTCTTGTGGCCCTCTCCGCTCCCACTTGGGCTGCCACGGAAATCACCTGGTGGCACGGGATGAGCGGCCAGCTCGGCGAATCGGTGAACAAGATCGCGGAGGAGTTCAACGCCAGCCAGGACGAGTACAAGATCACGCCCATCTTCAAGGGCACCTATGAGGAAACGCTCACTGCACTCATTGCTGCCTTCCGCGCTGGCGAGCAGCCCAACGTGGTGCAGGTGTTCGACGCCGGCGCCGCCACCGTGATCGCCGCTGAGGGCGCGACCGTTCCGGTGCAGGACCTCCTGTCCGCCAACGACGTCCCCTTCAGCATCGAAGACTACATCCCTGGCGTGCGGTTCTTTTATGCAGACACCGACGGAAAAATGATCGGCATGCCGTTCAACTCGTCGACGCCGATCCTCTATTACAACGCAGAAGCGCTGGAAAAAGCCGGTGTCACGCCGCCCAAAACCTGGGAAGAGTTTGAAAGCACCACCGCGCCGGCGCTCAAGGAAGCGGGTTACGTGCCCCTTTCCCAATCGCATCTGCCGTGGATCTTCACAGAGAACTTCTTCTCCCGCCACAACCTGCAATTTGCCAGCAACGACAACGGCTATGGCGGTCTCGACACCGAGATCATGATCAACCAGGAGCCGATCCGCGACCACTTCAGCAAGCTCGTGGAGTGGAAGGACAACGACCTCTTCGGCTTTTACGGCACCGCCTGGGGCGACAACGCGAAACCCTTCGAGGACGGCGAAGTGGCCATGTGGCTCGGTTCCTCCGGCTCCTTCGGCGGCCTGAAGGATAAGGTGGATTTCGAGTTTTCCGCCACCCAGCTTCCCTACTGGGAAGGCATCATTAAAGAGCCGACTCAGACCTTTATCGGCGGCGCGGCGCTCTTTGCCATGGCCGGCCACGATGCGGACGAGGACAAGGCGACGGCCGAGTTCTTCCGCTTCCTCACGGCGCCCGAAACCCAGTACATGTGGCACCGCGACACCGGCTATGTGCCGATCACCGAAGCGGCATACGCGCTTGCCAAGAGCGACGGCCACTATGAGCGCTTCCCTGCGGCCGAGGTGGGTATCGAGCAGCTTTCCCTGCCGGGCGGGGAGTTCACCAAGGGCTACCGCATGGGGTTTTACGTGCAGATCCGCGACGTGATGAACCGGGAATATTCCCGCGTTCTGTCCGGTGAGACCGACGTGGACACCGCGTTTGAGAACATCGAGCGCGAGGCAAACGAGCTCCTAAAACGCTTCGCCGGCACCCAAGGCTAGCAAAAGCTTTGAAATTCAAGTCGCCGCGGGCACAATGCCTGCGGCGATTTGGTTTTTTAAAAACGGCGAGGGAGCGCCTAGCGCATGAAGCGAGCTGTATTTTCCAGCACGTCTTTCCCGGTACTGCTGCTTCTGCCGCAGCTTCTGATCATAGCTGTCTTTTTCTACTGGCCGGCCGTAGAGGCCGTGCGGACGTCATTTTATCTGCAAGACCCGTTCGGCTTCGGCTCCACCTTCGTGGGTCTGGAGAACTACGACCGGCTCTTTTCGTCCCGAGAATACGGCAAGGTCGCGAGCTTCACCGTTTTCTTCACTGTCCTCGTAACATTCCTTTCCCTGGCCATCGCCCTGGTGCTGGCGGTGAAGGCCGACCGGGTGATCCGCGGCGCGCGCAGCTACCGAACGCTCCTGATGTGGGTATACGCCGTGGCGCCGCCCGTCGCCGGCTTTCTGGGCGTCATGTTGTTCAGCCAGAGTTTTGGCCAACTGACCGAACTCGCCGCCTTCTTCGGCTACGACCTCAGAGTGGGCGCGGACTACAACGACACTGCTGCAGCGATGATCATCGTCTCGGTGTGGAAGCAGGTGCCGGTGAACTTCATCTTCTTCCTGTCAGGCCTCCAATCCATCCCCCAATCGGTGAAGGAGGCTGCGCTCATCGACAATCACTCCGGCACGCGCCGCTTCTGGGACATCACCTTCCCGCTGCTAGCCCCGACGGCCTTCTTCCTCCTCGTCATCAACATCACCTACGCCCTCTTCGACACCTTTGGCGTCATCGACACCATCGTGAAGGGCGAGCCCGGCGGGAACCCCATGACCCTCGTCTACAAGGTCTTCATCGACGGTTTCCGAGGCAACGACCTGGGCGGCTCGTCGGCACAGTCGGTGATTTTGATGGTGCTGGTCCTTGCCCTCACCGTTTATCAGTTCCGCCTCATTGAGCGACGGGTGCACTACACATGAGCGAAATCAGCCAGTCCGCACCCGCCACCGCCGCCACCACGGCGGCAACGTCAGAGGCAGTGGGCCGCAAGAAACGCCTGCGCAGCGGCGCCATCACCGACCACGCGATCCTCATCGTCGGCTCGCTGTTCATGCTGTTGCCGGTGCTTTTGGCCTTCATCACATCGAGCCACACGGCGGCCAGCATCCACCGGGAAGGGCTGCAATGGGTTTTTGGCGACCAGCTCGCCACCAACTACTACGACGCCATGTTCGAAAAGGGCGGTTTTACGGGAACCGTGGACGGCGCCCGCATGCTCATCAACTCGTTCATTCTCGGCATCGGCTTTGCGGTGGGCAAAATCATCATTTCGATGATGGCCGCCTACGCCATCGTCTACTTCCGCCTTCGCTTTGCCACGCTCGCCTTCTGGATGATTTTTACGACGCTCCTCCTGCCCCTCGAGGTGCGCATCTTGCCGTCCTACGAGGTGGTGCAGGGGTTGGGGCTCACCAATAGCTATACGGGCCTCATCGTGCCGCTCATCGCCTCCGCGACGGGCACCTTCTTCTTCCGCCAGTTCTTCAAATCGGTTCCTGAGGAACTATTGGAGGCGGCACGCATCGACGGCGCCGGCCCGTTCAAGTTCTTCATCGACATCTTGGTCCCGCTCTCGCGCACGATGATTGCGGCCATCTTCATCATCATGTTCGTGTTCGGCTGGAACCAGTATTTGTGGCCCACGCTGATCACCACCGATGAGAGCTACTTCACGCTGGTTCGCGGCATTCGCCAAATCACCACCTCTCTCGTGGACGGCAACTCCATCCCGGAATACGGCCAGGCCCTCGCCCTTGCGATCCTTGCCATGCTGCCGCCCGTTCTGATCGTCATTTTCTTCCAGTCCTGGTTCGTGAAGGGACTGGTGGAATCGGACAAATAAGGAGCCGGCCGTGGCGACTGTGACGCTCGACCAGGTTTGCAAGGTCTATCCCAACGGCATTGAGGCGGTGAAACCGTGCTCCCTGGACGTCACCCATGGGGAGCTCATCGTTCTCGTGGGCCCGTCCGGCTGCGGAAAGTCCACGCTGCTGCGCATGGTGGCCGGGCTTGAGGAGATCTCGAGGGGCACCTTGAAGATCGGCGACAAGGTGGTGAATGACGTCGACCCGGCCGAGCGCGACATCGCCATGGTGTTCCAGAATTACGCGCTCTATCCGCACATGACCGTCTATAAAAACATGGCCTACGGGCTTAAAAATCGCGGCCTTCCCAAGTCCGAGATAGACCAAAAGGTCCGCCGCGCAGCGGATATGCTGAACCTTGCCGAATTTTTGGAAAGGCGCCCCTCCCAGCTTTCCGGCGGTCAGCGCCAGCGCGTTGCCATGGGGCGCGCCATCGTGCGCAACCCGGCCCTCTTCCTCTTCGACGAACCCCTTTCGAACCTCGACGCCAAGCTGCGCAACCAGATGCGCATCGAGATCCGCTCCCTCCAGCGGCGCGTGGAAACCACCGCCATGTACGTCACCCACGACCAGGTGGAAGCCATGACGATGGCCGACCGCATCGTCGTCCTCAACCACGGCTCGGTGGAGCAGATCGGCTCGCCCAGCCAGATCTATAACGCCCCCGCATCCACCTTCGTCGCCGGCTTCATGGGCGCCCCACCCATGAACCTCCTCCCCGCCGACTACGACGGCAACGGCTCGGTACGCCTTGGCGACATTTCGGTGCCAGTGGCGGGCGGCAGCGGCGGCGCTGGGCGGGTGGAACTGGGCGTGAGGCCCGAAAGCGTCACGGTGTCCGAGCCCGGTGCGGAAGGTACGTTCCCCTTCACCCTCGATCTGGTGGAGGAGTTGGGCGCGAGCCGGCTGCTTCACGGTCGGCTGGCGGGCGATCATACCTTCGTCGTCAATGCCCCCAACACCGTCGGCATTCCCGAAGGGGCCATCGGCGTGCGTATCGCGCCTGCCGATACCCATCTCTTCTCTGCCGAGACTGGACGGCGGCTCTGAAAACCTTCGAAACGGCCGACGCGGCGAGGGTTTGCGAAACGGTCGTCGCTGCACTGCCGCCCGTCTCCACCGATCTGCTGGACCGGGCAAACGTTGCGCTCCGTACCGCTGAAGCCCACCGCGAATTGTTGGCCGACGCAGATACGTTGTGGCAGCTGGAACTCGCTGGCACACCGGCAGCCGCAAACCTGCCTGATGACTTCACTGCCGTCGCGTGGAACGCCGAACGTTTGATGTTTCAGGCCGAGAGCAACGCTCTCCTCGCCGCCCAAAACG
>JBCCYN010000158.1:0-10579 GCA_039189655.1 Pseudomonadota bacterium | reverse complement strand
GGTGAGCCGGCAGTGGTTGCCGGCCCCGTTTGTGCTGCCGCCGCCAAGTACCCATATTGCCCACCTAGCAACACCCAGTCCCACACCACTGGAGCCGCCGCCATGGGCTTTTTTCACCGATACCGGCTCGCGATCATGATTGCGACCCTTGCCGCCGCCTTCAGCCTTGTGGTCGTGGACTATGCCGAGGCGCGGCGCGGCGGCGGCTTTGGTAGCCGCGGGTTCCGAACCTTTACGAAGCCGGCTCCCACGCGCACGGCGCCGCGCGATGCCCAACCCATCAACCGTTCCATGACACCACGTCAGCAGCAGTCCCAACCGGGCGGCCAGGCGCAGGGGCGTGCTGGCGCCGCTCAAACCCAACGCGGCGGAATGTTCGGCGGCATGATGGGAGGCCTCTTGGGTGGCCTCGTGCTCGGCGGGATCGTCGGCATGCTGCTGGGCAACGGTTTTGGTGGGATCGCCGGGTTTCTTGCTCTCCTCGCCCAAATCGCGATCGTCTTCCTCATTGTATCCCTGGTCATGCGCTTCCTGCGCAACCGCCGTGAGCCGGCTGTGGCCGGGGGCGGCGGCGGTCAGGCGCGAGCGCGAAATTTTGAATTCCAAGGCTCCGTGCCCAACACCGCCGGCGGACAAGATGGGGCGCGTTCGACGTCTCCACCGGTGGATGTGGCGCCCGCTGGTGCCGGCGCGCACGCTCCTGACGGCGTTGATGAAATCGGCCTCAGCGAGGAGGACTTCGATCAATTCGAACAGCTGCTGGTCGAGATTCAGGCGGCCTTTACCCGGGAGGACTACGCGGGTCTGCGCGCCCGCACGACCCCCGAGATCGTGTCTTATCTCTCTGAAGAACTTAGCGAAAACGCCGTGGGCGGGCAGCGCAACGATGTCACCGATGTCAAACTCCTACAGGGGGATTTGTCCGAGGCCTGGAGAGAGGACAATGACGAGTACGCGACTGTTGCGATGCGCTACGAAAGCATCGATGTGATGCGCGACCGGACCACCGGCGCCGTGGTTGACGGAGTGGAAGAGCTTTCGGAAACCACCGAGATCTGGACTTTCGTGCGCCCCGTGGGTTCCGGGCGGGACGGCTGGAAGCTCAGCGCCATCCAAGATGTCTAGGGCCACTTTGATCTGACCGCCCAATGGCAGATCAGATCCCATTCACTGTCAGTCTATGGGGCGAGCCGGCTTCTGCGGCCTGAACTGCTTCCATCTCGGTCGGATTTGGGGTCGGCTCAGGCGCTAGAACAGTTCACACGATCACGCGATCGCATGACTTGATCTAAGTTCCTGTTTCACCCCGCGGTTCGAGCCGCGTCATGATTCCATTTTTGCTGAAACGCGCCCTAGGGTGCGACGGCTGGCTCGGCGCTCATCGCCCGCCACGCGGTCGGGTCGGCGGCACTTGCTGGTTCGGCGCTTGCCGCACCGAACACGCGCTCGAAGACCGCCTCCACGTTTCGCGTGTGGGCAGCTTCGTCGAAGGCCGCCGCAATGGTGGTTGAATCGAGAGTACGGGCAATTTCAGCGTCGGCTTCAATCAGTGAGCGGAACGAGCCTTTTCCGGCATGGGCGGCCATGGCGTTGCGCTGGACCATGGCATAGGCGTCTTCGCGCGACACGCCGGCGACGGTGAGGGCGAGAAGCACCTGCTGCGAGTGGACGAGGCCGCCGAGCATGCCAAGATTTCGCGCCATGGCTTCCGGTTTCACCACCAAACCCTCCACCACGCCGGTGAGCCTTGCGAGGGCAAAATCGAGGGTCACCGTCGCATCCGGGCCGACGAACCGTTCCGCCGATGAGTGGGAGATGTCACGCTCGTGCCAAAGGGCCACGTTCTCCAGCGCCGGAAGCGCATAGGCCCGCACCATCCGCGCCAGACCGGTGAGATTTTCCGTCAGCACCGGGTTTTTCTTGTGGGGCATGGCGGATGACCCCTTCTGTCCCTTGCCGAAGGCCTCCTCCACCTCGCCCACCTCGGTGCGCTGGAGATGCCGAATCTCGGTGGAAAGGCGCTCCACCGACGACGCCACCACTGCGAGGGCACAAAAATAGGCCGCATGGCGGTCGCGCGGAATTATTTGTGTGGATATCGGCTCCACCTGAAGGCCCATTTGGGTCGCCACATGGGCCTCAACCCGCGGGTGGATATGGGCAAAAGTCCCCACAGCTCCTGAGATGGCACACGTGGCGATTTCGTCGCGGGCCGTAAGCAGGCGCTTGCGCGCGCGGTCGAACTCGGCATAAGCCTGGGCGAGTTTAAGACCGAAGGTTGTAGGCTCGGCATGGATGCCGTGGCTGCGTCCGATGGTGGGTGTAAACTTGTGCTCGTGGGCGCGGCGCTTCAGGGCGTCGAGGAGTTCCTCCACATCGGTGATGAGGATGTCGCTCGCCCGCACAAGCTGAACAGCAAATGTTGTGTCGAGGATATCCGAGGAGGTCATCCCCTGGTGCACGAAGCGCGCTTCCGGGCCGACGATTTCGGCAAGGTGTGTCAAAAATGCGATAACATCGTGGCGAGTATCCCGCTCAATCTCGTCGATTCGATCAATGTCGAACGTGGCAGCACCGCCTTTTTCGCGAATGATTCGCGCGGCATCGGCCGGAATTGCCCCAAGCTCGGCCATGGCATCGGCGGCGTGCGCTTCGATTTCGAACCATATTCGGAACTTCGATTCTGGCGTCCAAATGGACGTCATCTGTCCTCTAGCGTAGCGCGGTATCATGTTCGGCGTCCTCGCGCTGGTATCCAACTGGTTCAGACAGAGTTTCCGTGCCGTTCCTTTGTGCACCAGGTGGGTGATTAATCAAGTGGCATGGCCTGGATTCACCGAAAACTGCGATCCTCTCTTGGATTGTCTGCAAAAAACGATAGTCCGCTTTTCATTATTCATGTATTTTCGCTATCTTGTCATGATAGGTGCAATCGTGAAATGAAGAACAAAGAGGCGTCAAAAAAAGTGAGCACTACACGGGTATGACCACCTGGAGACAACGACTGCGGGAAGAACTCGCGAAAAGCGGCAAAACAAGATCGCAAGTTTGTCAGGAGGCAGGATTAAACCCGGCCTACTTGACCCAGATTTTGGAGCAGAAAGGCGCAACCCCCCGGATCGATAACCTCGCCAAACTGGCCTTGGTGCTCGACACAACGGTAAGCTACCTCGTGGAGGGTGTGGATCTTGATTCGGCGGCGATCCAGATCGTCGGCTACTACGGGTCGTTGAGCGACGAGCGCAAGGACGTGGCGCTCACCGTCTTGCGGGACATGGCGGAGGCGTCCTCTCGCCCCAGCTGAGGCATCCCTCGGGTCCCGCTCGGAGCATCGCGGGTTCGTTCGAAAAGCGATGGGTGGTCGGGTGTGAGTGCCTTACCGCCTGGACCCCCGCCCCATCGACCGGTCGGGTTCCAGAACCGTTTTGAACAAACGCTTCCCGCCATGGGTGCACATTGCCAACCATTGCGGGATCGGCCAAGGAGGGCGCCATGACCTCCGGCCTGCAAACCGTCATCTGCATGAAGTGGGGCACCGCCTATGGTGCCGACTATGCCAACACGCTCTATTCCATGGTGGCGCGGCATACGCAGCGCCCGCTGCGCTTCGTGTGCTTCACCGACGATACGAACGGGCTTGATCCGCGCATCGAGCCAAGACCGCTACCGCCCATCCAGCTGCCAAAATCCCATGAGTGGAAAGCGTGGCGAAAGATTGCCCTCACGCAGCCGGATGTAGGGGGCCTTGAGGGCGACGTCCTTTTTCTCGACCTCGATGTGGTGGTGACTGGAAGCATTGACGACTTTTTCGACCACTCCCCGGCGTCCAGCTACTGTGTCATCGAAAATTGGACCCAAAGCGGCAGTGGGATCGGCAACACCAGCGTCTTTCGCCTGCGCGTCGGTGCCCACCAGGAAGTCTTCGACACACTGATGGCCGATCCCGCTGGAACGGTCGCAAAATTTCCCAACAGTCAGACGTTCCAGTCCCGAACGATTTCATCCCACGTGTTTTGGCCAGCGCCGTGGTGCGTGAGTTTTAAGCACGGGCTGCTACCAAAATTCCCGATGAATTTTGTGCGCACGGCAAGATTGCCTTCAAATGCCAAGGTGATCTGCTTCACCGGATACCCCAATCCGGACCACGCTCGCGACGGGATCTGGCCGGAAAAAACCTGGTACAAGCGCCTGCGCAAACACGTGCGACCCACCCCCTGGATCGCTGAGCATTGGCGGTGATGGTTCTGGTGCTAAGCGATGGCGTTCCGGGGCATGATCGCTCTTCCCTAGGGGTTGTGGCTGCCCTTAAAGACCGTCACGACCTCGCCACCAATTGGCTGCGGATCTCAGAAAACAAGCCACGCTCACGGCGCATGGCGCGGGTGGCGGCGGCCCTTTCCGAGCCGGAGCGCTGGCTTGCCAAAGGCGTATCGTTGGGGCCGAACATAGCGGCGGACGGTATTGGCGGCGAAGGCGTTCTCCACGACTGGCCTCCCCGGGCCGACATCGTCGTCTCCACTGGTCCATCGACGGCTGCCGCCAATATTGCCGCGGCCCGGCGCTACGGCGCGCGCAATATCTATTGCGGTTTTCCCAAGCGCCCGGTGCTCGGCTATTCGCTGATCCTCAGCCCCGTGCCGTCGCGATCTGCCTCGGTCGCCCTCACGGCGCGGCCCTCCGAGATCAACGCCGAAAACCTCCTTGAGCCAAGGGAGCTGGCACGCGATGAAGATCGCACGGTGGCGGTGCTCTTCGGCGGCGAAAGCAAGCACTACTCATACACCGCACAGGACATGGAGACGTTAGCAGATTCGCTGCGCGCCGTTCTGCAAGACGCCGCCACGTGGGAGTGCCACGTCTACGATTCCAGACGCACCAATGACCGGACGTTTGCAGCGTTCGCAACGGCCGTGGCGGATGAGCCGCGCATCGCGCTCCACCGCTTCGTCGATGGCGGGCTCGGCTCAAACAGCGCCGCATTCGATGCCGATGCAGTCATCGTCACCGCGGACAGCCTTTCCATGATGACGGAGGCCCTAGCTGCGGGCAGGCCAACCCATGTGGTTCGCGCCGAAACCTATCGCGGTCCTCCCCGGGACCAGGGTGAGATCGCTCGGCTTTCTGCCGATGGCCTGGTGGCCCGATCGACTTTCGCCGACTTCACCCTGGAAGGCCTCATGGCAACGCCGACGCCACCGCGCGTCTCGCGGGTTGCCGAGCTGAGCGCCCTTCTTGCACAGCGCGGGTTCTAGCCGCCGTGCGTCCCTTTCAGTCGCTTGTAGCCCGAGCGCGGGGTCGGCGGTTTCACCAAAAGCCTCGACGTCCTGCGGTGAACGACATTTTGATCGACAGGGCGCTCGAAGATTCGGCCAATTTCATCGAGCCGCACTTGTCTCAGGCGCTGCTCATTCGCCGGGGCGATCAAATCAGAGCCCACGCCATGGAGCGCGTTCCATCGGCCGGCCTCATCCTGGAATTCGGCGTCAGCAAGGGGGCCGGCGTCAATCAGTTCGCCGCGCTCCTGCGCAAACGGGGCGACCGCCGCACCGTTTATGGATTCGATGCCTTTCTGGGCCTTTCGGAGGACTGGTACGGCAAGTCCATCGCCGCCCGCACCAACTTCAGCCGCCAGGGAAAACCGCCCCGGGTGGACCCGCAGGTGGATCTGGTGATCGGCTGGGTGGAGGAAACGCTCGGACCTTTTTTGGAGCGGCACGCAGATCCCATCGCGTTTGCCCACATCGACACGGACACCTATTCACCCTGCCGGCACATCTTGGACCTCATCAAACCGCGTCTTGCCGCCGGATCACTGATCCTGTTTGACGAGCACCATGGCTATCCCAATTGGCGCAACGGCGAGTACAAGGCTCTTAAGGAAGTTCTTGATCCCGAAACGTATCGCTACCGAGCGTTTTGTGCCCAAGAGGCCCTTGTCGAAATCACCTGATCTGCCTCGACCATGCTGATCCTTGGCCTCCACAAACGAGATGTGCCCAACGTGGGCGATCTTGCCGCCGGCCCCCTGGACTATGTGGATCTTGCCGGCCCCGCAGACGAGCAGATCATCGCTCACGTCAAAACCCCGCCCGCACTCAAACCCGACGTGGTGGTCCTGGGCGGCGGCGCCATCGCGAAGTACGCACCGCGGATCCGTAAAAAATACCCCAAAAGCCTTCTGATCGGTTGGGGGCTTGGGCACACTAGCACACGCCGTGCACCGGTGAGCCGATGGCCGCATCTATGGCTGCGGCGCGGCTACGCCCTTTGGGGAACGCGCGACGCGTCCACAGGCCTCACCTACGCCCCCTGCCCGTCCTGCTTGCACCCTGGCTTTAACGACGCACCGGCGCCGCAGCACGATGTGGTCGTTTTTGGCCACGCCATGTACAGCCCGCTCAAAGACGCCTGCGCGCAGAACGGATTGCCTTACCTCGACAATCTCGACGCCGGCGGCATCGATGCTGCCATTGCCTTCCTCGCCTCCGGCCGCACCGTGATTTCTTCAAGTTATCACGGCGCCTACTGGGGAACCTTACTGGGCCGGCGGGTCGCCGCGATCCCTTTCGGCTCCAAGTTCTACAGCTACTTTCATCAACCCGCCCTGGTACGAACACTGGAGGATGGGATCGCCGAGGCGAAGGCGCATCCGAGCGCCCTATCCCACGCTCGGACCGCGTCGAAGGCGTTCGAGGATGCGGTGAGGCGCATGATCGCGACGCGCTGACGCCTCAAGGTCCTTGCGCGCCGGGGCCCGCCAAGACACCATCAGAAACAACGACGGGAGGAGGCGCTGGTGCTCCGTGGGGATCAAATCGCCCAATACGGGCGCGATGGCTATGTGTTTCCGGTGCGGGTGATGTCCCGGGAAAGGGCGGCTTCCTATCGCGCGGCCCTGGAAGCCTACGAGCGGCAAAGTGGCGGACCCATTGCCGGCAACCTTCGGCACAAAACCCATCTCCTGTTCACATGGGCCAGCGAGATCGCCCACACCCCCGCCATCCTTGATGCGGTGGAGGACCTTTTGGGGCCCGATCTTCTCCTGTGGGGCTCCTCCTTCTTCATCAAAGAGGCCCAATCCACCAGCTTCGTCTCCTGGCATCAGGACGCCACCTACTGGGGTCTGGACGGCTCCGACGTGGTGACCGCCTGGGTGGCGCTCGCCGATGCGCCGGTGGAATCGGGCGCGATGCGGTTCTGGCCGGGAAGCCACCTGAAGCAACAGGTGGAACACAAAGACACGTTTTCGGAAGACAATCTTCTATCTCGCGGTCAAGAAATTGCCGTGGACGTGCCTGAGGGCGAGGGGGTGGACGTGCCGTTAGCGGCCGGTGAAATGAGCCTTCACCACGTGCTCTTGGTGCACGGCTCCAAACCCAACCGCACCGCCGATCGCCGCATTGGGTTTGCCCTTCGCTATATCCCGACGCGCCTTGCCCAAACCAAAACCCGAGACTTTGCCACGTTGGTGCGCGGCCGCGATGCGTTCGGGCACTTTGCCCACGAGCCAAGGCCGGGGGCTGACCTGGATGCGGCCGCCATCGCCGCCCACGCCGCCTCCATGGAAGCGCAGGTCTCCGCCCTTTATGAGGGCACCGCAAAGACCGAGTTCCGCCCGTGAGCGCGTCAGACGCACTGCCAGAAACCGGATCGCCCGCAGAACCAGAGTCCGAAGAGGACGTCATCTACGTCCCCCCGCGGTCGGACGGCCCTTCCCCCGAAGAGTGTGCCAACGCCGCCAACACCAACATCCTCGACGCACTGCTGGCGGCAAAGCAAAAGAGGGGAAAGGGCGCTCAAGCCCTTGAAGATGGCGACCTGCGCTCCCTCACCTATGGCGACCTGGTGCGGGCTGTGGCAGCGCTCTCCCGGCTCATCCGCCGGGAGGTCAAAGCGGACGTGGTGGGCGTTTTCCTCCCCTCCAGCGCTGGCGCGGCAGTCACCTTCTTCGCCATTCTGGCTGCGGGCAAAACCCCGGCAATGCTGAATTTTACCGCCGGACAAGGGCCACTCCTAGCCGCCTGCCGGGCAGCGCAAGTAGGTGCCATCCTCACCGCCAACCGCTTCCTGACTCTTGCCAATCTGGAACCAGTCGCAAAGGCCTTAGAAGATGCCGCGCCGGTCATGGCGCTGGAGGAGATGCGCCAGCGCATCAGTTGGACGGACAAGGTTTTCGCGCTCTTGGGGCCTTCCTTGGGCCTCCTCGCTTCTCCCAAACCCGACGACACCGCCGCCATTGTGTTCACCTCCGGCTCCGAAGGAGATCCGAAGGGCGTCGCGCTCACCCATCGCAATTTTCTCGCGAACGCGCACCAGATCGTCGCCTCCCTCCCCCTCGACCGTGTGGAAACCTTCTTCAATCCGCTCCCCATTTTTCACAGCTACGGCCTTGGTCCGGGGCTGATCCTTCCCCTAGTCTTGGGGCAAAGGCTCGTTCTCCACCCTTCCCCGCTGCGGGCCAAGGAGGTGGCGGCGCGCATCGCGGCCACCAAAGCGAACGTCCTCCTCGCCACCGACACCTTCCTGCGTCAGTACGCGCGGGCGGGGGATCCGGGCAGCCTCGCCTCGCTAGAGTTTGCCGTGTGCGGCGCAGAACGGGTGCGGCACGAGACCCGCGAACTGGTGCGCAGCCGCTTTGGCTTCGAGGTGGTGGAAGGCTATGGGGTCACCGAAACCAGTCCCGTCCTTGCCGCGAACCACCCCGACGACATTCGCGACGGCACCGTAGGGCGGCTCCTCCCGGGCATCGAGGCTCGGCTGGTGCGCGTGGAAGGTCTCGACAATGGCCGCCGCCTGGAGGTGCGGGGTCCCAACGTCATGGCCGGATACATCGACCCCAAGTCCGGAGCGGTGGAGCCCCCCGAAGATGGCTGGCACAACACAGGCGATGTGGTGGCCATCGAGGATGGCTATCTGTGCATCCGGGGCCGCCTCAAACGCTTTGCTAAAATCGGCGGTGAGATGACATCGCTTGCGGTGGTGGAGAACCTTGCCGGCGCCGTGTGGCCCGATTCGCTCCATGCTGCAGCCGCCGTACCCGGCAAGACCCGCGGCGAGGTCATCGTGCTACTCACCGAGCAAGAAGCGGTGGACCAGGCAGCGCTCCATGCCCAGTTGAAAGCCGACGGGCTGCCCGAACGATTTTTGCCCCACAAGACATTCACGGTCCCATCCATACCGTTGATGGGCACCGGCAAAGTCGATGCGGTGAACGTGACCCGCCTCGCCACGGAATTGATGGCCGAGAAGGGCTAGGGTGCTTGGTACTTGGTACTTGGTACTTGGTACTTGGTACTCGTTTCGATCCGGCCGGATAGTGCTTGTGGTGTTCGGTGCGGTCAGCACTCTCCGACATAGTCGAAGAAGAGTTCGTCAAACGTAGTGCGGCCGGTGGGCTGGCAGCGCTCATAGACCGGCCGCGTGCCTGTGAGAACGACGGAATAGTCACCCTCATAGTACCCGCTTACTTCGTACTCCAGCGGGCGGCCGACGCAGTGGCGCGAAAAGCGGCGCGCGGTGCCCGTGAACCCGCCATCAGTCGAGCGGCCGAAGGCGAGCACCGTACCAGCCCGCACCCCCGCCCGCCGCAGAACGTCTCGGGGCCGCTCATAGGAAATGGTGAACTGCCCGCCCCGATCGATGATGCGCATGGTGGAACCGTTATGGTCAAAGCAGGCATCTTGTGCGGCGGCCGGCCCGGCGGCGCCAAGGAGCCCCCAAAAGGCAAGAGCGAGGACCGCTGGCCACCGCGCGCCGCGCACCACCGACGATGGGTGCCCCTTCCCCTGCCCGTCAGCACTCATCGATAGGGCGCGTCCGCGGCAATGTTGGCAGCGATTTCCCGCTCCCACCGGTCGCCATTGGAAAGCAGCTTTTCCTTGTCGTAGAGGAGTTCTTCGCGGGTCTCGGTGGCGAACTCAAAATTGGGGCCTTCTACAATCGCATCCACAGGGCAGGCCTCCTGGCAAAGGCCGCAATAGATGCACTTTACCATGTCGATGTCGTAGCGCGTGGTGCGCCGGGTGCCGTCATTGCGGCGCGGGCCAGCTTCGATGGTGATTGCCTGTGCCGGGCAAATCGCCTCGCAAAGCTTGCACGCAATGCAGCGCTCTTCGCCGTTGGGGTAGCGACGCAACGCATGCTCGCCCCGAAAACGCGGCGAAATGGGATTTTTCTCAAAGGGATAGTTTATCGTCGCCTTGGGTTTGAAGAAGTAGCGCATGCCAAGGAAGAAGGCGGACACGAACTCCGACAGAAAGATGGATTTGGCGGTGCCTTCAAGCGTTGCCATCAAAGTCCCCAACTTGCGACGTATTCCAGTTCTTATGTGGGCGATTAGGCCGATCCTGGCAACTGCCCGGCCTGCCAAAGCGCACACCCCCATGGCGCGAGGCATGCGTCGGCCCATCCTCATCGAAAAAAGGACAATTCAGCCAACGTTCAAGTATCCAGGCGCAACCTTTCCATGCGTTAATGTGATTAGGCCCTGCGCCGATCCGGATCGAGCGCACGTTTTTTAGTCGTGAATATTTTTTGAGCAGGCGCACCCCTACGATCGCGCCTTCGGAGGAGAACGATG